>CAYFSR010000066.1:0-286 GCA_964345785.1 uncultured Eubacteriales bacterium | reverse complement strand
AGAGAAAGTATTATGAATTATCTAGAATATGAGAGTAAA
Source organism: uncultured Eubacteriales bacterium (assembly GCA_964345785.1). GTDB lineage: Bacteria > Bacillota > Clostridia > Caldicoprobacterales > DTU083 > UBA5454. Next base: position 247 of record CAYFSR010000066.1, on the reverse strand, counting down.
AGGCAAAACTCCAGGCAGATTAAGCTGGATATAAGCAAAAAAGCACTAGCAGAGAAATTTGGCGTTCAGCGAACCTCTTTGTCCAGGGAGCTGGCAAACATGAGGGATGACGGGCTGATAACCTTTGACAGGGATACCATTACTTTAATTTGAACTTACTTTTTTTCTACTTATTTGCTTCGTTAATTAAGCTTTTAATTTTCAATTCTAGCTCCTCTGTGTATTCCTGTCGCTCTATGAAGTTATC
>CAYFSR010000065.1:7133-12317 GCA_964345785.1 uncultured Eubacteriales bacterium | reverse complement strand
AAAATGTATTCCATCGGTTTCGTCCAGAAAGTTTTTTGTGTCCCCTATAACCTTGGTACTATGAAGCTTTCCTTCATATTGAGTAGTTATACCTGTATAGTAGCCTCCACCAAAGCCTTCCTGCTTCTTCATCATCTCAATTAAGATTGGGGCAGCTCGCCTCTTACCAATGTAACCAGCTATATTGCACATGGTATCATCTCCCTTTATTTTTACTAATTATAGTTCTAATATATGCAAATTTTAGGATTCGCAGTTGTTGTACACGTAGGAGTTACGATTCTTCTTGTGTTCACCATAGTAATTATTATAGCATTTTGAAGCTGCTTTGTCTTTTTTTATCAAGCGCCGAGAACACTTGTGAATTTATTCGTGAGATGAATCGGAAAAGAAATTTAAAGTTTAAAAAGTCCCCAAAAAAGTCATCAGAACATTTGTTCCCTTAGGCATTGGATACGCCTTGTTGCTTGCAACAGAATCTCGTGACTTTAGTCATGAAAGGTTCATTTCTGTGGAGGATTATAATGAATTAAGGTGAATACATCTGATATAGGAGAGAAGCTAATACAGTATCAAATGGCATGAATATCAAGGAGGAGCGAATATGTTACCAATAACTTACGCATTTCCGATAGATGGTGTAATGCTGACAGACGCAGCGGGCACAGCTACTGATGAAGGACTGGAAATTAAATGTATAATAAATGCATCACCTGGTAGAAAAATCACCATTAATGGGATATTGAGGATATGTACTTTATCAGATATGGTGCGTCTATACAGAGAAATGCTATAACTGACATTGCTACTGATCTTGACTTGTTTAAAACCCAGCATCCACTTTACACCTTCGTGGAACTATGTGTCCAATGAGCAGTTTTTTATCCACACTATGTAAATTACATGCCAGATTATTATGAGCGCTTTGATACAGCTATTCGTTGGTGTGTGGAAAATGGATATGTATCAGCTTTTATAATAGATATTGTAGAGCTGTAGAGTTAACCTTAATAAAATATAGGGAGGAAACGCAAAATGAAAGCACAGATTTTTATGGAAAATGAGTGGTTGTATCCAGATTCAGAGATAACTAGGCAGGACAATACCGTAAAGCTTGAGGCTGCTAGAGGTGCTAGTGTATGTTTTCAGGTCCTTACCGATATGGAGGTAGAAACCGATACACCCGTAGATATTCATTGGGATGGCTCAGATATTGCCGATTTAGATTTCACAGTATATCAGCTTCTCCCTGCTCGTGTAGAAGAAAACAGTGGCAAGGACCTATTTACAACCCTTGATTATGACAGTGTTTCATCTTTTGTTACTAGACAAGCACCTTTTTATGTTTATGATGTCACCAGAGAAATTGATGATAACCGCCTGAAACAGGGAAGAGTAGCTTTCTATATTCGAATATTTGTTCCTGAAAGCTTCCAGCCAGGAGAATACAAGCAAAATTTAAGTATTACTGTAAATGGTTCCAAACTAGATATGGAAATCCTCTTGAAGGTATACAAAGCGGTAGTGCCTGAACTAGAAAGCAGTAGTTTCAGCATGATAAATTGGTTGAACTTAGAGAGTATAGAAAAGGTACATAATTTACAGTACGACAGCGAAGCATTTTGGAATATGGTAGATAAATATTTGCAGAATCAAATTGATATGCGCAATAACCATATTATGCTGCCATCTGGTGTACCGGTTAGAGATGAAACAGGTAAGGTCATAGATTTTGATTTTTCTGCTGCTATAAAGCTTGGTAATATGGCCCTTAAAGCAGGATTTGAGTATGTATATGGAGGTTTTATAGCTCGATTTAAAGATTGGCAGAAACCAGAGCACTATCTAAACTGGGATAGGGATATTAGCGCTATTTCATTTGAAGCTTATAGACAACTGAAAATATATTTCACAAAATTATGGGCAATTGTGAATGAAAACAACTGGAAGGACAATTATATGCAATGCCTTGTTGACGAACCGCAATTTCCTAATAGTGAACATTATAGGATTTTATCTGGGATTTGTCGCAAATTTATGCCTGGTGTTATCATTAATGACCCTGTCGAGTCAACTGAATTGGAAGGTGCTGTTGATATATGGGTGGTTAAACAAGCTGTATATGAAAAGCATATTTCTAAATTTCAGGCCCTTCAATCTTTAGGGGAAGAAATTTGGATTTATACTTGTGGATATCCTGCAGGATGCACTATGAATAGAGTAATGGACCTTCCACTATTGGTAAGCCGTTTGCCCATGTGGATATGCTATTTGTATGATTCCAAAGGGTTTCTACACTGGGGTTATAATGTATATAATGAGGAGCCCTTCGAAAGCACCTGTTATTATCGTGGAAATCCAGAACAGTTACTGCCACCTGGAAATGCCTTTATAGTTTACCCAGGAGATAAAGGGCCTTGGTATAGTATGCGAGGGCATCTACAAAGAGCAGGAGCGGAGGACTTTGAACTGCTCTATCAGCTGGGAGTCAAAGATAAGGAAAAAGCCTTAGAACTTATCCGTAAAGTATGCAACACTTTTGATGATTATAATTCATCAGATGATAACTTCCGGGCTGTAAGACGTGAATTGCTGGAGGAGTTAGAAAAAAGATTATGACCAGGAGGCCAATACAATGCAAAATACAAAATCGAAAAACTATATCAATTTACTTATTCCGTGGATTAAGGATTCACAGCAATATCTATACACCTTTCCTGACCGTCCGGAGCTTATGTGCTACGGGACTGGATACAATTCATGGGGAGTACAAACAAATCAGAAAGCATTATCTGCTTTTGCTGTGGCAGCTTTGGATCCAGATTCGGATTTCACTCCTTACGGACTAACTAGGGAAGAAGTACTGGAGCAGGCAAAGGCAATGCTGCGCTTTAGCCTGCAAAGCCATATTGAAGGAGACTATTATTGTTCAGATGGTGAAAAATGGGGTCACACATGGATTAGCGCATTAGGGATAGAGCGAATGATGCACGGTGTAGATATCTTGATACCGCATCTTACATCTGAAGAACAAGCTTTGTTAAGGAAAGTATTGACTTCTGAAGCGGATTGGTTGCTGGAAAGTTACATAATCGGAGCAGGTTTGTTAGCTGAAAGTGGGAAGAACAAGCCTGAGAGTAATATCTGGAATGGTGCAATACTCAGCCGTGTAGCGACTATGTATCCTGACACACCCAATGCTGCAGCTTACAAAGAAAAAGCAACCAACTTCTTTATCAACGGTATTTCCATTGAGTCAGATGAAACAAGTGAGACTGTCTATGATGGCATTAGGGTAAAGGACGCATTTAGAGGTGCGAATTTCTTTAATAGTTTTGCTTTGGATCATCATGGCTACATGAATCATGGTTATATGATAATCTGTCTTTCCAATATTGCCATGTTGCATTTCTTCTATAAAAATCGTAATGAGAAGCCACCCGAAGCCTTGTATCATAACGCAAAAGAGTTATGGAACTTAGCACGTGCTATGACCTATGAAGATGGCAGGCTAAACCGCATTGGTGGCGATACTCGTATCCGTTACTGCTATTGTCAGGATTATGCCCTTCCCTCATGGCTGTTAGCAGAGGATATGTTTGATGAGGACTGCTCTATGTTGGAGAGCGGCTGGCTTGATATTTTGAGTACCGAGACTGGATACAATGGTGATGGTTCATTCCTTTCAGCCCGTTGTGCCGGCTTGAAAAAGACTTCACCTCTCTACTATACCAGGCTGGAATCTGATCGCGGGAATGCGATTTCTATGATGGCCTTATGGCACAGGCAATTTAATCTTTCTGGTAACAAGGTTGCTACTAAAAAGAATGCATGGTATAGCGAGTATCATGGTGCATATATGCAAAAGGGAGAAAATCGCATGGCTTCATTTGTATGGCGCTCAGCTGAACCATCACAAGGACAGTGTGCTCCCATAGATGATAGTAGCCTTCTAGAATGGCGTGGCAATTTAACTGGACAGATACAAGGATTAGGATCTGCACAGCGGGAGATAGTCCTTGAGCATAATGGTCAGTGCTTTGAAGGCGGTTTTGTTACCTATGGGAAAAACCTTTGTGAAAGCAACGGATTTGTTGCAGAAGGACAGAAAGTTGATAATCAAGCTATTAAGTCACTGGCATTTGCTGCCCTTCCTGATGACCGTACAGTGCTGTGTATCCAAAGTGCTAAGGCAAATAACCGTACAATAATCAGACAGGTACAGGGGTTGCTGTTGAATGTACCCAACGATTTGTTCAATCATTCAATCCGTGAGTACAATACTACTGAAGGTAACTATCGTCTTCATGGAGGGGACAGGGGAGCATCTGAGATTATTAATGCAGGTAAATGGTTATGCGTCGATAATCGAGTTGGTGTGGTGGAAGCTCATAAAGACCTGATGATAGTTCGTCCGGGACATAGGCAGATATCCCTTAAAAGCATGGGGCATGGTACAGACCATAAAGCTGGTGCACTCTACTGCGACGAGGTTTGTTCAGTCTATGAGAACCGGCAACGTTGGTACTCGGCAGGAGAACACATATATGACTCAGCCTTTGCCGTTATCGTAGGAGATTCCGAAGAGACACAATCTTTTGCTCAAGGTGTGGGTTCTTTACCAAATCTGCCAGAAGGTGTTTTGTCTGTAGTGACTACAGGTGGAGACAGGAAAGAGTATGCTCTTGTGTTCAACTTATCAGAAAAAGTACAGGAAGTAGGCGAGAAGGGTTGGGGAATAGTAACGACTGCTGAGGTTCTAGAGGGAAGTATAACTATCTATCCTGACCATGCCTATCTGTTCACTATATAAATTTAGATAGCAACGAATGCATAAATGTAGGGGTGGACCACCCAGTCCACCCACTTGGGGACAGTTCACAACTTTCGAGTAACAGGTAGAAAAACCTTAAACTATCACTATGACTAAGCTAATTGCATAAATGTGCAAAAAATCAACTAATGTGTGGGTTTTTACGTAAAATCCGCACATTAGTTGAAATAATGAGCAAATATGACCAGATTTGGCTAATTTTATGCACATTAGTTGAAAAAGTGAGCAAAAGCAATTGATGAAACACTAAATAAGACTCAAAAACACACATTACTTGAATAAGTGAGCATGATTAGCGACTTAAATCCATATTTACAGCTCGTATCCACACATTAATAGAATTTTTGAAC
>CAYFSR010000065.1:0-7033 GCA_964345785.1 uncultured Eubacteriales bacterium | reverse complement strand
ACTCAAGTTATTTACTCAAGTTATTCCATTCAGCCTATTTCAATCTACTCACTCACCAAACCCAAAATACTTCATAGCATTATTGTAGGAAATATCTTGAACCATGGCACCTAAGTACTCCAGATCCGCTGGATATTCTCCGTTTTCTACCCATCCACCTAAGAGATTACACAGGATGCGGCGGAAGTATTCATGTCTCGTGTAAGACAGGAAACTACGGGAATCTGTAAGCATGCCTGTGAAATTACCCAATACAGACATGTTTGCCAGATTTGTAATCTGGGCTATCATACCGGAAATATTATCGTTGAACCACCAGGCAGTTCCATGCTGCATTTTACCAGGAACGCCTTCTTCGCTAAAGCAGCCTAAAGTAGTAGCTATAGCCGCATTATCATTGGGGTTTAGTGAGAAGATCATGGTTTTGGGCAGGTTGCCTGCGGTTTCCAAGGTATCTAACAGAGCGCTTAGTCCAGGCATACAATTTCCATTATTAATAGCATCAAAGCCTGTATCGGCACCAAGCTTTTTGAAAAACTTTGTATTGTTATTGCGTGTGGCTCCGAAATGAATTTCCATTACCCAGCCACGCTTATGATACTCTCCTCCCAAGAACACCAACATGGACCAGCGGAATGCATTTCCTTCATCCTGTGTTAGTGTTGCACCTGAGAGACGTTTTTTAAGTATGCTATCAACATCTGCATCACTAGCTGGAGCATAAACAACATCATATACGCCGTGATCGCTTGCCCGACATCCCATTTCATGGAAGAACTCCATGCGCTTAACTAAAGCAGCTCGCAAAGCATCCAAACTATTGAGTTCCCCTTCGTTAACTACTTTTGCTAGCTTAGGTACATAGCTTAAGAAATCCTCTCGCTCGATATTAAGCAGCTTATCTGGGCGCCATCCGGGGAGGACAGCAACATCAAAAGTAGAATCATCTGCAATTTTTCTATGATTCGAAAGATTGTCTACAGGATCGTCTGTTGTGACAATTGTGGTAACATTTGATTTACGGATGATACCCCTTGCTGATAGTTGCCCTGTTTGCAGTTGAGAGTTGCACAAGTCCCAAATTTCATCGGCAGTATTTTCATTCAGCGGTAGATCGCAGTTGAAGTAGCGTTGCAATTCCAAGTGAGTCCAGTGGTATACCGGGTTGCCTATTGCCTTGGGTATTATGCGAGCGAATTCCTTGAACTTTTCATAATCAGCAGCATCGCCTGTTACATAGCGTTCTTCTACACCGCAAGCCCGCATCAGTCGCCATTTGTAATGGTCGCCTTCCAGCCAAGCCTGGGCGACGTTTTCAAATTGACGATCCTCAGCAATTTCAGCTGGGTTGATGTGACAATGGTAATCCACTATAGGCATTTTAGCAGCGTACTCGTGGTATAGAGTCCTAGCGGTTTCACTGCTCAACAAAAAGTCATTATCCATAAAAGCTTTCATTTTCTTGATCAACCTTTCTATTATACTTTAGAATTTCATACATCAAAGCATCTCAAAGTTTAGTAAACTTTAAATAGCACCGAACTTCCATTGTAAAACACGAACTTAGAATTCTACTAATTCTTTAATATCAACTGGTAATCCCGTCTTAATAGATTTATTGGCAGCTACACCAGTTAGGATAGACATTGCTCCGTCTACATGAGATGCAGCTCTACGGAAGGGATCATCTTCCGGTACACCAAACAAATCATTTAACAGAACTGGATCTCCGCCACCGTGGCCGCCTTCTTTTTCTTCAATAGCTACATTATAAGGGGCGTCGAATAATGGGAATACTGTTATGCTCTTCTTTTTCGCAGCACCTTCTTCTGCTATATCTCCCCCTGCGTTTACATATGTATTTTCAACAACAGACATTTGAATTCGCCCTTTGTTACCGTTAAAAGCTACACGGAAACCTTCCCACGGCATGTAGGCATTCAATGAATAAGTCATGATGGCGTTACTATTATATTTCACCATAACTCCCATAGTATCCTCTATGCTGATACCATCGCCAAACACACTCTGATCACGGAAGTAGCCGTCTTCTTTTTCTGCGTTAAGATAAAGCGATTCCAGCTGAGTGTTGCCTTCCATATGCAGAGCAAAGGGATCATCTTTTGCATTTTCACTTCCATGTGCCCTAGTATAGAATTTTGTTACGCCTCGCTTTTCCGCATTTTCACGACCATAGAACATAAGGTCACCCATGCTGAATACAGTTTTTGGATAAGTGCCTAACCAGAAGTTAACTAGGTCAAAATGGTGAGTGGATTTATGTACTAAAAGCCCGCCGCTGTTTCTCTTATCTCTATGCCATCGTCTGAAATAATCGGCACCGTGGCTTGTATCCAAGAGCCACTCAAAATGTACGGACAGAACGTCACCGATAGCATCGTTCATGATAAGCTCTCTAATTTTTGTATTATGAGGAGCATAGCGATAATTGAACGCAACCCTCAGATTCTTGCCGGTTTTCTTAATGGTATCTAAGATATGCTGACATTTAACTTCATCAGTTGTCATAGGCTTTTCAGTTACTACATCGCAGCCAAGCTCCATTGCACGAGTAATATATGTATGATGAGTGCGATCGATAGTGGTGACCACAACGACATCCGGCTTTTCAGTAGTAATCATTTCTTCAAAACGATCGAATGTGTAAGTGTTAACGGGACTTGCTCCATATTCCTCAGAGATGATTTTATTAGCATAGTTCATACGAGTCTGATTGATATCACAGAACCCAACTAGCTCAGAAGTTTCCTTAAATCTGCCTACAATTGCAGTATAGAAGAACCTGGCTCTTCCTCCTGTGCCTACCAAGACAAATCTTTTTTTTCTACTCATCAATTATTCCTCCCCAATATTTTATTAAAATTGCTAAAATTTAGCATGCTCCTTAAGATATATTATAGCACAAGCTATCTAGGAATAGTTGAAGAATGATAGAAAAAAGGATATACTATTCACGAGAAATGTTGTTTTTGAGAATTACAATCATGAGGGAAATTTCGTGAATTCAATAAGAATGACCAATAGTATTAATTTCAATAATAAAGGCGGGAACTAATTGATATTGGGTATTGGACTGGACATAATTGAAACAGCCAGAGTTGAAAGCAAATTAGTTAACTCTAGATTTCTCGATAAGGTTTACACCCCTTCAGAGCAGGAATATATCTTAGCACGAAAACAGAATGGACAAACCGCTGCGGGGATTTTTGCAGCTAAGGAAGCTGTTTCCAAAGCCTTGGGAACAGGTTTTGGCACTGTAAGCTGGACTGAAATAGAAATAATACAGGATCCGAAGGGAAAGCCTTGTGCTAGTTTAAGTGGTGCAGCTAAGAAAAGGCTGGAGGAAATGGGCGGTAAGCAAGTGCTAGTTTCCATAACCCACATAAAGGATCTTGCCGCTGCTCAAGCTGTTATTGATTAGAAGAATAAGAAATGAGGTTGTAGTGTATGCATGTGGTAACTCCATATGAAATGAGACAAATCGATAAGCGAGCCATCGAGGAATTTCAAATTCCAGGCATCGTTCTCATGGAAAATGCTGCATTGCAAACTGTACAAGTTATCTTGAAGCACTACCCCAAACCTTCGAATGTACTGGTGTTGGCAGGCTGTGGAAACAATGGCGGAGACGCTTTGGCAGTTGCCAGACATCTGTTTTTGTATGGATACCAGACAGAGGTTGTAATTGTAAGCGATGATGGCAGAAGACCCAAAGGTGATGCGGAAACCAATCTAAAAGCATTGGAGTCATTGGAAACAGGCGCATTAGGAAATTTAGAATACTCAGAATCTGTGAATGAAAATTCGAAAAGTGAAGCATGTGGACACTTGCGCATCCGTTGGATACAAAATGAATCAGGCTTAAATCAGCTGTCTTCCTTATTAAAAGACGCTGATTTTATCATTGAAGGTTTTTTCGGTACAGGGCTGGACAGGCCAGTTACTGGCTTATATAAAGAAATTATTGAACGAGTAAATAATGAAACCATCCCGGTTGTATCTATCGATATCCCTTCAGGCATTAGCGGAAAAACCGGTAAAGCTATGGGCACAGCTTTTCGAGCAACTCATACAGTCGCCTATGGATATTTAAAGACTGGCCACTTATTGTATCCAGGGAGAGAATATTCAGGTGAAATTCATGTGGTACCTATCAGCCTGCCTGCGGACAGCCCCCAAAGTGTTGATGCCAGGCAATTCACTCTGACTGACCGAGAAGCCGCACAAATGCTAAAGCCCAGACCCCGTAACAGTCATAAAGGTAACTTTGGGAAGCTTGCAGTTATTGCAGGTTCAACTGGACTTACTGGGGCGGCACACCTGACTTCACTATCAGCACAGCGAACAGGGGCTGGTTTGGTCACCTTAGGAATCCCAAGGACCCTAAACCCCATAATGGAGCAAAAGTTGACAGAGGTAATGACCTTTCCAATCGAAGATGGAGGAGAAGGACAGCTGGTTGCAGAGTCTCTCCATGATGTTATCGAGTTACTAAAAGATAAGGATGTACTAGCTATAGGCCCAGGTTGTGGCAAAAGCTCCGGAGTTTTTGAAATTTTGTGGCATATTCTTGGCAAAATTGATATATCCATAGTAATAGACGCAGATGGGATAAATCATATATCGAGAGATATGACGCTGATTAAGTCTCACAAAGCTTCCGTGATCCTGACTCCCCATCCTGGAGAGATGGCTCGTATGACTGGCTTTGCGCTGGAAGATATATTGGACCGTCCTATTGAAGCAGCTTCCCGGGTAGCAAACGAGTATGGATGCATTGTTCTATTAAAAGGAGCTGCGTCTATAGTTGCTGAACCAAAGGGCAGAATCTATATCAATACTTCTGGAAATTCAGGTATGGCTAAGGGTGGCAGTGGTGATGTGTTAACAGGTATGATTGCCTCATTGCTTGCTCAGGGGTATCCACCATACGAAGCTGCGGTTCTTGGTTGCTTTATTCATGGCCGAGCAGGGGACGAAGCTGCCAGAAAGCTAGGTGAAACCGGAATGATTGCCGGGGACATCATAGAATCCATCCCTGAAGTCTTTAAGCACTTGTATTCTTTGTGCTGACATTATTAAAAGCCTTTGCCTAGGTTAAAATCAGACCTTGGAAAAGCATTGCAGAGGATCAGTTGAAATTTGTGGCTGAACACATGATGGGATAAATTACATAGAGGATTATAATTTATATTGTAGAAGATACTAATGTGGAATTCTGCAAAAAACAGGATGATCGTACTTTTAGGAGGTGCCTTCCATGGCTGAATTAAAGAAAATATTAGTGAGTTTACCCAACAGTTTGCTAAGAGAAGTAGATGAAATCGTAGCCATCGAGAAAAAGAACAGAAGTGAATTTATTCGAGAAGCAATGAAACTTTATATAAGAGAACGGCATAGATTGGAAATAAGGGAAAAAATGAAGAAAGGCTACGAAGAGATGGCCAAAATCAATGCAGAACTAACGGAGGTCGGCTTGAACTCAGATATGGTATCCCTGGAAGTGTATGAGGCCATCCTGTCGGAGTGTGAATAAGATATGGTTAGAAGAGGAGAAATCTATTTCGCTGATTTGAGTCCTGTAATTGGTTCGGAGCAGGGAGGCGTCCGGCCGGTACTGATTGTGCAAAATGACATTGGCAATAAATATAGTCCAACTGTCATCATTGCTGCAATTACATCGCAGATTAACAAAGGAAAGTTACCTACCCATGTAGAAATCTGTGCTGAGGATTACGGTTTGCCCAAGGATTCGGTAATACTGCTGGAGCAGATACGAACCATAGATAAGAAACGGCTCAAGGAAAAAATCGGATTTCTTTCCCCCGACATTATGAAGATCGTGGATGAGTCTATTCAAATCAGCTTCGGATTATTGGAATTATAGATAGGGGAATGTAAGTAAAGGATACTTGCGATTTCCCTTTTTGCATTTTTGGGACAAGCGTGAATTGTTACAGGAGGGACTTTATGCCAACTACCACTAGAAAAATCATCAATGAATATCTAATAATCATACTAGGTTGTCTGCTTACAGCTTTGGCTTTTAACCTGTTTTTCATTCCAAATGAAATTGCACCTGGAGGTTTGAGCGGTGTAGCTACGGTTTTGCATGTCATTTTTGGGTTTCCCGTAGGTGTAACCACCTTGATTTTGAACATTCCACTATTCTTGTTGGGAATTCGCCAATTGGGTGGTCACTTTGGTATACGCACACTTCTTGCAACTATTTTGTTATCGCTTTTTATCGATATAATTCCTGTACCCGCATTGACAAATGATAGCTTACTGGCGTCCATATACGGTGGTTTCATAATGGGACTGGGTTTGGGAATGATTTTCCGAATGAAAGCTACCACAGGGGGAACCGATTTGCTGGCTACCCTTATACATAAACATTTTCCATCTATTACTGTAGCCTGGGTTCTTTTTGCAGTGGACTTTTTAGTAGTAATAGCTGCTGCTATCTTCTTAGGGCTAAGCCAAGCGCTCTATGCTGTAGTTGCATTAGCAGTGAGTGCAAGAGTTATCGATCTTGTTCAGGAGGGTTTAAACACCGCTAAAGCCGTCCTCATTATATCGGAGCATTCACATGAAATTGCACAGCTTATCTTAGAGAAAATGGACCGTGGAGTTACCCTGCTGAATGGAAAAGGTGCCTACACTGGAAATGAAAAGGACGTCATTCTTTGTGTAGTTCTTCGCACACAAATTACCCAGGTAAAGGAAATTACTAATTCATTTGATCCTGCTGCTTTTGTATTAGTGGCTGATGTAAGAGAAGTAATGGGTGAGGGATTTACGCCAGAGTAAGGGGGCGGGATACGGGTAGATGATACTGGATACTGGATACTGGTAGAGCGAAGAGTTTAGTTATTCGGGATGCGGGATACTCGATACGATATGCAATAGGTGATAGGCAATAGGCGATAAGTAATTAGCAATTAAATATTATTAACTAGGGGGATGTAATTATGAAGGTGTGTATTGTAGGATCAACAGGACATGTAGG
>CAYFSR010000064.1:0-12375 GCA_964345785.1 uncultured Eubacteriales bacterium | reverse complement strand
CATTATTAATTTTGTAGAAATAGATTTATTTTAGCCTATATGGTAAAATAATCGCGAAGCAAGTATTGTAGAATTTTGATATAAAAAGTCTAAATATCCATATTGCGTAAGCTTATACTATATTGGAGGAAGTTGAATTGAGAAAAACAAAGATAATATGTACATTAGGTCCGGCAGTAGATAATCCGGAAATTTTAGAAAAATTAATATTACAAGGCATGGATGTGGCTAGGCTAAATTTTTCCCATGGCGACCATGAGGAGCAAAAAAAACGTTTGGAAACCTTTAAAAAAGTAAGAGAAAAGCTCCAAAAACCTATTCCCATGTTATTAGACACCCAAGGCCCAGAAATAAGAACTGGTTCCTTTGAAACGGGAGAAGCTACATTAATAGAGGGAGAACCCTTTGTTCTGTTACATGACGATGTCCTTGGAGATAACACCAAAGTTTCTATTACCTATAAGGATCTTTATAAGGATGTAAAAAAGGGAGACCATATTCTAATCAACGATGGGCTGATTGAACTTGAAGTAAATAAAATTCAGAACAAGGATATATATTGTACGATTCTTAATGGGGGAACCATCGGGAACAAAAAGGGTATCAATGTACCTGGAGTGGAAATACAGTTACCATCACTTACAGAAAAGGACATATCTGATATTTGTTTTGGCATTGAAAATGGCTTTGATTTTATCGCTGCTTCCTTTGTTCGTAAACCTGAAGATGTATTAGAGATTAAGAAAGTTTTAAACAAGCATGGTGGTCGTGGTATAAAGGTTGTAGCCAAGATTGAGAACAGACAAGGCATAGATAACATTGATGAAATTCTAAAAGTGGCCGATGGCATAATGGTAGCCAGAGGCGACTTAGGTGTGGAAATTCCCGTGGAAGAGGTACCTTTGGTACAGAAAATGCTCATAGACAAGTGTTATCGAAATGGGAAGCCTGTAATTACTGCTACACAGATGTTGGATTCCATGATAAGAAATCCCAGGCCTACCAGAGCAGAGGCTAGTGACGTAGCTAATGCAATCTTCGATGGTACCAGTGTAATTATGCTTTCTGGGGAGACTGCAGCTGGTAAGTATCCCCTTGACAGCATGGCCACTATGGATAAAATTGCTAAGAAAGCTGAAAAATCAATAGATTATTGGAAAGAGTTATTAACTATGCGATATGCCATGGAAACCAGTGTTACCAATGCCATTAGTCATGCCACATGCACTACGGCCATGGATTTAAGTGCTGCGGCTATTGTAACTGTTACCCAGTCTGGGCGCACCGCCAGGATGATCTCCCGTTTTCGACCAGCTTGTCCCATTATTGCAACCACAACCTCTCCTCAGGTGCAGCGTCAATTAAATATGTCTTGGGGTGTCATTCCTTTTCTAGTTGGCGAGGCTCAATCTACAGATGAAATGTTTGATATGGGTGCTAATAAAGCACGAGAATCAGGCATGGTGCAAGATGGAGATGTTATTGCAATAACGGCGGGAGTACCCATTGGTATGAGCGGTACTACCAATATCCTGAAAGTTCAAACAGTAGGAAAGGTCTTGGTACAAGGCAGCGGCATAGACACCGGCATCTTTACTGGAGAGCTTAGTGTTGCAAAGACAGCAAAAGAAGCTGATGAGTTTTTCAAAGATGGCAATATACTGGTAATTCCATATACAAACAATGATATTCTACCAGTATTGAAAAGAGCGTCAGCTATCATAGTTGAGGAGAATGGAACCAATGTCCACGCAGCGGTAGTTGGCATGGCACTTGAAATACCGGTTATTACAGGTGCGGAGAATGCTACCAAAATATTAAAAAACGGATCTGTTGTAACAGTTGATTCCGAGCGCGGCATTGTTTACTATGGATCTATTCCCGATTAACGTACATTAACCTGGGGAGTTCTCTTTAACAATCTTGACTATCCTGCTGGTTCCTAAGCGAGATGCCCCTAAGCTAAGAAAATCCTCTGCATCAGCTAAGGTGGAAATTCCTCCAGCGGCTTTTACTTTAACGTGGGGCTGAACCTCTTTGACAAAAAGAGAGATGTCTTCTCTAGTAGCACCGCCAGTGGAAAAGCCAGTGGAGGTTTTGATAAAATCAGCACGTGATAAGGAAACAATTTCACAGATCTTTATTTTTTCCTGTTGGCTTAATAGGCAGGCTTCTACTATTACCTTTAGAATTCTGCCTTGACAAGCCTTTCTTATTTCTTTAATTTCTTGTAATATCTCATCGTACTCCCTATTCTTCAGCTTGCCAACGGGTATTACCATATCAATTTCATCTGCTCCGTTTTGTATTGCATCAGCGGTTTCATAGATCTTTACTGCTGTTGATGAATATCCATTCGGAAACCCTATTACTGTGCATACGGGAATTTTCCCTTCTACATATTGAGTAGCTGCTTTAACATAACAAGGTGGAATACAAATAGAAGCTGTTTGATATTGAATTCCATCATCACATATGGCTTTAATGTCCTCCCAGGTTGCAGTTGTGCTTAATAAAGTATGGTCAACAGTTGCTAGTATTGATCTTATATTCATCTTTTCCTTTCCTTTCTGCTTTTCTTTTTTCTATTCTTTAATTATACTGTAAAAATAGAGTTATTGCAGTATAATCATACTATGGACAAAACAAAGGATAGTGGAAGGAGTATTTAATGGACAAAAGAGTACCGGCAATTGAGCTCACCCATAGAATGGAGCGCTTTAGAAATAAAATGGATCAGGATCACCCCCAATGGAGTTGGGTAATGATTTTCAGCAAGATAAACCAATTTTACTTCACTGGAACTATGCAGGATGGAATGCTTATAATTCCCAAAGGGGAGGAAGCCGTATATTGGGTACGAAGCAGTTACGAGCGGGCTGTAGATGAATCCCAGTTTCCAAACATTCGTCCTATGAATAGCTACCGTGATGCAGCTTCTGTCATGGGTAAGTCACCAGACATGTTATTTACAGAAACTGAATCAGTACCAGTTGCTTTGCTTCAACGTGTTAAAAAGTACTTTCCTTATCAGGAGATTCAACCTGCGGATTCTCAAATCATGGCTGCTCGCTCAATAAAAAGCACATTTGAACTTGAAATACAAAAACGAATTGGATGTATCCATCAAAGGATCTTGGAACAACAGGTACCACAGCTACTAGAAGAGGATTTGAGTGAAAGTGATTTCGCCACCAGAATATTTACCGTTTTAATGGAGGAAGGTCACCATGGATTTGCTCGGTTTGGCAAGTTTGACACCCAAATTGGAATTGGTCAATTGGGCTTTGGCGAAAGCTCTCTCTACCCAAGCTATTTTGATGGACCAGGAGGAAATTTTGGAATGAGTCCTGCCATGCCCTTTTGGGGCAGCCGGGAAAGAAAACTAAAAAAAGGTGACTTAGTCTTCGTGGATGTAGCTTTTGGCATGGATGGTTATCATACAGATAAAACCATGAATTATGTTTTTCAAGGTTCTTTACCAGATGAAGCTGTTAATATGCATAACAGGTGTATTAAAATTCAGGAACATATGGCTTCCTTACTGGTACCTGGAGCCATTCCAGCAGAAATATACAAGGAAGTAATGGGTGGCCTAGATAAAGATTTTCTAGAACACTTTATGGGATATGGTAATCGAAAGGTGAGATTCCTTGGACACGGTATTGGCCTACAAATCGACGAAACCCCGGTAATTGCAGCTGGTTTCAACCAACCTCTTGAGGAGAATATGGTCATAGCTCTAGAGCCTAAAAGAGGGGTGCCTGATGTAGGTATGGTAGGGACAGAAAATTCTTATCTGGTTACCCCTAAAGGAGGCTGCTGCATAACTGGGAATCACCCTGGTTTAATACTTGTATAAAAATATTTAAAGTGGTAGTATAATTAGAAATGTTATACTAATACACTTTTGACAGGAGAAAACAAATGACAAGACAAAAAAGAGTAGCAGCAGTACAAGATATATCCTGTTTAGGAAAATGTTCCCTTACAGTGGCACTACCTATAATTTCAGCAGCAGGCATTGAATGCGCTGTGGTTCCTACTGCAGTTTTATCCACTCACACAGGTGGAATTGACGGATATACATTTCATGACTTAACTGATGAAATTATTCCCATAGTCAAGCATTGGAAATCATTAAGTTTAAGCTTTGATGCTATTTATACCGGATATCTTGGTTCTTTTGAGCAACTGGACATCGTATCCAGTTTATTTGATCTATTAGGGACGAAAGAGACTTTGAAAGTAGTAGACCCAGTCATGGCTGATAATGGTATTCTTTATAAATCATTCTCTCAAGATTTCCCAAAGGGAATGAGGAAGCTCTGTGCTAAAGCCGATATAATTATACCGAATATCACAGAGGCTGTCCTGATGTTGGACAAACCATATCAGACAGGGCCTTATACAGTTAATTATATAGAGTCTCTCTTAAAGGAACTAGGGGACATTGGAGCCAATCAAGTAGTACTTACTGGCGTACACTATGATGAAAAGCAACTTGGTATTGCCACCTATGACAAAAACACTGGTCACATAGGTTACCATTTTGAAGATAGAATAGAAGGCTATTATCACGGTACCGGTGATGTATTTGGAAGTGCATTGATAGCAGCAATTCTCAAGGACTTCGACCTTACTGAAGCTGCAGCTGAAGCAGTTAGATTTACTGTGAGCAGTATTGCTAGAACCAGGGCTGCAGGCACAGATGTTCGTTTTGGCGTGGATTTTGAAAATGGCTTAGGGGAATTATCTTTCCGCTTATCCCGCAAGTAGAGTGACGCATAGGAGTAAATATTTTAGGCATTAAGATAAAAAAGATATTCAGTTAGGATAAATAAAGCTAAGCAAAAATCAATATAGAATTATTAGTTGAGACTGGGGTGATGGGAAGAGATGAATAGAGAAAATCCGGTAATACGAATTGAAGGTTTATCGAAAGTGTTCCGAGGTCCGGATGGCGAAGGGTTTACAGCGCTGGAGGACATTAATCTGGAAATCTATCCAGGAGAGATATATGGTATCATCGGTATGAGTGGTGCTGGCAAGAGCACTCTCGTAAGGTGTATTAATTTTTTGGAGCGGCCTACAGAAGGTACCGTTTACTTTAACGATCAGGATTTGTTCAGCCTTAGCAAAAGAGAATTATATAGTACCCGTCAATCCATGGGAATGATATTTCAACAGTTCAACCTTCTCATGCAAAGAACGGTTTTGGACAACGTCTGTTTCCCATTGGAAATTGCAGGTATAGATAAAGGAACTGCAGAGGAAAGGGCAGGAGAACTATTGTCCATGGTTGGGTTGACGGACAAAACATATGCATACCCTGCACAGTTGTCAGGCGGTCAAAAGCAGAGAGTTGCCATTGCGCGGGCTCTAGCCACCAATCCCCAGGTATTATTATGTGACGAAGCGACTAGCGCTTTGGATCCTGCAACAACCCGTGATGTACTGATGCTGCTGAAAGATATTAATAAAAGATTAGGTATTACAATTGTTGTGATTACTCATGAGATGCGAGTTATAGAAGAAATTTGTAATCGAGTAGCTATTATCGATAAAAGCCGAATTGTAGAAGAAGGCAAAGTAGAAGATATTTTTACTAAGCCCAAAACGGCCGCTGCCAAGCGCTTGGTATTTCCGGAAGATCATTCAGTGGAAATACTTCCAGGCAGCCGTTGCTGCCGTATAGTATTTGATGGAAATTCTTCATTTGAGCCTGTAATAGCGGGTATGGTACTTGATTTTCGTCAAGCTGTAAATATCTTATTTGCTGATACAAAGAACATTGATGGGAAGGCTTTCGGACAAATTGTTATTCAGCTCCCCGACAATGAACTGATGGCGAACAGGATGATTGAATATCTAAGAGCAAAGAATCTGTCAGTAGAGGAGGTAGATGGCTATGTTTAATTCGGCAGTATGGAGCATGATTGGACGAGGAGTATTGGAATCCTTATACATGACTCTGGTATCTACCGCTTTTGCCTATCTGTTAGGTCTTCCACTCGGAATAATCATGATTGTTACAGATAAAGATGGGATATATCCAATGAGGACATTTAACTGGATTTTGGGTCTGATAATCAACATTCTTCGTTCTGTTCCATTTTTAATCCTGCTAGTTGTAGTAATGCCAGTAACTGATTTTATTGTCGGAACTACTCTTGGTTCTACTGCAACTATAGTACCTTTGGTTATTTCGGCTGCTCCCTTTATAGCAAGGTTGGTAGAGTCTTCAATGAAGGAAGTTGATAAGGGGGTGATCGAGGCTGCTCAGTCCATGGGAGCCTCATCTATGCAGATAATCACCAAGGTATTGCTGCCAGAATCTCGTCCTTCCCTATTAGTAGGCAGCGCTATTACTGTAACCACTATTTTAGGATATTCAGCTATGGCCGGATTTGTTGGCGGTGGGGGATTAGGTGACATAGCAATTCGTTATGGATACCATCGTTATCAAACAGATATTATGTTAGTAACCGTTGCCTTATTGGTCATCATAGTTCAAGGGTTCCAGGTAGCGGGTATGAAGCTGGCGAGAATTGGTGATAAGCGTATATAATTGTTAATATTTTAGTGTTTTATATAAAATTTATAAAAGTAATAATAGGAGGTCAGACAATGAAAAAAATTATAGCATTAGCCCTGATAGCAGTATTGTCTTTATCAATTTTGTCAGGGTGCAGTCAATCGAAAGATGATAAGAAAATTGTAGTAGGAGCTTCTACAACCCCTCATGCCGAGATCTTGGAAATTGCAAAGGAAGTACTGGCAGCAAAGGGATTTGAACTGGTAGTAAAGGAGTTTACAGATTATGTTCAACCTAACGTTGCTTTAGAGAGTGGAGAGTTGGACGCTAATTACTTCCAGCATAAGCCACATATGGATGACTTCAATGCAGAGAAAAAAGCCAATCTTGTATCAGTTGCAGCAATCCATTATGAACCCCTGGGACTCTATCCTGGGAAAACTAAGTCTTTGGATGATTTGAAAGATGGTGCACAAATTGCGATTCCTGGTGATACAACCAATGGAGCTCGTGCTCTACTTTTGTTAGAAGCTAATGGGCTGATTAAGGTAGACACAGACGCAGGCTTTGCTGCTACAGCTAACGATATTGTTGAGAATCCAAAGAATCTTAAGATACTAGAAATTGAAGCCGCACAATTAGCAAGATCATTATCTGATGTAGATATGGCGGTTATTAATGGAAACTATGCTATTCAAGCAGACTTAAACGCCCTTACTGACGCACTGGCTAAAGAAGAGCAGGATTCATCGTCAGCGGATCATTATAAGAATATTGTAGCTGTTAAGGCTGGACAGGAAGAAAGCGAAAAAACAAAGGCTTTGGTAGAAGCTCTACAAAGCGATGAAGTAAGAGAATTTATCGTGGAAAAATACAAAGGAGCCGTTGTATCAATGGATTAAGTTCCATGTGGGAATTTAGCTCTATCTATTGAGGTATCTCAACAAATAATAAGTATATGATTTAGGATTAAGAAAGATAATAAGGAAAAAGAAGAGCTGTAATTAAAGTTTCAGCTCTTCTTTTTGCATATTTTTCAATAAACAGTTCTTCTCGCTAATTAAGTTTGGTTGTCAAACTATTTGGTTCAGCGTTCCTCCATAGAAATATAATCACGTTGAGGGTGAACACTCTTATACGCTGGACGAATAATCTTTCCATTATTAATAAGCTCTTCTAAGCGGTGAGCGCTCCATCCGGAAATTCGGGATATTGCAAAAATAGGGGTGTACAGCTCTAGAGGAAGGCCTAACATGCCGTATACCAAACCGCTGTAAAAGTCTATATTGGCACTTACACCCTTATAAATTCTTCTCTTCTTGCCAATAAGCTCTGCTGCCAACCTTTCAACTGTGTTATACAATTTAAATTCATCAGTAAGGCCTTTTTCTTCACTTAAGTCCTCAAGGAAGACCTTAAGAACATCTGCCCTTGGGTCAGAAAGAGAATAAACAGCATGTCCCATACCATAAATAAGACCAGAACGGTCAAAAGCTTGCTTGTCCAGTATTGCGTTAAGATAGTCTGCTACCTGATTTTCATTAGTTAAATCAGCAACGTTCTTTTTCATGTCTTCAAACATTTGCATAACTTTGATGTTGGCACCACCATGACGGGGACCTTTCAAAGAAGCCAGGGAGGCTGCTGTTGAAGAATAAGTATCGGTAGCAGATGAAGTTACCACGTGTGTGGTAAAGGTGGAGTTGTTTCCGCCTCCATGCTCGGCATGAAGCACCAGAGCAACATCCAATATTCTAGCTTCCAGCTCAGTATATTTACTGTCAGCACGCAGAAGATGCAGAATGTTTTCAGCTGTTGATAGATCTGCGCGAGGAGTATGTATGACCAGGCTCTTTCCATCGTGATAATGACTAAAAGCTTGATAGGCATACACTGACAGCATTGGGAACAATGCTATTAATTGAAGGGATTGGCGCAATACATTGGGGATGGAGATGTCATCTCCTCTGTCATCATAAGAGTATAATGTTAAAACACTGCGGGCTAAGGTATTCATCATGTCGCGGCTAGGTGCTTTCATAATGATATCTCTTACAAAATTAGTTGGTAGTGTGCGGTAATGGGCTAACATGTCTTTGAGGGATTTTAATTGCTCTTGATTTGGTAGTTGTCCAAAAAGTAATAAATAAACAACTTCCTCATAACAGGAATAACCCTTTTGGATGGAACCTTCAACTATTTTTTCAACATCATAACCACGGTAATACAGTTTTCCCGGGCAAGGAACACTTTCGCCGTTTTCATTAACTTCAGAGGATATAATTTCACTGATCTCTGTCAGACCGGTAAGGACGCCTTGTCCACTTAGATCTCGCAATCCTCGCTTAACATCGTATTTTAAGTATAACTCAGAATCAACAGGGCCGTTTTTTATGCATAATTCTGCCAGGTTCATAATTTCCGGTGTGATATCCGAATAACGTGCTTCAGCCATATAACATTCTCCTTTTCTATTTCATTAAATTATTTAATGGTTGCAATATTATTATACAGTTTTTGTTCTTATCAGCCAGGTAGTAGAAAGGGTATTTAAATAAACATTCCTTATTATACTATTTATAATAGTAGCATGTCAAAGTCTCTTTTTGTAAATTTTTAGCTTTTTTGATTTCGTTCAAAATATATGCTTGTAATCTGGAGGTTAACATTATAAGATATAGGGTGGATATTTAAACATTTAAAAAAGAAGGGAATGTAGAATAGTGGCTATACTTGTTACAGGCGGAGCAGGCTATATTGGCAGCCATACTTGTGTACAGCTTTTACAATCAGGATACGAGGTAGTAGTGGTTGACAATTTGTACAATAGCAAAACAGAAGCAATTCGCAGAGTGGAGAAGATAACTGGCAAGGATTTGACCTTCTATAAAATGGATGTTTGTGATTCTTCCGCTTTGAGGGAAGTATTTAAAAAGGAAAACATAGATGCTGTTATTCATTTCGCAGCCTATAAGGCAGTAGGGGAATCTGTACGTTTACCTCTTGAATATTATCATAACAATCTTATGTCTACCATTGTTCTACTGGAAACCATGAAGGAATTTCATGTTAAGAATTTTGTGTTCAGTTCCTCTGCCACCGTTTATGGTGACCCAGCAACTGTTCCCATCAAGGAGGATTTTCCTACCTCTGCTACCAATCCATACGGCCAAACTAAACTAATGATAGAGCATATTTTAAATGATCTACATGTTGCTCACCCTGACTTTAATATCGCCGTATTGCGCTATTTTAATCCAATTGGTGCACATGAAAGCGGATTGATTGGTGAAGATCCTAGTGATATTCCCAATAACCTGGTACCTTACATCACACAGGTAGCAATCGGTAAGTTGGAAAGACTGCAGGTATTTGGTGACAACTATGATACCAAGGATGGCACAGGTGTAAGGGATTATATCCATGTTGTAGACTTAGCAAATGGTCATCTTGCGGCATTAAAGAAGCTGCAAGAAAATTGCGGACTGGTGGTTTATAATTTAGGTACGGGAATAGGTTACTCAGTATTAGATATGGTTCATGCCTTCGAAAAAACCGCAGGTAAAGAAATTCCATATGTAGTTGTAAAACCTAGAGCAGGTGACATTGCTACTTGTTATGCAGATCCTTCAAAAGCTCGAAAAGAGTTGGGCTGGGAAGCCAAGTATTCCTTGGAGGAAATGTGTCGGGATAGCTGGAATTGGCAGACAAAGAATCCCAATGGTTATGAAGAAGTTTAATGTCATCCTGAGCTCTTGGGTCGGATCTTTTAGTGGAATTGTAAATGTGTGATTAAGGAGGTTTTTATTGTGGAAAGGCCTGTGTTGGCAGTTATGGCTGCTGGAATGGGAAGCCGTTATAAGGGTCTAAAGCAGATTGACCCTGTAGGTAAAAGCGGAGAGATTATCATTGATTTTTCCTTGTATGATGCCTGGAAGGCTGGATTTCGAAAAGTTGTATTCATTATAAAAGAAGAATTGGAAGAAAGTTTCCGTCAAGTAATAGGTGATAAGGTATCAGAATTTATGGAAGTTGAGTATGCCTTCCAAAGACTGGATGATCTACCTGAAGGTTATTCTGTCCCCGAAGGCAGGGTAAAACCATGGGGTACAGGCCATGCAATATTGTCCTGTAGAAACCTCATAAACAGCCCTTTTGCAGTTATCAATGCCGATGACTATTATGGTAGAGAAGCCTATCAACTGATCTATGACTATCTTGTTAATAATCAAGATGATGAAAAATATCGTTATGCTATGGTAGGGTACACCTTGGAAAATACCATGACAGACCATGGTCATGTTGCACGGGGTGTTTGTGAGGTTAGTGAAGATGGCTATTTAAATGACATCAATGAGCGAACCCGTATCGAAAAACGAGACGGAAAATCCCAATATACAGAAGATGGAGAGAATTGGGTGACTATCCCTGAGGGAAGCATTGTTTCCATGAATCTTTGGGGTTTTACTTCTAGTTTCTTGAAGGAGCTTGAAGAGAAATTTCCAATTTTCCTTAATCGCAGTTTAAAAGAAAATCCATTAAAAGGGGAGTTTTTCCTTCCTAGTGTGGTAGATTCCTTGTTAAAAGAAGGCAAGGCAACAGCCAGGGTATTGCATACACCAGATAAATGGTTTGGTGTTACTTACCGAGAGGACAAACCTTTGGTGGAAGCTGCTCTACAAAAAATGCAAGATTTGGGTGTTTACCCGCAGAAACTCTGGGAGGATTGACTTATGAAAGAATTACATCGAGATATTATTACAGAGGCTGCCAATGCTTTTGAATTGGAAGGCAAGTTCCTAGGTGCGCAATCCTATGGAGGAGGCCATATTAATGATACCTTTGCGGTAGCATGTAAGAGAGAAGACGACAGTATCAAGCGCTATATTTTACAAAGGATTAATACCAAGGTATTTCAGCATCCAGTTCAGTTGATGGAAAACATCGTAGGTGTTACCCGTTTTGTTGCTAATGTAATTAAGGAAAATGGTGGAGATCCCCTGCGTGAAACCTTAACAGTGATTTCTACTAAAGATGGGAACAACTGGTATGAAGATTCACAAGGTGGATTTTGGAGAACCTATCACTTTATTGAAGATACTCTAACCTATAACCAGGTGGAAAATAAAGAGGATTTTTACAATTCTGCCCGTGCATTTGGGAATTTTCAGATGTTATTAGCTGACTATCCAGCAGAAACTTTGCATGAAACCATACCCAAATTCCATGATACAGTAGATAGATTTGCAAAGTTCAAGGAAGCATTGGATAAGGATATTTGTGGACGTGCTAAAAATGTTTCCCGGGAAATTGACTTTGTTTTAAATCGTGAGAAAGATACTCATGTACTGGTTGACTTGCTAAAAGGGAGTAAGCTTCCACTTCGCGTAACTCACAATGATACTAAGTTAAACAATGTATTAATTGATAGAGCCACAGGTCAGGGAATATGCGTTATTGATCTGGATACTGTTATGCCCGGGCTTTCCTTATATGATTATGGTGACTCCATTCGCTTTGGCGCTACCTATGCAGCTGAAGATGAGCAGGACCTTTCCAAGGTAAATTTCGACTTGGAGCTGTTTGAAGTGTATACCAAAGGTTATCTTGAGGTAGCAGGGGAAGTTTTAACTCCATGTGAAATTGAAAATTTACCAATGGGAGCAAAAATGATGACCTTGGAATGCGGAATCCGCTTCCTGACAGATTATCTCTCCGGTGACACCTATTTCCGTATTCATCGGGAAGACCATAATTTGGATCGCTGTCGAACACAGTTTAAATTAGTTTCTGACATGGAGGACAACTGGGAAGAGATGGAGCGGGTTGTAAGAAAG
>CAYFSR010000063.1:2421-12497 GCA_964345785.1 uncultured Eubacteriales bacterium | reverse complement strand
CCTTAGACAAACCGAAAGGATGTATATGAATTGGAAAGTATAATTGAATCAGCAGAATTTTACCATTATGATTATACATTAGAAGTTATAAATAGTTTAAAGCAATATTGGAGAGAACAAAACGGTTTTTCATGTATAAACCAACCAAAAAAGTATAATATGCTTTTGTTTTTTTCTAATTGCAAAGGTAAATACACATTGAAAAACGGTGTAGAATACTATGCAGATTATGGCGATATTGTATACACATCAGAGGGCTCTGAGTACTTGGTTGAGTTCCAAGATATCAGACAGAACGGTGAAGATTCAATTGGTATTAACTTTTATATTTATGATAAATATAACAAACCGATTATACTAAGCGATAATGGAATTACTGTTATAAAAGCCAGAAATACAAAAAAGATTCACTCATTATTCTCAAAAATAGCTGAACAAAGTGTTTCCCCTATACAATCACCAGCTAAGTTGAAATCGCTTCTCTATGAAATCTTTTTTGAAATTTGCGTTTTTTATAGACAACAAAATGTAATAAATCAGAATTATAATATTATAGCTAAGGGTATAAAGTATCTTGAAGAGAGTGAAACATTAGAACTGAGTGTAACTGATATAGCAATGTTGTGTAATGTTAGCGAAGTATATTTCCGCAAACTATTTACTCAATATTCGGGAATATCACCTAATGAGTATAAGCTAAATAAAAAAATCTCGTTAGCAAAGCAATACCTCAAATATGAATCAATAAGTATTAAGGAAATCGCTGAGCTTTGTGGATTTTATGACAATGCTTATTTCAGTAAAATGTTTAAGAAAAAAACAGGCATGACTCCAAAAGAATACCGTATGTATGAACGTACGTAAAGAAAACATTTCAATTATACACTATTTTTCTCTACGACAACTATCCTTGTATAACATATAGGGTTATCAATAAAGATGAAGAAGGAGCAACTTCAATAAGTGATACAGAACGAGCACTTCAAAGTAAAAAATATTGAATTCTCTTATTACATTTATGGATAACACAAGGATGCTTCAATTACATCCGGACTGCCTGATTAATGCTGAGCAGGTATAAGACTCGTTCCTTAACTTGCTTCCCTGTTATCTGCTCCAAAGCCTCTGTATACAAATCCATCTGGATTCGATAGCGCTCCTTTAGTTGGAGTAACTTATCACTGGAATCCACATAGTCGGTTTTATAATCTACTAGAACCCATTGGCCCTCTTCTTCAAAGAAGCAGTCTATAACACCTTGTATCAAAAGAGTATCGTCATTAGCCTGTAGGTTTTCCATTAATTGATGGGACTTCTTGCGCAAATTAAAAGGAACCTCCCGGTAAACTTGGGTAGCATTACAAATACGTTGGCCTGTTTCACTATTTATGAATCCATATATCTGATTCATGTTAGCTACCTGTGCTTCATCTTCTGTCAATAGCTCGCGCTTAATCATGTTCTCAATCTGTTGTAGAATATCTTCTTGGGTCTCTGCCTTGTCCAGTTCCAGATGCTGAAGTATAAAGTGCACTATGGTGCCTTTCTCAGCAGCAGTAAACCTCTTACTTCCTTCCAAAAACGCAGGTCTAGCTCGCAAACCAGGTGATGGATTGATAAAAGAAGGTATGAGTTCTTCTGCTTCCTGTAACAGTTGTGCTCCACGCAAGCTTTGTAATTTCCTAATCTCCGTTACTGTCATCTTGGAAGGAATATTTACAGCATATTTATAGGGATATTCCCATGAAAATCGTTCATCTATCATCCCACTTAATCTTATTGCTTCATTTTCTACTTTTTTTGCTATTTTGTTTTCTATTTCACTACTTACTACTTTATTACTTATTGCCCCACAATCTAGATTGCTTTCTAAATCCTTGGAATCCTTAATACTTGCTACTGCCATTGTCTTTTGTTTTTGAATGATTTCACCAATGGAATTTTCAGGATTCTGTAAACGAATCAAAAACTCATTTCTAGCCTTAGCCTCTTCCCTGTGGAAGGCAGTAACCTCTCCTCGGCCGTGGAATTCTACCTGCCAGCTTGAATCGTGATTCCAAAGAACCTGATCAAAATCTTCCTCCAACATATTTCTCATAGGATGGCCATCAGGATGTCGCATAAGAATAGGGCCAATCCAATCCAGGTAGTTCTTACCCTTAGACAAGGAGTAAGGGCTGATAGGTTTAGCCCATCTACCAGCAGTTTTCTGTAAATCCCGGGCTGAACCAATTAATATTAATCTGTCTTTGGCACGTGTTAAGGCTACATAAAACACCCTCATCTCCTCTGACAGGCTTTCCAACCGAATCACCTGTTTCATAGAGGTTTTTGCTATGGTATCACAGGTTTGTCTGGTGTCGGGGTTCACGTATTTGGGTCCCAATCCCAGATCCTTATGAAACAGAATGGATGCATTGGTATCGGTCAAATTAAACTGTTTTCCAAGACCTGAAAGCACTACCACAGGGAACTCAAGGCCTTTACTTTTATGAATACTCATAATACGCAGAACATTTTCATTTTCTCCCAGGGTTTTAGCTACTCCCATATCTCCACTGCTACTTTGAAGACTATCAATGAACCTTATAAACTGAAACAGACCGCGAATGGAAGTCTGCTGGAACTGACGAGCGCGTTCCAAGAGTAGCCTTAAGTTAGCCTGTCTCTGGGTGCCACCTGGCATTACACTAACATAGGCATAATAACAAGATTCTCTATATAGTTTCCAGATAAAGTCCTCCATGGGTAGGTAGCGGGCAGCCTTCTGCCAGCCTTCTATCTTGTTAAAAAACAGATGTAAGCGTTTGGCTAATTCATCTTCCTGCTTTGTCATATATTCATCAACTGCTTGATAAAAGGCTTTGCTCTTTCCCTTGGTTCGAATGAGAATCATATCATCCGCATTGAAGCCCCCAATGGGCGAGCGCATTACGGTTAGAAGTGGAATGTCCTGAAGCTTATTGTCTATCACCTTCAAAAGGGCAACAATTGTCTTCACTTCCTGGGCTTCAAAGTAGCCGGTGTTGCTATCGGCATATACCGGTATGCCTTTAGCTGTGAACACTTCCTGATAGACGGGAGCCTGCATTTTAGTACTTCGTAGTAATACCACAATATCAGAATAGTCTAACTTTCGATATTCTTCCTTTTTGGCATCATAAATTTCTGTACCAATTAACTTCTGGATCCTATCTGCTGCAATGGTGGCTTCTACTTCCACATCACTTAAGTCCTCAATATCTGGATCCAGTTCTTCATCCTCATCTACGACTTTTTCTACCAAATGAAGCTCGATGTTTTGATTTTCTATGGGATAATCATCAGTCAATCCAGGATATAAGGCAGCCTTATCGTCGTATTCCAGCTCACCAAACTGAGTAGACATAAGATGCTCAAACAGATAATTTACTCCATCAAGTATATAAGGTCGGCTTCTGAAGTTTTTATTTAAATCTATTCGCCTATCAACCTGCTCATCCCCATTTTTATAGCTGTCATACTTTTCTAAAAAGATAGTAGGATCAGCGAGACGGAATCTATAGATGCTCTGTTTGACATCACCAACCATAAACATGTTGTCTTTCTTGCGGACATAGCTAAGGATAGTGTCCTGAACTAGATTACTGTCCTGATATTCGTCAATAAAGATATAATCATAGCTGTCTTGAAGCTCTTCTGCAACTTGATCATGTTGTAAGATATCTAAGGCAAAGTGCTCCAAGTCATTAAAATCAATGATTCCTTTTTCCTGTTTTTTCACTCCAAACTGACGGTCAAATTCAAGAACCAAATCACAAAGACATTGCATATAAGGGTAGAGTTCATTTAACTGACTAACACTTTGCTCAAGGCCTTTTGACAAAACCCAACCACCAAGATTGCTCAGAGCCTTCTTTGCCTGATCCCGCAAATCTTTAGCCCTATCCTTAAGATTCTCGTCTACTTCGCCCTTTCTACAACTTTTCAACTTTGAAAATTTGGTTTGCTGATACACATTGCTGCAAGCCTGCAAATTTTTCTTAGCAGCAGAAATTAGAATATCATTCATTTGCTGCAAATCATCCAAAAGGTTTTCCTGATAAGGAATAGGTCCATATGGCCTTTGGCATAGGCTTAAGGCTTCCTGAAGCATATCAATAATTCCTTGTGTCTCCATTTCAATAGTAGACAACAAAGCTTGTGCCCACGGGCTGTCCTCCAGTTGATGGATATCCTTAGCGAAATCCTGCACCCTTTCCTCCAGCCATTCCTGTGGAAAAGGCTTACTTTGAATAAAGCTGTATAGGCGCAATACTAGCTCCTGTAGAGCAGCATCCTGCCTGTTGTCGCTGAACCGTTCAACCAGACCAAGAAAATCATCCGATGCTTTTTCATACTCGGATTCGAACAGATCCTCTATTACCTCAAGCTTAAGGAGGCTGCATTCTGTCTCATCACCAATGCGAAATCCAGGATCTAGATCGATTACATGGAAGTATTTTCGAATAACACGAATACAGAAGGAGTGCAATGTGCTGATGGAAGCCTTGGTTAAAAGGTTCAATTGACGTCTTAGGTGTTCGCCGTCAATTTCGCTATCCTTGCTTACGTTTATATCGCTGTTCTTACTCTCATTGTTCTCATTACCTTGCCCACTACCTTCGCTGATGTCATCTATAGCTTTCACCAGAGCAGAACCAATACGTTCCCGCATCTCTCCAGCCGCTGCATTTGTAAAGGTCACTACCAGTAGGCGATCCAAATCAACCCCATCTTTTATAATGAGTTGCAGTATTCGCTCAACCAATACCGCTGTCTTTCCTGAGCCAGCTGCTGCTGCCACAAGGAGGTTACAGTCTCGAGCATCTATAGCTGCCTGTTGTTCTGCTGTCCATTTTGGCATATCACTCTTCCCCCTTCTCTTGTTGGATCCGCTGAATAACATCCTCGGTTCGCAGCTTGGGAATTATTCGATATCCATTATCCTCTAGTTGATAATCAAATTGACAAATACCATCATAGGGGCAATATTTGCAAGCTGTCTCATTGCCTTTCTTAGTGGGGGCAATTCGGATATTACCCTCCAACATATCCAAGCCTATTTCCTTGATAAGCTTTCTGATATGGTTCAAAAGCCCCAAAAACTCCTCTTCGCCCAAAACTGAGGAATTGGAGTAAATGGAATCGTCCTTGGACATACCTACAGGTAGCACATCCGACCAGCCACTGACTTGGTCATCCATGGATTTTATAACGTTTACATCCTTTAACACCAAGCCCTTTAACTTTAGCTTCTTTCGAATTGCGGTCTGAATTTTCTCTACTATGCCCTCTTCGGTATCAATCAGTGGATCGTCTATGCGGAAGTAGAATATTCCTCCAGGTCTGGCCTTTCCATGGGTTTTTCTCTGCTCCAGCTCTAGTAAGGCTTCCAGGTAAACCAATAGCTGTAACTTCAAGCCAAACCAAGCATCGGACAAATCAAAGCTTTCTGCACCGGACTTATAGTCAATAACATTTATGTATAGACTTTCATCGCTCTGATAGATGTCTGCACGATCAATACGGCCTTCCAAAAGCATACGTTCTCCGTCTGGTAACTGGATTTCTATAGGAGGATAGGTACCCTTTAATCCAAAACTGATTTCATTACCGATGGGTTCAAAACGACTTCTCTTCATATGGTCTGTCAATAGCCAAACAGCCCGTTTGCTTATGCGTTTTAAGCGCTGTGACAGATATTGATATCGATGGGTGCTCAGCAAGATTCCATGGTTGTGCTCTGGTAGAATCTTATCCATTATCTCATCAATAATGGCACCGCTTTTCTCATCATCCAAGCTTATCCAGTCTAGATTCTCCTCTGCAACCCTAGCTGTAAAGCCTTCAATTGAAAGATGGAAGAGCTCACCTAAATCTGGAGCTGCTACTGTATATTCCTTTCTCTCACGAGGCCTTAGTCCATAACGGATGAAATGGGCATATGGACATTTCACATATTGCTCCAACCTAGATACACTGGCACGCAGCGGTAACGAATAAAGGGCGACAGCCTTTTGTCTACCTAGAGATTTCTCCTGATTTTGGTGGAATAGACCTTCCAAAAGTGCTTCCATATAAAAGTTCCAGGGAGCACCTACACTTTGCTGACTATACCAATCGTATACCAACCACCACAACAGGGAATCATCCTTGCCATCTGCACTGTTTCGCATATGAGCAGCCATGTATTTATATGTGCTTTCAGGTGTTGAAACCATTACTTCCTGCTCCTGCTCGTCAATTAACAAATCGCTTGAAGTAGATAACTTGGGAAATAGCTTTTTCAATCGATCTACTAAAATCGATGGCCTCAATGCCTTACCTTCCGAATCGGACAGGGCATGACTTACCCAAAGATACTCCGAAGGTTTACTAAAGGCTGTATAGATACCGAACTTTTCATCAGCAGCTACAAGCTCCGTATATCCACCTAAATCCATACCTTCACGGTGTAGCAAGTCCCGCTCATCAGCTGCAAGCAGTCCTTCATCTTGATTTCCAGCAGGTAGAATACCGTCATTACAGCCAACCACAAATAAGGCTTTCACATCTTGACTCTTGGAGCGCTGAATACTTCCAACCAAAACCTGATCTAGCGTAGTAGGGATAATACCCACTTCCAAAGAAGCAAAGCCAGCTTCCAAAATGCCATAGCATTGATCCAGTGAAACCTTTTGATCTCCTAGAATCTCAGCCAATTGATCAAAGGTATCCAGTAATATGTTCCATATCTGAGTGTTTTCGTCCACCTGCTCCCATTGATCTTCTTCACGAAGCTCTTCAATCCAAGCCTCGATTTGTTGCTGAAGGTGAATATCCTCTAAGTAGAAATATAAGGAGCTTATCATTTCCTTGATGTTGTCACTGTCTTTCAATTCTTTCTCCAGCTTTAGAAATGGGGAAATGAACTGCTCACGGTAAGAATTCAAGTCCGCCAGTGGATAATCATCCTCTCCTAACAGGAAAGGTTCTTTCCAGCGTTTACCTTTGATTCCGAATTCCAAACAGTAGTTTTCCAATATTTCTATTTGTCCTCTTTCTAAACCGCAAAAACCGGTTTTCAGCAACCTGAATACATCCTCATATCGATAGGCACGATCCACGACCCTTAGACTGGTTAGTACTAGATTAACTATTGGATTTTGTATAACAGGTTTTTTCTCATCCAAAAAATATGGAATGCCGTACTCGGTGAAAATTCGCTTTATGAAGCTTCCATATACGGAAAGATCACCTGATACCACGGTCATTTCCTTAAAGCGCCAACCTCTATCTCTAGAAAGAGCAATAATCTTAGCAGCCAGCCTTTCTATTTCTGATTCTGGATTGTTACCTGCGAATACTTCGATACTGCGAACTTCATCCGTATATGGCTGATATGGATATTGATAAAGTTCATGTTCCAAATGCCGGATTTCTGGAGATTTAAACTGAGCATCCTCACCTTGCTCTTTAATGCCATTTTCAACAGCATTAGCAATATCCTTTTCACTTTCAGATAAACGGATAAACTCTTCTTTAAGATGATACTCCTTAGCTATTCTTCTTACCTTCTGCATAGAAAGAGCATGTACCTGAAAAATATCCTTATCTCTACTACCCTGCTCAACATCTATAGTAAATGAAATGGTAAGTTCCCTGGCCATATGAAGAAGCTTCTCCAAAACTCGCAGGTTCTGAGGTGGAAAATAGTCAAAGCCGTCCAGCCAAATTCTAGCACCGAGAAGATATTTGGATCGATCCATTCGTTCTACTAGGGCGTTAATGGAATCCTCAGAATCCATGTACTTGTCCTGCAAATATTTCTGAAAGGCTTCATATATCAGGGCAGTGTCATTTAGCTTGCCAATTAGCAAACCTGATACATGGCCTGATTTACTTAGCTGCTCTGCAATTAAACGGATCTGCGCTGGTGTTATATCATGTTTCTTGAAATCAGATAATAATTGATTGATTTGATCTATAAACCCACTTTGCTTAGAAACAATTTTATATACGGACAGCTGATCACGTATATCCTCCAGCAAACGTCGCAAAATCATATGTTTGCCTTGTTCATTTATATGGGTTCGGGTTAGACCCCCAACCTCATTGAAAATCTTATGAGCCAGGCGGGTAAAGCTAAGAACCTCTACATCCAAAATACCAGGCAAATTCAGTTTATGAATCAGATCCCGTTCGGCTTGAAGGGTGAACTGCTCAGGAACCATAAGAATAAGGCGGTCTTCCCCTCTGCCTAGGGCTTCTCCTATTTGCTGATAGACCTGCATTGTTTTGCCGCTTCCAGATCGTCCCATAAGATAGCGTATATCCAAAATGCATTCATCCCCTCTGTGTACATAATTCAGTATGCATGTATAGATAATATCATATTTTATGAGTCAATTCATCATATACCAATTAAACAGAATTATTAGAATTGAGGTTGTGGTATGTTATACATGAGAGGGATAATATAACCTTATAATTTCAGGTCTTCCATGCGAATACGGTATATATGGCGATGACCCTCGTGCACAGAATAAAACAAAATCATCGATCCGTCGGCACTGAAACGAGGAATCACTATTCAACAGGAAACAAATGCTGTTTTGTCTTCTCTAGTACTGCCATAAGAATTCCACCTAAAATATAGCAGGAAAGAATTTGCCCTGCGGTAATAGAGAGAATGGATAGCAGCAATGGAAATTTGTAAACATAATGTAACATACCACCGATTACTAATCCATTGATTACCACAGGCGGTAGAAGTGCCAGCCATTTATTTGGTGCTTTATAGGATAGATAAGCAGCCAATAACGTTGCTAGGCTGCCAAATATAACATCAACAGCACCCATAGGACTGAACACATTGGATAGTATAACCCCTATGAACAAACCGGGAATAGCAGCTGGAGTATAAAAGGGCAGAACTGTCAGCATCTCGGAGACTCTAAGCTCTATCAAGCTCTCACCATAGGCCACTGGTGCAAAGACTAGTGTAAGTACAGTGTATATAGCTGCGATAACTGCAGCCTGTACTAAAAAGCGTGTGTTTAAATACTTGGATCTCAAAATATTTCCTCCTCCAAAAAAATCCGGACATCCCCAAAAATAATAAAGGGAGCAATCCTATTGCCCCCTGTTAATCAAAATACAAATGTTCGAAATTCTCAAAATTGATACACACATCTACATACCAATATAAGAGTTCCAAATTCAATCCGTAGTTTTGTTTTAAGACAGGATGGTCACGAACTGTCTGATATATTTTATTTTAATACAAGCTACATAATATACACAATAACAGAAATATGCAAGTGTAAAAAAAGGAATCAATAAAACGCTAATAACGGTAACGATATGTAAATTACCTTAATAGCTCGCTAACATCCAGCACCATGGTACCTTGAATGCTATCCACTGGTATGTATCCTATGATTCTGCTATCCAAGCTGTTGTTGCGGTTATCTCCAAGTACAAAAACATGATCTGCTGGTACATGATAGCTATTCTCAGGCCCTAACATAATTTCATCTAGAAGGTACGGCTCGTCTAGGAGGAGCTCATTACGGTATACCCTGCCATCTCGAATCTCTATCTTGTCCCCTGCCAGTCCGATAATCCTTTTAATGATTAATTTCTGATCATCAACCTGCTTCAAAAAAGCTATTCTTTGAATTTCATCAAGTATGGAACTTTTATGCTCAATATCAGGATCAATTACTACAATATCTCCATACTTAAAATTCAAGTTAAAGGTTTTACCCAGTTTGGATAAAATAACGTAGTCATTATTTTGCAAGGTAGGCGTCATGGATTTCCCTTCTATCCTTACTGGCTGGAATATAAATAAATTAATCAATACCGCAACAACTATGGATAATACAATCATCTGAATCCACTCAAATATTGTTTTTCGGATCTTTTTCCACATGGCTGAATAATATCCTCCTTGAAGTGCTGATATAAACAAATTCGACACTTGCTAACCCAACTCGAACTCCTTTATATATTCATGACGAATATACTCGCAACAGATAACCTTTTCCACCAAATCCTGTAAGGTGTAA
>CAYFSR010000063.1:0-2321 GCA_964345785.1 uncultured Eubacteriales bacterium | reverse complement strand
ATGACGAATATACTCGCAACAGATAACCTTTTCCACCAAATCCTGTAAGGTGTAAAAATAGTGATTGCTCAAACCAGTTACTCCTCCAAACTATAAGCTGTAGTCTGGTCGGGAAATGAGGGAATTCCAAGGTCTTTTCCTCCAATTTTACCAAAGACGCATACGACATTTTTACCTCCATGGCTTAAAATAATTTATTGGAAACAGCAGCAGCTGTTATGTTGATACTCTTTGTCGCCTTTTCTCTTATCTTCACGACCGTTCCCGAATACAATAGATCTATAATATGTAAATGTGCAATTTTAGATGATAAAGCCCCGCTTTGCAATGGGGTCTCTTTCACTGACGATAAAAGCAGGACATCCGCTAAATCCGCAGCTGGAGACTTTCCGTGGTTAGTAATACAAATGACTTTCGCTCCAGCTTCCTTGGCAATCTCAACAGAGTTTACTAAATCGCGAGTGCTTCCGGTAAATGAAATAGCCAATACTACATCACCTTTCTGTAGCAATGAAGCAGACATACTTTGTATATGAGGATCAGTTTGTGCTGCAACCTGTAATCCAATTCTTTTAAATTTATATGAAACATCTAAGGCTGTATATCCAGATGCACCTACCCCATAAATCTCGATATGATTTGCATTTACGATAAGCTCAATAGCATTTTCTAATTCATCTAAAGAGATTATGCGCATTGTATTGTTAATTGCTTGCACATTTTGTTGGGTTACTATCTGTACTAATGTATTTAGATTACTTGCCATACCTATATCGTCGCATAGTTCCTTTTTCGGAACTACTACATCCCTTGCCAAAACTAATTTGAACTCCTGATAGCCTGACAATCCAAGTCTTCGGCATAGTCTTACTATGGTTGTCTCACTTACTTTACACATTTCAGCAAACTCAGTAATAGATCTATATATGATTTCTTCGCCTTTGTCGAACACTACATCCGCTATCTTCTTTTCTGTTTTGGTTAGTGAAGGATAGTAGTTCCTCAACTTAAGAATAGGGCTTTGCATGGATTCCATGTTTATTTCTCCTTGTCTATACAAAATCTGGTCCAGAGTCTGCCATAGCTGCGGCATATCATAACTCTTAATGCCATTAATAAAAATTCCAGAATTATATTAATTTCTAAATTGTAACAACTTTAATATTAGAAGCATATTCAATTTAAACTTCCTTCTACATTAAATTCATTTTCAACTTCTATCAAATCTAATAAGCTGTACGCTATTTATCTTTTACTTCAACTCGTTAACATTGGGTTCCAGTATGGCTTCTTTCGTCAT
This sequence comes from uncultured Eubacteriales bacterium, assembly GCA_964345785.1. GTDB lineage: Bacteria > Bacillota > Clostridia > Caldicoprobacterales > DTU083 > UBA5454. The sequence continues at coordinate 1,021 of CAYFSR010000063.1, read as the reverse complement.
CATTCCCTGCTCCCTTCACTGCTTCACTGCTTTTAACATTGCACTATCTATTCTATCATGTATATATTGGAAAAACACAAAATTCTGCTGCAAAAAGTAATTTGTTTCAAAACGATTTTTTGCAGCAGAATATTATGATAGTTCTAGTTGACACTTGATTACACCTGATAAGTTCCCTTTATAAATCGATATATTTTATCATAGTATTGTCTTTCAACAGGGTTTTCATGGTCATATAACTTATAGATTGCCTTGCCACCATCAAACCATGCACAAGCTGACTCTTTCATATAACCATATTCCACGCCCCCGGAAAGATAGCGATCAAACCTTTGCAAGCGCTCATCCGTTATGCCTATGGGTTCATCCAAAGTCGCATAAAACTCCATTTCGACCCCTGCATTTCTTCGTTTAGCTGCATGGGCGGCATCCTTTACATCAGTTATGCTCTTGTAGAACATATAGTTGGGCTGAAGAAACGCACAATCAAAGTAGTAGTTTTGATAATCATCCAATAGGTGCACATTATAGGAGCTCCAGAATGGAATCCAAAAGAACTTTTTCCCTCTATTTTGCATCTCCTTATGCAATTCCTTCAGTAGCCAATGATCATCTACATCCCAGCTTTTGTACACTGTTTCAAACGTCCAATAGAAACCAAGAAGATTCAGATTCTTATAATTCTCTAGTTTAAAACGCTTAATGATTTCATCCATAAACCAGATACAAGCAGTTAAGCGTTGTCTTGTTGCTTGGTCACGATTTTGGCCCATCACGCTGAAATTCAAGTTTTGTCCGTCTATTTTTCCAAATTTCGTCTGTAGTGGACCTGGATACGGTATGGTAATCACAAGATTCACCTTGTGTTCTCTCTTGCCAAGTACATGCTGGGCATCTTCTATGGCTTCATCCAATGCGTGAGCAAATATATCCTGCTCAAAATACCTATCTATAATAGCCATCCAGTCTTGTTGAGTTCCTGGATTAGGGGCAGGTACTGCGTGAAAGTTACCTTCTCCAA
>CAYFSR010000062.1:0-12588 GCA_964345785.1 uncultured Eubacteriales bacterium | reverse complement strand
GAGGAAAAAACATGAAAAACGTTCTTTTAATGGGTGACTCCATAAGAATAGGATACTGCAACTACGTCAAGGAAGAGCTTAAAGACGTAGCAAATGTGGTTTTTCCTGAGGATAACAGTCGTTTTACCCAGTACACCTTCGTAAATCTTTTCTCATGGCTGGCATTGGTTGAAAACCCGGAAGAGATTGATGTTATTCATTGGAACAACGGGCTATGGGATGTGGTTCACTTCAATGGGGACGACAAACCATTAAATACCACGGAAGAGTATGCAAATACATTACGGCGCATTATTCGTAAAATGAAAGAGAAAGCCCCCAATGCTAAAATCATATTTGCAACCATGACACCTATAAATGAAGATTGGGTACAAGGCCCCAATTACCGTATCCAGGATGAGGTTATCAATTATAACGGGGTTGCTCGTGAAGTCATGAAGGAACAGGGCATTGAGGTTAATAATTTATTCAAGCTCTTATATGAACATCCAGAATCCTATTTTATCGATCAATGTCACCTGAAGCCAGAAGGGTATCAGCTGCTAGCTGGGCAGGTTTCTGATGTGATAAGAAAAGCTCTGATTTAATGTGAAATGTATGGAGGGAGTCAGATGTCAAATAAAACGGATCATAATGATCAAGTTTATTGCCCTTATGTTGAAGAGAGGGAAAGGCTTGACAATGGATTTTCCGCAGGCTGGGGATTTCAGTTCCAACCCAGTGAAGAGTATTGGATTGACTGTCATAACCATATAGACGGCTGCAAAACTCAGGCTGAGCTATATAAAATCCTTGATAAATGGTTTTCTCACCTAGAAGCCTTTCGATTAGGAAATGTAGTGCTTATAGCAAAACATGAAGATGATTTTAAGGTTTACGGTGATGTATCTTCAGCTGATGACAGAATGGATTGGTTGTTATGGCTGCCTCACGACAAGCCTGATACAGAATTGCTTGAAAAAGCACTTAAGTACGGTGTAAAAGGTTTAAAGCTCCATAACAACTTAATCATGAGAGGCCAAGGCAAACATGGCGTTTGGCTAAGTGAGGAATGGGGCCGAGTTTTTAATATGGTCGAAGAAGCTGGTATATCAATATTATGGCATGTTACGCAAAGACACAGCAACTCCCCTTATCAAGGTGGAGGTACTAATGCATATTGGGCAGATGGATGGAAAACTGGAGTTAGCTTTACTAATGAAGATTTACTTCAGGTGATGCTTGAGGTAATGGAAAAGTACCCTAATATGAATGTCATTGGGGCACATCAGTTGCATGTAGGGCTTGAACGCCTTTCGTCATTATTTGATGAATATAAGAACCTATACATCGACACCAGCTGTGGCTTTTATACCAGATGGGCAGATCAAATATATGAAGATGACAGGAAGAAACTGAATCAATTTGTAACACAGTATGCTGATAGGATATTGTTTGGTACCGATTCAGCTTTATCCCCCCATGGTGCAACCGAATACGATTTTCAGGGATTTCTTTGCCACGCCAGATTCATAAGCCAATTAAGACTTGATTATGATACTTTGCAAAAGATTTCCCATGGTAATTCGGAGAAACTGTTTGGAATAAAGCAATTAGATGCCACAAGGAAGGGTAATGTTAGACCTTAGAGTTTAGTAATTACTAAAAAAAGAAGGAAATCACGACATTATAAAGAATCTAATTGTGATACGTATTGGCTTTTGTATCTTTAATTTTTATTGATAATAATTTAAAGGATGGATGATATGATGATAAAAATAGCTTTTGCTGGTTTTAGACATGGACACATTAATGCGCTTTACAAGCTTGCTGAACAAAACTCGGATGTTCAAATTGTAGCAGCTTATGAAGCTGAAGCAGATGCTCGAGCTGCTGCTGAGGCAGATTTGGGAGTGAATTTCACCCATGACAGCTATGAAGATATGCTAAGTGAGAAGGATATTGATGTAATAGCAATTGGTGATTACTACGGCAAACGTGGAAGCTTGGCAATCGCTGCCCTTGAAGCAGGAAAGCATGTATATGCAGATAAACCTCTATGCACTTCCCTAGAAGAGCTTGATGAAATTGAAAGGCTCTCCAAGGAAAAAGGGCTAAAGGTTGGTTGCATGTTGGACCTGAGACAGAACAAGGTTGTACAACCAGTTCGCAATTTTATCCAGGAAGGTAATCTTGGAGAAATACATACCTTATTCTTTAGTGGACAGCATCCACTTATGTATGGTTCTAGGCCTAACTGGTATTTTGAAGAAGGTAAGCATGGTGGCACCATAAACGATATTGCAATTCACGGTATTGATTTAGTAGAGTATCTTACAGGCCTTTCCATGAAAAATGTTACATCGGCACGTTGCTGGAATGCTTTTGCAACAGAGGTTCCTCATTTCAAGGATTGTGCTCAATTCATGGTAGAGCTATCAAATGGAGCAGGGCTTATGGGTGATGTATCCTACTCAGCACCAAACTCCTCCGGATACACTTTACCATTTTACTGGCGCTTTACAATCTGGGGCACAAAGGGTGTTATGGAGTTTACTGCTGGTGCCAATGAAATTATGGTTGCTCTTGATGGTAAACCCCAAGCTGAGTTTTTACCAGTACCAGAGGAAAGTATAGCAGATTGCTTGCGAATATTTGTAGATGAGCTGGAAGGTAAAGATACCTATATCAACACCGAAAGTGTTATTAGAGCATCGAGAGATACACTGAAAATTCAGGTTTTTGCTGATAATAACTAAAACATACGTTATGGAACTAGTAGAGTGTTAGGTAATAACACTCTACTGTCTCATAGATTTTAACTTTGCAAACATATATTAGGATATTACTCTAATAAGATCCAATAGTCAGCTTTCGGATAGCAATACGCATAGCATATGATAGTAGGAGAGGGTACTATGAAAAGAACAGTTAAAATCGATGAATTTTTTTCTAGGCAACCGGATCTTAGTTTTGTAGAATACTTAAAATCTCCTGTGCATGTGGAAAAGCCTGAGGAATTTGGGCTGCGTGAAATATTAGAAGGAGAGGCCGATGTTGGGGGCATGTACCTCGACATTGACTTTCCGGATAGCAAAAAAGTGCTGGAAACAGCATATGATGATTTTAATAGGTTTTTAAAGGTATACTCCCTTGCAGGTAACAGATTTCCTGTTATGGTTAGAAAAGGCGATACCAAATGCTTCGAAGCTTATAGCATCCTGGTTACTGAAACTAAGTGCACCATCACCTCAAACGATACAGAAGGTGTAAGGCGTGCACTTATTTATATTGAAGATGAATTACAAATTAGAGAAGGCGGCTTTTTACCAATAGGTGAAATTTCACGCAGCCCTCATATGTATGCCAGAATAACCAGAGGATTTTTTAGCCCCACTAACAGACCTCCCAAATATGGAGATGAATTATCTGATGATATCGATTACTATCCAGATGAATATCTAAACCGGCTGGCACATGATGGGACCAACGGTCTTTGGATTTATACCAGTTTTGCAGCTCTAATGCCTTCCAAATACATAACTGAGTTTGGTAAAGGCTATGAAAAGCGTATTGAAAAGCTAAATAGAGTTATTCAAAAGTGCGCTAGATACGGTATCAAGGTATATGTATTTGCTATTGAGCCAATGGCTTTTAGAGATGAGCAATTGGCAGAAAAATACCCTCAGGTCTTGGGTAATCATGTTTGGTACAATGAACAACGTACCTTTTGTACCCATAGTGAATTTGGAAAGAATTATTGCCTGGAAGCAACACAGAAATTGTTTGAGCTTTTGCCAGATTTAGCAGGGTATATTAATATCACCTATGGTGAAAGACCAACCTCCTGCGCATCGTCATGGACTGGGGAATGCCCTAGATGCAGCAAATATACTCAGCCTGAGGTGCTGGCATATACTGTTGACCTATTAAGAGAAGGCATGAGACGTGTAAAGCCTGAGGGGGATTATGTTAGCTGGACTTATGGGCATCGTCAATGGGACGAAGAGGATATCAAAGAATATGTAAGACAAGCACCTAACGATGTTATGCTTATGCAAAACTTTGAAGACAGAGGCTACGCACAGCAGCTTGGAAAAACGAGAATTGCCATTGATTACTGGCTTTCCTATACAGGCCCTTCAGAAATGTTTGAAATAACAGCAGAACAGGCTATTGAGTCAGGTAAGCATATGTGGGCGAAAATGCAGGTATGCAGTTCTCACGAGCTTTCCACAGTTCCATATATACCTGCTCCTGGTTTGGTATATACTAAGTTTAAGGAAGCTCATAGACTAAAGGTTGAAGGGGTTATGGAATGCTGGTATTTTGGTAATTACCCCTCAATAATGAGTAAGGCAGCTGGTGAGCTGGCATTTGAGCATGATTTTGATGACAAGGATGCCTTTTTACGCAGGTTGGCAGGAATCTATTGGGGTAATAGCAAGGCTGAGACCGTTCTGAACGCCTGGAAAAGTTTTGAAGAAGGCTATTCACTGTATCCGCTGAATATCATGTTCAGTTACTACGGACCCATGCATGATGGTGTTGTTTGGGAATTAGCGCTGAAACCTAAGAATTTCTCTCTAAGTCGTTCCTGGCTGCTTTTAGACAAGCCGGATGGAGATCGGATTAGTGAATCCCTCTTTTATGGACATACATTAGACGAAGCCATAACTTTGGTTGAAGGTATTTGCGAAAACTGGACAGAGGGCATTAAAATCCTAGATGATCTACTATTAACTGAGAATGAAGACAGAAAAGAACAGGTATCTGTAATCAAAGCATTGTCCGTTTTGTTCGAAAGCGGGAACAATATTCTAAGGTTTTACAAATTGCGAGATTTGTTAGGCAGGCAGATTGATGATCCGAATAAACTAATAAATGAAATGCGTAACATAGTAAGTAAGGAAATAAGTAACAGTAAAGCTATGATTGAGCTTTGTAATTTGGATGGCAGGCTTGGCTATCATTCAGAGGCAGAAGGCTACAAGTTCTTCCCTGACAAGCTAAGACATAGAATTTCTATATTAGAAGAACTTCTTAACACAGAGTTTCCTGAAGTTGAAAAGCGTATTAAGGATGGGTTTTCGCCACTGGAATATTACCTGGGAGTAGAAGAGGATTCAAAAGCTTATCAATTGAGTAGCACGGGCTTAGAGAATGCTGACTGGGAATCCTTGATACCCTTAGGATCTACTTCAGATAATAAAGCCAGATATAGAGCTGCATATGACGACGAAAATGTTTACTATGAATTTGTTAGCGATAGTAAAACGAGTTTTAAGGTGTGTAATGAGTTTGAGCTTATGTGGCCGTCTCCAACTATGATTATTGATGAGAAAGGCAACTTGGACCACAGCCCGAATTCCAACTCTCATCAATCTTTGTTTGGTGATAAACTGGATCATGAAGCTGCTAAATGGAAGATAGAAATTATACCTTGTGAAGGTACTCATATTATTGTAAGCTTGAAGCGGAAAGATTTTAACTGGCTGAAAAATACACCTTACAAGATGAGAGTTGAAACCAAGGACGGTGCTATCTGGTGTGTAGAAGAAGAACCTGTATTAACATTGGGGAAAAGTGACATTTCTCCAGGACAATTCGGTTGGATGATGCCTTGAGGATAGTTTTGTGGTAATATATTATAAGGAATGTTAGAAGTGTATTAGATAGGGTTTCAATTTGCCAAATTAGCTATATATAGGGAGGTTTTTACGATGACTTATATTACTGAAAAAGAAAAAAAGACGCCTGTTAAAGGCTCCTGCGATGTGGTTGTAGCAGGTGGTGGTGTTGCAGGGATTGCAGCAGCTCTTGCTGCGGCGAGAAATGGAGCTAGTGTAAAACTAATAGAAAAGCAATGTCTTTTAGGCGGCCTGGCAACTCTCGGAATTGTAACCATTTATCTGCCCTTATGCGATGGTATGGGCAATCAGATTATATTTGGCATCGGAGAAGAACTATTAAAACTATCAATTAAATATGGCTATGAAGGCAGATACCCAGATGCATGGCTCAACAATGGCAGCTTTGAGGAAAAGAAAGAGAAAAGATATGACGTCCAGTATAATCCACAATTATTTGCAATTGCAGCAGAACAACTTTTGCTTGACGAAGGTGTTGAGGTTATTTATGATACCCATATAACCAGCGTAAATGTTAAAAATAATCGCATAACAGAGATAATCGTTGACAATAAAGAAGGACATTATGCTATTTCAACGAATGCCGTAGTTGACTGTACCGGCGATGCAGATATCTGTGAATTTGCAGGTGAAAACGTGGAAACGTATCGAGAAAACAGATGGGCGGCATGGTATTATTACTCTCATAAAAATGGTTATAAACTGCAGCCAATGGCAACGCCCTACCATGGCAAGCCTACAGAAAAAGTCTATGATGGCCTGGTATCCGATGACATCAATCAGCTTCTAATAAGAGGGCACAAAGTAATTCTTGAAGATGTTCTAAAAAAGAGAAAAGAACAGGATGACGAAAGCATTATGCCTGTTACTATTCCTGTTGTTCCTCCTGTAAGAATGACAAGAAGGCTCTCAGGTGCCTACACCCTGGATATCAGTGAAGAGGGTACGGAGTTTGAAGACAGCATAGGGAAAACCAGTGATTGGCGAAAAAGAGGTCCGGTTTACGACCTGCCGTACCGAATGCTTTATGGAAACAAGATCTCCAATCTTTCTGTTGCCGGACGCTGTGTTTCTGTCACAACAGAAATGTGGGATGTTACAAGGGTTATTCCAAATTGTGCTCTAACAGGTGAAGCTGCAGGAGTGGCGGCTGCTCTTACAGCTAAAAGCGGTATTGGATTTAAGGGTATTGATATTAACAAGCTTCAAGATATATTAGGTGTAAATGATCGTAGATAAGGGGCTTTATCGAAAAACTTGTACTAAATATTAGCTTAAATAATATTTAAAGATAATAGCTAAAAATATTAACTAAAAAATTTTAGGAGGAAATTAGAATGTTTAAAATTGGCGTTATTACAGATTCATTCAGGCTTGGTACCAGAGAAGCAGTAGAAAAGGCAAGAGAGGTTGGCGCTGCCGGAATTCAAGTTTATGCAACAAGAGGCCCCATGGCTCCAGAAAACATGGATCAAAAGCAAAGAAAAGAATTCCTTGATATGGTTAAGTCTAATGGCTTGGTTATTTCTGCTCTATGTGGAGACCTTGGAAAAGGCTTTGCTAACAGAGAAGAAAATCCTGCCTTAATAGAAAAGTCCAAAAGAATTATGGATTTGGCTAAGGACTTGGAAACAGATATTATTACTACCCACATAGGTGTTGTTCCTAAAGATCCAAAGCATCCAAGATGGAGCATCATCCAGGAAGCTTGTGAAGAACTTGGGGAATATGGGGATAACGTAGGTGCTAGTTTTGCTATCGAGACAGGGCCAGAAACCTCTGCAGTTCTAAAAATGTTTTTAGATAGCCTGCGCTCAAAGGGAGTAAGAGTAAATCTCGACCCCGCGAACCTTGTTATGGTTACAGGTGATGACCCTGTACAGGCAGTTTACAACCTAAAAGATTATATTGTTCACACTCATGCAAAAGACGGAATCAAGCTTAGAGACAGCGATCCTGAAGTAATTTATGGAATGATTGAAGAGGAAATACAGCTTGGAGCAGCATTTAGAGAAGTACCCCTGGGAGAGGGAAGTGTAGACTTTGTGGAATATCTAAAGGCTCTTAATTCCGTTGGTTTCAATGGTTTCTTAACCATCGAAAGAGAAGTTGGCGACAATCCTGAAAAAGATATCAGGGCAGCAGTTAATTTCTTAAATGATACAATTAAGAAGATAAGCCTGTAAGTTGTAAAAAAGCTTGTACAATACGGTTGCATGCACAGAAAAAAGTGACTGGAGAAGAGACCTATGAAAAAAATTAAAGTGGGAATTATCGGTACTGGAAATATAAGCGGAGTACACACAGCAGGATATAAAGCTCTTGACAATGTTGAGCTATATGCAGCCTGTGACATAAATGAGCAAAGAGTAAATGACTATGCTCAAAAACATGGTTATAAGCATGTTTTTACTGATTATAATGAAATGCTTAAATTAGAAGAGCTGGATGCGGTTAGCGTATGCACATGGAACAGTGTGCATGCTCCTGCTACTATAGCAGCCTTAAAAGCAGGGAAACACGTACTATGTGAAAAGCCCATGGCTATGAACACAAAAGAAGCGTTGGAAATGGAAAAGGCAGCTAAAGAATCCGGTAAGCTTCTTATGATTGGTTTTGTAAGGAGATTCGGAAATGACGCAAGAATACTAAAGGACTTTATTAACAATGGAATGCTGGGCGATATCTATTATGCAAAAGCATCCTACCTAAGAAGAAGTGGCAGCCCGGGTGGATGGTTTGGTGATAAGAGCAGATCAGGTGGAGGGCCTTTAATTGACCTTGGCGTTCATGTGATTGACCTAGTTCGCTATTTGATGGATAAACCTAAAGCAGTTTCTATCACAGGGGCTACATTTAATAAGCTAGGTGATCGTAGCAATATAAAAGGCGCCAAAGGATATCGTGCCACAGATGCCGAGGACAAAATTTTTGATGTAGAAGATTTAGCCTTGGGAATGATTAAGTTTGATAACGGCTCAGTATTAACCGTAGAAACCAGCTTCAGCTTAAATTTGAAACAAGATTCAGGTAATATTGAGCTATTTGGAACAAAATCAGGGGTAAAGATTGACCCAAGTCTGGAATTCTATTCAGAGATGAACGATTATCTTGTTAATGTTACACCAGCTCATGACACGGCTCTCAGCTTCAATGGGCTTTTTGAAAACGAAATAGCTCACTTTGTAGATTGTGTTGCCAATGGAACCAAGTGTATTAGCCCCGCTGAAGATGGTGTAGAGATCATGAAAATTCTAGATGCAATCTATGAATCTGCGAGAACTGGTCAAGAAGTTCAGCTGACTTAATGAGATAAGAATATTTACAATTGGGGGGAAACTCTTATGTATAGAATAGGTTGTTGTGTGCCAGGCTACTCGTTTATGCCGGAAGGGACTGGGAGGGTTTCACATTCTTCCTATGATATTTTAAAATCAGGAGTAGAGATAACTCTTGAAAATGGCTTCGACTATGCAGAAGCAACGGTTGGATTAATCATGAGCTTGACAGATGAAGAAGTCGTCCAAGCAAGTGGAATTAGAAACCTTGAAGTTTGCAATAGCTTTGTTCCTCCTACATTACCAATAATTAAAGGTAATAGCTCTAAGTTGGAGGAACATGTGAAAGAGTCCATGACTCGAATGCAAAAGCTAGGTGTCGATACCGTTGTTTTTGGTAGCGGCGGAGCGAGAAGGATTCCGGATGGAATGGACCATAAGGAAGGAATGCGTTGGATTGAGGACTTTTTGACCATGTGCAATGAATATGCTATAAAACATAATATAACAGTTGCTGTTGAACCTCTTAACCAGAAGGAATGTAATGTTCTAAACTCTGTTGCAGAGGGTGCAGATTTGGTTGAGAAATTGCAGCTGGGACATATTAGATTGCTGGCAGATTCGTATCATATGGCTCGTGAAAATGAACCATTAACCGTGCTATCCGATGCAGCACATTTACTGGTGCACGTTCATATTTCCGAAGCGGACCGAACTTATCCAGGTAAATACAATGGTACTGACTTGTCTGAATTTGTAGACCAATTGAAAGCAGTGGGATATAAGGGAAGAATTTCTGCAGAATGCGGGTTTACAGATTTTGTTACAGAAAGTGCCATCATTGCTACGTACATGAGAAAGATAACGGAGTAGCGTGTTGTTAGAAATAAGCAAGAAGCTATGCAATGAACAATAGGCAAAAGAATTTAGCTAAACAATAAGGCATGAAGTAAGCGATAAAATAAAGCTAATAAAGAAACAGCTAGTTCGGGTAATCCCTAAAACTAGCTGTTTTTTTGCACTTTGAGTTTTCTCATTTGTCCGAGGCCAATTTAAGAGCCTTAATGTTACATTATAGTTAAATGCTAACAGCAATAGTTAATGGTGTGCTCTGAGTCAGCCATTAAAGTTGGGTAAATAGGCACCTGAATCTTTCAAGCGTTGTTGTAGTTCTTTTACATCAAAGCCCCGAATATCAGTATTCTTTTCAGCTGCAATTACTGCCGCAACTCCTGTTGCCTGTCCGGTAATATAGCAACCTGGCATAACTCTGATAGAGGACTGCATATATCTATCACAGCTAACACAACGCCCGGTTACCAGAACATTATCAAGACCTTTTGGTGTTAAAGCACGGTAGGGAATGCCATAGCTTTCTCCTTCTTTATACCTCAAGTTATAGAATTCCTTTTCAAAGTTGGCGTAGCTTTCTTTTGATGCATCAGAGCCATGAATATCAACGGGATATGAGTACCGCCCGATTTCATCATCAAAGCTTGCTCTGCTATTAAAATCATCCAATACCATAACATAATCACCAATGATACGGCGGGATTCTCTTATGCCGAGTAGAGCTCCTGTTGTTACAAGCTCCATATCTTCATAACCTTCAAGGTATTCTTTATAATATTTCTCATATTCCATCAAGGATTTTCGTCCCCATAATAGCGACTTGGTAAGTGAACGCTCATCTGTGGAATCAACTCCATATGTATGCCCTATGTTGCCGCCCCCAAGGGATTTTCCTACTCTCCACATTCCAGGTAGATGACGGTCTTCGTTAGTAAACACTTTATTTTGGAAAGCATCTTCCAGCCTTCTCCTATCGGGTTTCTTAACTTCATCCCAATCAACGTCTGACCATATACTGCAAAGAGTGCCAGCCATCATATTGCCGTTCTCATCGCCCTTTTCAAATTCCGCTCCAGCCCAGGCACACAAATCGCCGTCCCCAGTACCGTCAATATAAATTTTGGCTTTAACTGCAAACATACCACTTTTTGCAGCAAATAATACATGGTTTACTTTGCCATCAGCAGCGTCCACAGCAACCATTTGAGTATGGAAAGCAAAATCAACACCAGCCTCAGTTACCATGTCGTCATAGACCCTCTTTAGCGCTTCGGCCTTAATAGAATACGCTGAGCCTTCCACTTTGCCGCCATACTGCCACATCTTGTTTAGAACTTCTTCTCCGATGCCAGCAGCAAGAAAGTTTTTTCCATCAGTAAATTGCATAAAAGCAGGCACCAGTCCGATAGTGCCCATACCACCTAAGCATGATGAACCCTCTGCAAGAAACACTTTTGCCCCTTGCCTTGCTGCAGCAACAGCAGCTGCAATACCGGCAGGCCCACCTCCTACCACCAGTATGTCCACATCATGTCGCACTTCAATTTCCCTCTGAAACATTACATTACCCATGAATATGCTCCTTTTTCAAAAATAAGAGTTTGGAAAATAGTGATTTTAATTGCAGGATATGAACTCCTTTTATTCACTAGAAAGGAGTTAGATCACTTATGTAAGTCTACCACAAGAGAGCTTGGAAGTACATTTCAACGCCAAACATTTTTGGTAGCGCTTTGGTAGCTGGGCTATAAACATTTGATACACCTGAACGCTAGAAAATTTGATACATATGTACGTTAGAAAATTTACATGCCGCATACACACATATCGTATACAGATATCGTACACAGATATCGTACACACATATCATATACACATATATCGCCTATACCATCTGGTATAATGAAGACCCAAATAAAGTATGATTGGGAAACATGATCCCTTATGAGTACAACAGCCTTGGATGTCCACTTGTCATCCTTAGAAAATAACCGTACAGCGCTAAACTCATTCTACTGGAGTAGTTAGTATATAGAGTTATGTAGTTTTTAATGTCCTTTTTAAGAAGCATGAGATTTTTAGTGCTTTCTCTATCTATTTTTCGGGGGTAAGGTTCAAGGTGAGGCGTAAATGTGCAAAAAGTCAAGTAGTGAGCGGGTTTCCGAAGCTTTTTACGGGTTTTTGTGCAAAATTTCAATTATTGTGCACTTTTTATCATAAAATCCACACATTAATTGAAATTTTGCACAGAATTGACGAAAAGACACGCAAAAACCACACATTAGTTGAAAAAATGAACAGAAACCGCTTAAAAGCAATTGAAAACTGGGCAAATCCACACAATAGTTGAAAATTTGCACCTGTTTTACCTTAGGATAGCAAACTACATCCTATGAGGGGCCATTTTGAATGATGCTATTTAGAAGCCATAAGAACTGCTCATAGTGATAATAAAACAATGATGGAGATATGATGGAACCATGATAGAGCAATGAAGTATTGACGATGAGACGATAATTTGATGGTTGTGCAAAGGAACGATGAAACGATGATGGAGAGATGATGTAACAATAAAAGTAATTATATCTTTAGAATTGATTGTAAAACTGACAACTTTACACTATAATCAAAGGTAATAACGGTTTCGCATAAGCAGTTTACTCTATATATCCTCTTTAGTATCATGCTATATGCGTTGTAAACACCATGCTGGATTAACCAGTATTTAGGTATCAATAAGTATGCTATAACTACCGTCCTATAAACATTACACTATAACAATATTATTGACCAGTATGTATGCTATAACTACCGTCCTATAAACACTA
>CAYFSR010000061.1:10158-12935 GCA_964345785.1 uncultured Eubacteriales bacterium | reverse complement strand
TCCTTTCATCACTCTGTAGAAAAACGTCTGAAATCCTATTGCCATATCACCTGATGCAACGGAGTCTCTTTCATAATCATAGTAATATGAACCGTCATCAATTCGCGCCGAAATACAGTCCAAAGGAAATCCTTCCACGCGCTTTGGATGGGGTTTGTCCACTAGATAAAACTCCTCACCAGATATATCATCGCCAAAATGCTCGTAGATAACTTCCTCACTTATCACTAGGCAGATTGCATTTTTGTATCTCGCTTTTGCTTTGCCGCCAAGTCCTCTTGCTACCTTAGCATAATGGGCAGTCATTTCCTCATCGTTCAAGGTTCTATTGCCAATCCTGCGAACATGAATACCTGGTTGTTCCTCATCAGAAAGTCCGTCTATATATAGCCCGGAATCACAAGCAAAAACAGGCTGTTTCAATGCTGCATAATAAGCAAGGGCTTTTATTCTGGAATTTTCAAGCGGGGAGTTGCCACTCTCATCTATAATTGGAAGTGTAGCGTCGATTTCATTTACACCGATAATCTCAATCGCAAGAGGCGCAAGGCTTTTGCGCATATACTGTAGTTTTGCTGGGTTACCCGTGCCGTAGATAAAGCTTTTCATAAACATTTTTACCTCTCAATCAAAGTGTCTTTTATCTCATGTAAGCCTAGAGTCAATATAGTAGACTTGATAACTTGCTATCCTCTCGAAATAGATTAGGAGAGATTTTAACAACCCAATACATGGAAATAAATGCTATTGCTGCAATATATGCAATAGCTATATAAATGCCTCCGGTTATACTCTGAACGAAAGCAAGAGGGAAATTTAATAGAAAGTGAGCTATAAAGGCGTATAATACGTACTTGTATTCCTTTGAGGTCAAACCATACACAACAAGCACTGAAAATCCAATGTGTAAGGCAATCGCAAGCACCCTCTCGACACCTGCTATTAAAAAAATCCAGGAAGAGGTTTCTGTCAATTGTTGTACTGCCTGGCTTATCAATGGATCAGTTGAGTTTTGAAAAAGTCCTGCATTTATCATAGCTATCATAATTAGGTTGTTAAAATAGGTAATCCCTGTCAGGGCTATTGCTTCTAAGCCACCATGTCCGATCCCCATGGCAACTGCGTTCTTCCAGTCTTTTCTTTTTTTCATAAAAAAGGTGAATACGAGGACTCGCCCACCTTCTTCGAAAAGAGCCGCAGTAGCAGAAAGGTAAAAGCTGTATAAAGCCAAGGACCAACCTGTTAGTCTAGACTCTGCTCCGGGATAGTAAGGCTTTAATATTTGAAGCAGTGGTATGCGGAGTACCAGCTGGAAAACCAGAAAAGTCAATGCTCCAAAAAGCACCGTTGTAGCTGGAGTCTTATACTTTCTACAAAACCAAATAGATAGCATTATGGGAAAGAGTATGGATAGAATCAATGTTATTACTGAGAAAAATATGGTTTTGCCTGGTACCATGTGAACCCTCCTGCTCTATTCGATATCGGATTTATGGACTGTTTACTGATGATATCTTGTTTAGATTATCATATTTTCTTCATACTTTCAATAAATTCCAAATTTTAATAAGAAAATGATACTACAATAACTAATGATTAACTGAGGTGGAAGAGGTAAAGTTGAAAAACAATTGATGACATAATCGGGAAACAATGCTATAATAATTAATCGTAGCAGGTTTTTGCCAATATAGCTCAGTTGGTAGAGCAGCAGTTTCGTAAACTGCAGGCCAAGGGTTCGAGTCCCTTTATTGGCTCCATATTATCGGGGTGTAGCGCAGCTTGGTAGCGCGCTTCGTTCGGGACGAAGAGCCCGCAGGTTCGAATCCTGTCACCCCGACCAAAAAAAGATGGCTATGAAAACAATTTTTTTCATAACCATCTTCGAGCTACTTTTGTATGTAAGTTCCAACCACAGTCTCCCACTTATCACCCGCATATGCTGAAGTATAGACTTCCCTAATGTAATTTAGCAAAGTAATATTTCGTAACACAGTGCATTGAACTTGATTATTGGACCAGCTTGGAGGATCGAAAATAACAATTGTAGCTTCACCATCATCAGCCATTTTATTGTAACCTACCGCCACCAGTTCCTTCTTAGTTCCAAAAAATGCAGTGTATCTATTGGTGTTACACCATTCACTTAACAGACCCTCCAAATAAGTCGTATCCGATAATCCTAATGATGATAAATCAATACCAATATATTTTACACTCTTTATAGGCATATTACTTTTAAAAGAAGCCCTAAAGATGGAATAATAAGCATCTGACTTATTCTTCTCTGTAAGCGAAATATCCTCCATGGGATACCCTTCTTCATCAAATGAAACTCCATATTGAGCTGAATAAATATTCATTTTGTCTATTATTCTCTTAGCGTCATCACCTGTTGCCACTATAGGCTGATAATTATTTATCTTTTTAGATGAAGAGCTATAGCATGGAATGAATCGTACATTATCATCAACTTGAAGCTCTCCATCAACAAAGGTAAATATCTGTTGAAAAATACCAGTGTCTTTATCGACTGGATTCTTGCTCCCACCATAGCTGAAGTTTCCTAATGAGTATGTAATGTATTTCCCTTTATGCTTACTTATTCCTTGAAGTAGGTGAACATGATTGCCAATTACTAGATCATAACCCCATTCAATACACTTTTTACTTAGTATGATTTGATAATCATCAGTATTGGACGTCTTTTCATTTTCAGCGCGCCCCCAATGAATAGCTGCTATTACCAAATCTGCACCTTGTTGACGCAAGTTAGA
>CAYFSR010000061.1:0-10148 GCA_964345785.1 uncultured Eubacteriales bacterium | reverse complement strand
ATCCTCAAGCCAGACTTCTACAAGCTTACCATCATAATGCTCATCAACTGATACAAAACCTATCTTAATTCCCTTTGTTTCATATATTCCATATACATCATCACACGCATATGCAATACCAGCATCAGATAAGAGCTTAACAGTATCGTCATAGCCTGATTGTCCAAAATCATAGGTGTGATTGTTGGCAAATGACACAGCCTCAATAGAGCCTTCAGTTAGAATGTTTACATACTCAGGCTTTCCCCTGTGAGAATACAGTTTCGCCTGCCTATCCTTGGAGTTAGTGAGAGGTCCTTACAGATTTGCTATTGTGAAATCATCCTTTGACAGAATCTCATATACATTTTTGAAAAAGTAAGATTTGCCTTTTCTATCATAGACCTCATCAAAGGAGTTTTCATATGACATTTTATAGTTCGTTCCAAGGGTACAATCACCTACGGCTGAAATGGTAATACTTATAACTTCTGGTTCTTTGGCTGTATTATTTTGATTAGCTCCTATTATGTCTTTGCTTGGTTCTGTTCCTGGATTATCTGTGCTCTTTATATTATTACTATTTGCAGCGTTATAAGTGGTTTCCTTCACTTTATTATCGCCTGTACCTGTAGTAGGGGTTAGACTTCCAGTTTCAACTGGAGAGTTTGTGCTACTTTTGTTCATAGGAGAATCTATCTCTCCACCTGAAACGCAACTGGTTAACACACCAATTGTTGTTAGGAAAACAATAAGCATGAAGGCTATTAACCTAAGCCTTGTCTCTTTGCCTATTTTCACATAGACCCTCCTTCCATATTAAGCATCAACTTAAAGCTTGATTTGACCTTCTCCTATACCTTTTTCGACCTTAGATAAACTAAATTATTAATCCACTATATTTTCAATATAGCCTATTTTTTCAACTTCCACTCTTACTACATCACCCTTTTTCAGGTACTTAGGAGGTACAAATCCCTTTCCTACTCCAGATGGTGTGCCGGTAGCAAGAATATCCCCTGGTTCTAATGTCATACCTTGAGATAAGATGCTAATCAGCGTCGGAATATCAAAAATCATATGGCGTGTATTAGATTCTTGCCTGACTTCTCCATTAACCTTGCATGAAATGTTAAGCTCAATAGGTTCTGGTATCTCATCTTTGGTTACTATCCATGGCCCCATAGGACAAAATCCATCCAAGCTCTTACCCTTTAACCATTGTAGATGATTTGTTTGCAGATCCCTAGCGGTTACATCATTTAGAACAGTATAACCAAACACATAATCCATAGCATCTTCTACAGGAATGTTTACGCCCTTTTTCCCAATGACTACTGCTAGCTCAGCCTCATAATCCAATTGCTCTGTAATTCCTTCATGAGATGGGATTTTATCGAATGCTCCAATTACAGTATTAGTAGCTTTGCTAAAAAAGGCTGGATGCTCCATAGGGCTTTGATCAGTGTTATCTTGCTTAGCTATTTCGATAATATGTTCAAGGTAATTTTTCCCTACACAAAAGATATTTCTAGAAGGTTTGGGTATTGGTGCTAATAGCTTCACTTGATCCATATTTATACCTTGCTCTGGATAGGTGTCAAGCTTTATTCCGCTACCTTTCTGTATAAACTCTAGCAATGTACCATGAGCATTTTCACCGAATATCTCATTAGCGGGATAAATCACTCTCTCATCTGGGTTAGCTACACCCCAACCCTGTTTGCCTTTGTACTCATAACTTATAAAAAACATAAACAGACTCCTTCTCCTCTTGTATTTTAACAAAGCTAGCAAGAATTCTCCCACTTCTACAAGTGGTAAGTAGTTCACGGAAATAATACCATATTTTATTAAAAATTGAAAGTAGATATGAGCTTCTATTGTTTTCACACTTTAGTCGTACAGGAATATTATAAATTATAAATCACATATTTTTTAGGAGGGATATTATGAGCATTAGAAAAGGCATAGTCCTTTTTCTGGTCCTTGCACTAGTTGTAGCTTTGGCGTTAACAGGATGCACGCCTGAAAAGAAAAGTTCCAAAGTCCGTCTTTGGGAAGTAACCCATTCCATATTTTATGCCCCCCAATATGCAGCCATTTATGAAGGCTATTTTGAAGAGGAAGGCATCGAGATTGACCTGTATAATGGCGGTGGCGCTGATAAGGTTATGACTGCTGTAATAGCTGGTCAAGCTGATATTGGTTTTATGGGCCCAGAAGCTGCTATATATGTCTATAATGAAGGCAGAGAAGATCACCCTGTTGTATTTGCACAATTGACACAAAAGGATGGCTCTTTCCTTGTTGGTAGAGAACCAGAGCCTGATTTTGAATGGGAGAGCTTAAAAGGAACTACTATAATCGGTGGACGAAAAGGCGGAATGCCTGCTATGGCTTTGGAATATGTACTACGTAACCATGGCTTAGTTCCTAACGAGGATCTTGAGTTTCTTACTAACATACAATTTGACCTTATGGCTGGTGCCTTTACCGGAGGTACTGGTGACTATGTGGCTTTGTTTGAACCGGTAGGTTCTGCATTAGAGCTTGAAGAAAGCGGCTATATAGTTGCTTCAATTGGAGCTTCAGCAGGTAATATTCCATATACCGCATATGCTGCTAACAAAAGCTTCATTGAAAAGAATGAGGATTTGATTTTGCGATTTACTAGAGCAATTTATAAGGGCCAACAGTTTGTCAGCGAAAATACACCTGAAAAAGTTGCAGAAACCATCAAGCCTGCATTCCCAGACAGCGATTTAGAGCTGTTAACCAAGGTTATTAAGCGCTTTAAAGATCAGGATACCTGGCCTCAAAATCCACTTATGTCAGAGGAATCCTTTGAGCGTCTTCAGGACATTATTGAAACAGCAGGAGAACTGGATCAACGGGCTAATTATGAGGACGTAATTAATAACACATTTGCCCAGAAGGTTATTGATGAGTAAAATTTACTAGAGTATATGCATATAAATAGCATTAAAAATTGGCAGGCGACTATTCGAGAAATTGAGTAATCGACCTGCCATCTCTTTTTGCTTATATGTGCCTCTTGCCTTACCTGTTAACTAGCTATTAGGCCTTATATTACACATATCTTGAACTAAAAACTATCCAGATTATAAATCTCTCCAGCAGCTTCCACCGTCATCCTATCCGCAAATTGCTTTACAAAGGCAATTTTCTCCCGACAAATTTTCTTAGATATCTCAAAGTTTAGATATCCGCTAATTCGCTGAGCATGACCGTCAAACTTTTCCTGGTAGAACTTTACCGATTCCTCTATAGGAGCATCGGTATTGGCGTAATATTGAAAGTTCATCCAAAGCTCTACCGTTCCAAAATGATCGAGTATATCTGCATCCTGCAACACCATCTCCAGCTTTGACATCTGCTTGTCAGGTTTGGTTTTCAGATGACTACCAATAAGATCGCATATTTCCAATAACTCATCAGGCTCACAATAACTCTTCAGGAGTTCTTCTACTATGATAGCTCCATATCGGCTGTGCGGCTCTATTCCTTTGGCTATATCATGGAAGTAAGCGGCTACGGTTAGTATATCATCTTTATTATCCACCTCAGGAATAATTAATTTCCTAAGTGTTACTGCAAGCTTAGCCACTCTCTGTCCATGATAATAGATAAAGCCTCTCTCTCTTTCAGGATGCGCTTTTCGATTCCCAAGATGCTTATATGCCAAAGCTTTTAATTCCCGTAAATCCACTAAATCCCTCCTGAATTGTAAAACAGATAACTTCCTAATCTAATTTTTCTTATGATCTAACTTTAACTTTCTTCTTTTGTAATGATACCCATAGGGGCCCAGCAATACAAATCGTAGTATAACATCCGCTTATTACGCCAATTGTCATAGGAAGAGCAAAACTCTGGACAGATTCGATACCATTAATGGCTGCTATAACAAAAATCAAGCTGACACTTATAAATACTGCTAAGTTTGTATTGATTGATCGTCCCATGGTCTGGGAAATGGAAAGATTGGTGACCGTTTCCAGCTTTTCCTTTGGGTACATTTTCACATTTTCACGAATTCGGTCATAGATGACAATAGTGTCATTAATAGAGTAACCAATTATCGTCAAAACTACGGCGATAAAGGAATCACCAATAGGCAGCTTAAATAAAACATAAGCTGTATATACAACTGTTAAGTCTAACAACAGTGCAATTATAGCCGTAATACCTGCTGACAGGCCTCCGATTTTTCGGAAACGGAATCCTACATAAATCATTACAGAGATACCTGCTAATAACATGGCTTTAATTCCATTGGTTAAAAATCGTTTACCAAAGAAAGGTTCTACCATGGAAGATTCGGAAAGCTGCAGGTCAGCATCTGGGAACTCTGCCTTTAGAGCCTCGTCCATAGCCTCCTGTTCCTTTACATCAAGACCATAGTCACCAGATATATTGATAACCAAACGTTTTTGATCGGTATTCAAATCTGTTGTAGTTTGAGCGCTTACAACGCGGTTAATGATATTGGATGAGATATCAGCAGCTCTATCAGGATCTATTTCCCCTGAATAGTTATATTTTAGCAAAGAACCGCCTTTAAATTGAATATCCAGTTGTGCTCCAAATCCCGGAACAAAGGTCATGATGATTCCAACTAGTATAACTGCAAGTGAAACTGAAATAAAGAGTTTGCGTTTACCGTAGAAGTCCCTGAATTTCTCCATAGTCACTCTCTTAGACAAACAGGTGTAAAGTTGAGGCTTCTTTAGGAATTCAAATTGGCTTAGTGAACTTATCATCAGCCTGGATGCTGTTACGCCTGCTACAAAGTTGAAGAAAATACCTGTTAACAATGTGTATGCAAATGATAGCAAGGAGCCTGAGCCCAACGCCATTAGGATTACACCAACGATTAATACGGTAACATTACCATCAAAAACGGAGCTAAATGCATTCTTAAATCCAAGTGAAATAGCATAGCCCAAGCTCTTACCAGACTTGATTTCTTCACTGATTCGCTCAGATATAATGATATTGGCATCAACGCCCATACCAATTGATAAAATAACACCTGCAATACCTGTTAAGGTTAATGTAATCTGTGGCACAGAAAGGGCAAGCAGCTGACCTGAAATCTGAATAAGCAGAGAAATACTGGCTACAAATCCAGGAAGACGATAATATACAATCAAGAGAATGCAAATAATAACAAAGGCTATAATACCAGCCGTTACCATGGTATCCAATGCCCCACTGCCTAAGGAAGGACTTATGGTTGAATGATTTTTAGAGGTTAATGAAAAAGGAAGCGCACCAGCGTTAATCTTGTCAGATAATGCTTTAGCTTCTTCAAGACCGCCCATACCGGTGATAATACCCTGCCCATTGGGAATATGACTACTAACAATAGCTGATTGAATCAAGGTCTCGTCCATATAAATGTTAATAGGCTTATTAATCAATTCTTTCGTAGCTTTGCTGAATAGCTCAGCACCTTCATTATCAAACTCTAACTGCACAACGTACCTGCCAGTTTCAGGGTCAGTTCCAACTGAAGCGTTCTTCACATGGGTTCCAGTTACAAGCACATCGCCAGCTTCATTCCTAAAGGTAAGCATAGCTGTTTCCCCTAACTCGGCAATGGCCTTTTCAGGGTCAAAATCAGTTTCAGTAGACTGCCATGGGAATCTTAAAATTATATATCCGTTTTGCTCGTCAACAGTTACATCACGGTCTAAAATGTTTAAATTATCCAACCTAGTTTCCATAATAGAACGCGCGGACTCCAATTCCTGTCTGGTTGGCTTCCTGTCTAAATCTACAGGTTCGAAAGCAGCATCAACGCCACCACGAATATCAATACCAAAGCGCATATCATTAGAGCCTGGAATTACCAGTTCCAATGATCGTCCTAGTGGTACCACCAGTCCGCTAATGGAGACAAACGACATTAGCAAAGCTATAGCCAATACTACAAAAAATACATATTTTCGGTTTTTCATTTTTTGTTTTACCCCTTTCCATACTTAAAAGCGATTAAAATCTTGTGCTTAATAAAGACCATGGAGGGGCATGTCCACCAATACGAACAGCAATTTCTGGGGTTTTTTTGATAACTATATGGAGAGGACGATTTCTTTGACAGTTCCATAAAACCATACATCCATATAGAAGAAGACAGAAGAATAGCAAAGCAAAAAACCACTTATTCATGGGTTGAATAATTTGAATTATGTTATTTTTTGCCTGAATTAAAACTGTTCCCGATATTACTTGATTATCAGGAAGAGTTATAGGTAGCGTAAAAGTAGCAATCCTGTCACTTTCTGAGGTTGAGGAATTTGAGCTTTCGCCAATATTCAAGGGCATTGTCCCTAAACATGAATAGAAAGCAATACAAACAATCAAGGCTGACAGCATAATTGCCAGTAGCATATGAAGTATTTTGTTTTTACTTAATGCCTTGTTCACTTCTCAACCACCATTCATAAAGTCGTTTTATTGTAAGTGCTTATTACCACTATATCAGGGCAAGACGCGATTTGACTCGCATTCACAGCGTTTCAGTAAACATATCATACATTATAACACAAGTTCAGCCACTATTCATAGAGCAAAAATCCTTGTCATAAAACCCTTATCGGCCTATCAAAATCAATAAACAATGGAAACCTGTGTTCTTTGAACATATTTTATTCAATGGAATATGATGTATCAAGCTTATTTTTGGAAGGGGAAGGATTGGTAGGAATGAATCAAGAAAGCATAGTTGCACTAAACAATGTCAGTCTTAATTATCATAGCATGGAAGGAGAAACTCCTGCATTAAAAGACATCTGTATGAATGTTTTTAAGGGAGAATTTATCGGCATAGTTGAGCCCAGCGGCTGTGGTAAAACCACGATCCTGTCTTTAGTTGCTGGACTTATAAAGCCTACCTCCGGCCAGGTATTTGTACAAGGAAAGGAAGTTGATGGACCTTCAAGCAAGGTTGGTTATATGCTCCAGCAGGATCACTTATTTGAATGGAGGACCATACGACAAAATGTCCTACTGGGACTTGAGATACAAGACAAAATTAGTAAAGAAACTACGGAACATACAGACCACTTACTCGAAACATACGGTCTGGCAGATTTTCGCAACCATTACCCTCAACAGCTGTCAGGCGGGATGCGTCAAAGGGTAGCTTTAATCCGAACCTTGGCAGTTAATCCGGAAGTTCTGCTGCTAGATGAACCCTTCTCCGCACTGGACTATCAAACCCGGTTAGCCCTATCAGACGAGATAGGCAATATAATACGTAAGGAAAACAAGACCGCATTACTTGTTACTCATGACATTTCAGAAGCTATCAGTATGTCGGATAGAGTCCTTGTTCTAAGCAAGCGACCAGGTACCATTAAGAGTACTCATGTAATAGAACTTAGTGGGGAGAACCGCAGTCCAGTAGAGCTGCGTAAAGCCCCGGAATTTAGACATTATTTCAACAGTATATGGAAGGAGCTGGATGTTCATGTCAGTTAACAATCAAGCCACCCCGATTTCACCGGAGCATCTGGCTTATTTAAAGAAAGTAAGGCAAAAAAGAACTGCAATTAGGGTTACCCAAATTGCTATCGTTTTCGTTTTCTTAGCCTTGTGGGAGCTGGCAGCTCAACTTAAATGGATTGATTCGTTTATAACAAGTCAACCAACGCGAATCTGGAAAACCATCGTTAACCTGCATAATAGTGGTGATCTTTATTTGCATATTTCTGTTACCCTTTACGAAACCATCATAGGTTTTACCCTTGGCACCTTGTTAGGAACTGCCATTGCCATCGTTTTATGGTGGTCCGATTTTATATCCAAGGTAGCAGACCCTTATCTGGTAGTACTAAATAGTCTGCCAAAGGTAGCATTAGGTCCTATTATCATAGTATGGATAGGTGCAGGCGCAAAAGCTATAATTGTCATGGCTCTACTAGTATCCATAATTGTAACGGTAATAGGAGTGCTAAACGGTTTTCTGGATGTCAGTCCTGACAAGATCAAACTACTGAAAACCTTCGGTGCTTCGAAAAAGCAAATATTGACTAAAGTGGTGTTACCTGCCAGCATCCCTACCATAATCTCCGCGCTGAAGATTAATGTAGGAATGTCCTGGGTAGGCGTTATCGTCGGCGAGTTCCTTGTTTCAAGAGCAGGGCTAGGCTTTCTAGCAGTATACGGCGGTCAAGTTTTCCAACTGGACCTTGTAATGACCAGCGTATCTATTCTATTAGTTCTAGCTGCCCTAATGTACCAAGGAGTTGCCTGGCTGGAGAAGCGTTATTTGAAATGGCGGCGATGAGGTTGTAAAACCTTCATTAGCCAGGAATGATTGGAGTAATACAAAATAGTGAGATTACCATCTTCAAATTCATGGTTCTTATGATTTTGTAGCAGCTTTTCCAACATCTCATCTGCTATACCGAGGGGTACGGCATAAACAAAATGATCTTCCAATTGGGTTAGGGATAGGGGCTTTGATTTGTCTGAAAAACTTGCGCTCAATTCATCCTTGTATTTCTCCCATTGGGCTATCTTCTGCTTATGCTCTTCGCTGACTTTTTTCCTAGGTAAGATAAAAGCCATTAGAGCTAAAGCAAATATTCCGGACAATATGCCTGCTAGTTGATTATTCAGCACCAAGCCGGCTATTATAGCAGCAACTAAGCTGAGGATTGCCCCTCCCATAGCCCATATCTTCATCTTGCCAATGTTTTCATTAATCTGGGAGCATCGTTGGCCTGACTTTCCATAAACCAGGGTTTCCCAAGTGGATATCTTTTGTTCATGATCTTTACTATATGATGATAAAAGCTTCTCTAACTTCTTCACAGGAAGCACAATACCGTCTCCTAGTTCTCCAACCAGCCAGTTAAGCACATATTCCTCGTGATCCTTCAGGTTGTCTTTATTAACATCCTCTCGAAGAGTAAGAACTCCATCTTGCTCACTGTTGTTTCTCAGTTCCAGGAATCGGGATTTAATTAGGCTCAATACTGTGGCAAACAGCTCCCTCCAGCTTAACTTGCCGTTTATCAATAGACCTAGCTCCGCAGGAGAAATAGAAGGGTCGGGAATACCATTCGAACTTGATTCTATATTGGACATGCCCTTTCTTTTTGAGCTCCTAGTTTTAAAGTGGAAGAGAAGGCCTACACCTAGTGACAACAGAATTGAAAAGATACCAATTCCCCACCCACTGTAGTACTTCAACTCTTCTTTCTGCCTGTTTAGGGCATCTTCATCCTCCCACATAGACATGCTCTCAACAATTTCATCCTTTGCAGGATTATCAACAATCTTTCTCCCTTGAGGAAAAATGGAGTTTGGCATGAGTAAAACAGCTTCCAAAAATTCTCCTTCACGGATTATTTCAGTGCTGATACGAAACACGCCGTCCTCAAGCAATTCCTTCTCGGCATATGCAGCTCCTCTTACATATCCGCTCCATTCTTCAGCAGATACCTTATCTGGCATAGTAACTTCGATTAACACATTATTAACTTCAATGTTTTGCTCCGGTAGAAAATACTGCCAGAAGAATGCTGCTGTATCCGTATATAGAAACACGGTATCCTGCATTTTATAACGATAGACAAAGGTCAGCTCATCATGTTTACTTCCCTCTGTCGCTGTGATAATATTATAAATATCCGCTTCCACGTTGGGTTGATCAAAACCATAATCATGCGCTTTATCTTCAAATTCCTCCAATGAGTTTGCGTTTGAATAAACCCTGTTGAAAACCTCTAGATCCTCTATCGTGGAGCTGTAGGCCATAGGAATCGGTTTAACGATTTCTACCTCATCGAGCTGTAATTGATAGCTAACTATTTCCTCAAAATATGCAGAACCATCCTCAAGTAAGCTAATGTTGGATTTGTAATTTTTTATGATGTATGGACTTCCTTCCTCAGCCCTAACTGGAGAATGAAAAGCCAATACCCCTGCTAGAATTAAACTAAGTACCATAAACCAGCTTATCCATCTTTTGTGTAACATAATTAGCATCCCCCCTATTGCACTATTGTAGCACGATTTTCGTAGGTTCTCCATAAGGAATTGAATCATTTTCTAATCTTTTTGTTATATAGTTACTGTTCACACCCTCTTTATAGGGTATTATCAAGAAAAATAAGGCGAAAGCC
>CAYFSR010000060.1:0-13307 GCA_964345785.1 uncultured Eubacteriales bacterium | reverse complement strand
CCTACCTATGACATTATCAAAGCAATATATAATAACGAAAATCATTTAATTAGCAATAGAGAAAATACTATTATTATCAGCCCAGACACAGGTGCAATGGATCGTGCCATTTATTACGCCAGTGTTCTTGGAATTGATGTAGGTGTGTTCTACAAAAGGAGAGACTACACCAAAGTCGTAAATGGCAAAAATCCTATCGTACAACACGAGTATATGGGAAGCGATGTAGCAGGTAAAAATGTAGTAATAGTTGATGATATGGCTGCTTCTGGTGAGTCCATTATTGAAATTGCAAAAGAACTAAAAAGACGAAATGCAGCTAATATATATGCCGCTGTTACTTTCGGTCTTTTCACTGAAGGGGTAGAAGAGTTCAATAAATGCTATGAGCAAGGTTTAATTAAACGCTTCTTTTCTACCAACCTCACATATATACCAGATGTAGTTCGTAATGCAGAATGGTTTGTGGAGGTAGATCTATCAAAATTAATTGCAACATTAATTGATCGATTGAACCATGATGAATCCATTAGTTCCCTGCTGACAGCTACCGAGAAAATTAAAGAATTGCTTAAACAAAGCGAAAAATAAAGTAAAAATTAAATATCATATATGCGAAAAAACGATGGTAATATTTAGTCGTTTTTTTCGTTTGACAAGGTAAATATGTAGCAATATAATGTATACTAGTAAGATATGGCTTTTTATAATCAGTCATTATTTATTACAAAATTCATAAGATGGAAGGGATTATCTAATGGACAAATTAGACAAATTGCTGATGGGACTTAGTGGTTTCACATGGCAACACGGGGTCATGATTTTGATTGGCTTTATATTAATTTATCTAGCTATCAAAAAGGAGTATGAACCAATGCTGCTCCTGCCAATTGGTTTTGGTGCAATCATGACCAACATACCATTTTCTGCAGCAATTGGAGAACATGGTTTCCTTACTGTTCTTTACAATGCCGGTATCGTAAATGAATTATTCCCTATTCTAATTTTTATTGCAATTGGTGCAATGATCGATTTTTCACCATTGCTTAAGCAGCCAGTTACCTTGTTTTTTGGCGCAGCTGCTCAGTTTGGAATTTTTGCAGCTATGTTGATGGCAGCCGGTGCAAACGTAATATGGCCTGGCATATTTTCTCTACAGGAAGCGGCAGCTATCGGTATCATAGGTGCGGCTGATGGTCCTACCTCCATCTTCGTTGGCAACTTGTTCGCTCCCAAATACATGGGCGCCATAACCGTTGCAGCTTACTCCTATATGGCCTTGGTACCAATGATTCAACCACCTGTTATCAAAGCACTCACTACTAAAAAAGAGCGTCAAATCAGAATGGACGTAGACTATGGTTTAGAGATTTCCAAGCCCGTGAAAATCTTATTTCCCATCGTAGTCACAGTAGTAGCAGGTGTTTTAGCCCCCATCTCAGTTCCCCTCATTGGCTCACTGATGTTTGGAAACTTGATTCGTGAATGTGGAGTCTTGGAGCGACTTTCTCAAACCGCACAAAATGAGCTTGGCAACCTGGTTACCTTATTATTAGGTATCACCATAGGTTCAACCATGGTAGCAGATAAGTTCTTAACATTGAACACTCTATTGATTTTAGTTATCGGTTTGATGGCATTTGTATTTGACACTGCCTTCGGCGTGTTGTTCGCAAAATTCGTAAACTTGTTCCTAAAGAATAAAGTTAATCCAATGATTGGCGGTTGCGGAATTTCTGCATTCCCAATGTCAGCACGTATTGTCCAGAAGATGGCACAAAAAGAGGATCCATCAAACTTTATTTTGATGCCTGCCGTCGGAGCCAACGTTGCTGGACAAATTGGATCCATTGTAGCTGGTGCTATTATTCTGGCACTACTCGGATAGGAGGAAATTAAAATGGATGTCGTTTTAGGTGCTCTTGAAGTAATGGGTTTTGGTGTATCAGGCGTATTCCTGGTTCTTGCCCTTTTCTTTGTACTGATCAAACTTATGATTAAAATTTTTCCCGCAGACAAGCAAGAAAGCAAGTAAGCTTCTTAATAAGGCTTCTTTCACGGAAACCTAAAAATTAAATACTATATTTGTTAAAGAAACATCATTGAACTGCAGCGTATTTTTCCTAGTATAAAAGAGGTGACTGGGTGTGGTTATTAAAGCGAGTGGATAGTATTTGCTAACCGGCTGAACATTGGAGATGTTCCAGCTTGAAGCTTTTACTATATATTCATACCTACAAAAAATCTGCTGCGGTAGCTGTGGTGTTTTTTTATGCAGACAAGGGGTTGCCTGCACTATACATTAAATATTATGAACAAATAAGGAGGATGTCAAATGTTGTGGGCAGTAATCGCTTTAGTAGTTTCCGCTATCGGCATTGGAGTAGCTGCTTATTACTACAAATGGGTTCAAGCTCTTCCAGTAGCTGAAGGAAACCTCAATCAAATCGGCAGCTTGATTCGAAAAGGAGCTTTTACCTTCTTGAAGCGTGAGTACCGAATTTTAAGAACGTTTCTCGGTGTTGTAGCCATTATTATTTTAATCATTTTTCCATCTCCAATTTGGCAAGGTAATGTTTCTCAGAATATTGTTGCTACAGTAGCATATATATTTGGAGCTATCTTCTCAGGATTAGCTGGATATGTAGGTATCAGCATCGCTACTCTTGCTAATGTTCGTTGTGCAACCGCAGCTAAAAAGGGATTAGTTCCTGCCTATACAGTAGCGTTTCGTGCAGGTTCTGTTATGGGTATGGCCGTTGTTAGCGCCGCTCTTGCAGGTGCTGCATTGATACACATCATAACCGGAGATGCTGATATGCTTATGGCTTTCAGTCTCGGTGCCAGCTCTTTGGCTCTATTCGCAAAAGCTGGTGGTGGAATCTTTACTAAATCCGCTGACATTGCTGCCGACTTAACTGGTAAAGTTGAACTTGGTATCCCTGAAGATGACCCGCGAAACCCTGCTGTTATCGCGGATAATGTTGGAGACAACGTTGGTGACGTAGCTGGTATGGGCGCTGACCTGTTCGACTCACAAATCGCAGCATTTGCAGCCGCCTTGGTTATCGCTGCACCTCTTGGCGAAATTGATGTTATCTTCTGTTTCGGTGCTTTAGGTCTTCTAGCATCCATCTTTGGTGTTCTATTAGCTAGAGTAAAAGAAGATGGTAGCCCTGGTAAAGCATTAAACAGTGGAACAATACTCACCTGTGTTATTTTCGCTGTACTTAGCTTGATTGCATCACTGGTCTTCAAATTCAACATCCGTATTTGGGGCGCTACCTTCCTTGGTATGCTAGTAGGTGTAATTATAGGTTTCACTAGTGACTTCTTCACTGGCGACGATAAGAAGCCTGTTGCAAAGGTTGCAGAAGCTTGCCAAAGCGGTCCAGCCTTTACAATACTTACTGGTTTCTCATATGGTCTTGTAAGCATTATGCCTTCTATGATCGGAATTGGCGCAGCTGCAATGGGTTCCTACATGCTTCTATTGCCCTTGGGCGGTAATTATCCCATGTTTGGAATTGCCATTGCCGCAATAGGTATGCTTTCTATTGTTGGTATGATTATCTCCAATGATGCCTTTGGACCCATCGTAGATAATGCTCGTGGTCTAGCTGAAATGGGTAATCTAGGTGATGAAGTACTCGATATTACAGATAAATTGGATGCCGCAGGCAATACCGCTAAGGCAATTACCAAGGGCTTTGCAATTGGTGCTGCTGGACTTACAGTAATTGCTCTGCTAGCTGCTTTCCAGGAAATTGTTTTTTCCGCTACTGGAGTAAGAATCAGCTTCGATGTAATGGATCCCTTAATTTTCTTCGGAATGCTGGTAGGTGCTGCTGTTCCTGCCGTATTCTCAGCCATGTTGATTATGGGTGTATCCAGAAATTCTGAAGTTATGGTTAAGGAGATACACAGACAATTCGATACCATTGATGGACTAAAGCAAGGGAAAGAAGGCGTTCTCCCGGAATACGACAAATGTATCGATATCGCAACTGTTGGCGCTATTAAAGAATTAATTCCTGCAGGTCTCACTGCTATCATTATAACTCTAGTTGTAGGATTCGTTGGTGGCACTAAAGCCATGGGCGGCTTCTTAGCTGGTAATATCGTAAGCGGACTATGCTTAGCTATGCTAATGAGCAACGCTGGTGGTCTCTGGGATAACGCTAAGAAATATATTGAAGATGGCAACTTCGGTGGCAAAGGTAGCGACGCTCATAAGGCAGCTGTTATCGGCGACACAGTTGGTGACCCCTTCAAGGATACTGCTGGTCCATCCATCAATACACAGATTACTGTAGTATCCCTAGTAGCTTCCGTTACCGCTACATTATTCGCAGCCTTCTCTATTTTCGGCTGATAGGGAATTTGATGGAACAATATAACAACTGTGCAGCATAAGAAGAATAAGAAAACTGTAATTATAAAAACACCCTGCTGGAGAGATAATCTAGCAGGGTATTTTCAGAATTTCAATTAGGTCACCCCTACAGTTTATTATGGTTTATCTTTAGCAAAATATAAGAAATTAGAACTCTTACTCTACAAGTTGTCGTAAGAATACGTTACTCAGTCCTAATTTCTCCACTCTTGTCTGAATGTCCTCTATATTTGTGGTATACAAACCAATATTTTTCATACGCTCAAAATAAACTGAGCCAGAGAATGTAAACTTTCTATTCATGCCTTCTTCTGTTTCCATGGCATCCTTCACATAGGCAATGATATCCCCAACTGCTAACTCTCGAGGTAAAACCAGCGAAATCAGCCCCACTCCAAGGCGTACACTGTTATGACCAGCCAGTGTACCAGTGGTAATAGCCTCTGTATGCCCTATTAATAGACCTACTTTTTCCCCACAACAAAGTAAGTTATCCACATGTAAGCTGTTATCTCTTGAAGGCATAGCAAAAAAGCGCATGGAGTTGCCCTTGCCTCCGGCATAAGGATCCTCATAACGCGCATTTTCAAAACCTGGAATCTGTCTCAATCCTTCAAGATTAAAAAATGGGGTCATTAGCTTTGCATGACCTGTATCTAGAAGCACAATATTATCCAAATAAGAAGGCAGATTATACTGCTGACATGCCTTTATGCTTAAATGATCCTCTTTCCATTCATCGGGTACAGGAATAATCACAACACCTTTTTTATTGAGCTGATGTTGTATCTCTTCTGAAAGGGTCTCCTTATGTAATTTGCAGGAACCACTCATAGCACCAATTTGACCATTACTCTTCTTGGCTACATACTCCTTCACACCTGCCAGACTGGCTATACTGATCCTGCCTCCAAAGCTAGGACATCGCAAAATACACATGGCACATCCATTACCATATTTGGTACAATTGGCCTGAGGTCCTGCTGTACCGGTAGCATCAATAAATACATCTCCAGCAAATACCCTTCCTGATTCATCCTTGACTGCCAGAATGGTACGATTCTCCATATTCACTTCTTTTACTCTTGCACGAAAGACTATTTCTACTCCCAATTGTGTAAGATATCTTAATACGTTGCCATGTGTTTTGACTATGTCATATAAAATGGCATGATTATGCCCAGGAAAATTTACATTTTTATGTCGAGCGTTCCTATCGCAGATTTGGAACAAGTCACCACCACCTAGAGCAATCATTTCTTCAGCAGCGGTAAAACGCCCGTTATTTCTCATGATTCCACCGACCAGGCCGGTGCCTAATAACATATCCGTCCGTTCCAGCAAAGTAACCTGACCGCCAGCCTTTACTGCAGCAATAGCTGCGGCGCACCCAGACCAGCCACCTCCAACGATAACCACCTTAACCATAGAAAATCCTCCCCGTAACTCCATCGTACAAATAGTATCACTCATCTTATTCTTATTACGATATTTCTAATAAGATGACCCATTATTGGGATTTGTACGAGTTGCCAGGGGAGGAATACATTATTGGGTAATCATTTCCCTATGTCCTTCCAATGTTGATATGCTTCGTTTAACTCAATTAAAGCATCAGATTTATCCTGTGCCATAATAGCACCGCGTAGACGAGCAATATTCGCGTTAAAGAAGTTGATTTCGTCTCTTTCTGCGCTAAATTGGATTCTTTTCGTTACCTTGTTCCATGTACCTTCTAGCTGTCTGGTATCCTTTTCAACCTCTTTCCAATTTTCATTGTTTACATTATCCATGATACCCTCAATGACCTGTGGGATATTATCGTCCTTTGTCAACGGCCCTTTTAGGTATGTACTACTGAGCATAATCGCAATGAACAGAGCTAAGGTTACGATAGGAATTGCTACAACCAAAAACTTTCTCATTACATCGCCTCCTAGTATGGTCCCTTGTAATCTCCAATATCAGTAATTTTCATAATATGGTCATCATATTTATCAATGTATAGGCTGCCGGCAGGATTCAGAGATGCGAAGAACACATCGCCAGGATTCTTTATTTGATGCTTTCTTAGTTCATCTGCCAACCATTTTCTATCTTTATTAAGCTGTCTCAGGTTTTCTTCAATTACTATCCCATCATATATTAATTCTGTACTAATGCCAGTCGCCTGGACGGGTATGTTCATATCCTTTGGTGTTAAATTCAAATACTCCGGTTTTTTTAGAACTGATAATTGACCATTGGGTTCCATTATTGCAAAGTCTACCTCTTGTACATCGAAGATGTCTTTGCTTCTTAGAAGCACCAGAACGTCAGATGCCCGGAGCTTCATTTTTCTAAGAGTACTATCCATTATCTTTCCATTCATAATAACAACGGTAGGTTCCCCTTCTATATATTTGGCTGCGTATCGCCACCTCATTGTAACCACTTCAAGTAAATAAGCCAGAGCAGCCCAGGTAAAAAGCCCTATCCAATGGGGCCACGCTCGACTTGATAGATCAATTGTCAACTCCGAAGCAATGGAACCGATTGTAATTCCCAATACATAGTCAAAAAACGTAAGCTGACTGATTTGTTCTTTTCCTAGAATCCTGGCAAAAATCAGAAGTGAGAAGAATCCAATTACACCTCTTACGAATACAACTATTCCTTCATTCATTGCCTACACCACCCGCATCTGTTATTACATCTATTATCCAACTGGAATGATGTTTTATACAGAGCCTGAAGCAATTGTGCTAAATAGCAGAATTACTTCACTCATTATTATCTTTGTTTCTTGTTTTAAGCGATAATATGTAGACTGTTACTATTAAAGCTATCAAAACTACCATGATACGTAATATCATAGGTTTAATGAAAAATATGACGCTGGATGTGATAGACATCCATAAGATAACTAAGGCATATATTTTAGATGCTAAAGGAATACCAAGCCCACTGCGATAATCTCGAATATACCGTCCTAGGATACGATGATCCAAAAGCCAGTTATAAAGTTTTTTGGAGCCCTTACCATAGCAAATAGCTGCTAGTAGTAGAAATGGGGTCGTTGGTAGGACAGGGATAAAAACGCCTATAAATCCTAAAGTAGCAAAAACAGAGCCAAATGCGATTAAAATATAGTTACTAGCGCTCAAAAATTTACACCTCAAATCTAAACTTGCGTTGTATATTTTATTATAAACCAAAATCGAAGTATTCAACAAAAAGTCTCAATTAGCAAAAGGTAGCAATAAACTTTAGTTAAAGGCCTCATCGTTCGATGAGGCCTTAGTAACTAAGGTTATACTTAGCTAAATGTGCTACTTAAAATCAACCATAGAGTATACCCTTTAGTTAGGATAAATCATGTGATAAGGAAATTAAACGGGTACCACACCTATTTGATTCTGTCTTGTCCAATGACGGTGCTCTCCAATATTCCTAATAAACTCCTGAGCAAAAGCATTTCCTTCTTTAGTATTTCGTATTGTAACAATTCCAGATTCACTTACCAATTCTGATTGGGTGTCTGGACCTGCTATAGCAATTTCCTTTATAGCTGATGCTTGAATCAGGTCTACACCTTCATTGGTTGCGCCAATAGTCTTCCCATGTACGAATGCTTCGTTTATGAAATTCAGAAAATATCCAGTTGCTGGTTTTTATCCGGCTTCTTTCCCTGCTCAAAATCTTTTTGCGCTGTATCCATGCCATTCCTCCTAAGAAAAAAGTTGGTATGGTTTCAGTTTGCCTAGACAGCTAGAAATCTATCCATATTTTAGTATTATTAGATAATTCGGTTTTTCTTGAACTTTAAGAATAAGTTATTGAAAAAATTATTTTCTGCAATTCACATATTCAGTAAATATTCTCAGCTTTTTAGAAGCATATCTTGACCTAATAATTCATCCAATGATAATATGATAACAAGACAAACTACAATTCAAATTATCACAAAATAACAGTAACATACAAAGGAAAGAGATTCCACCTGCTGTATGTTAACTGATTTATGAGGAGGGGCATATGCAAGAATTTGAAAAGCTTGGTACCTTTTATTTGGGCAAGACTATCGACCCTGGAACTGGAAAACGCGAAGACGAGTATCTGTTGTATGATTCCAAGGACCTGACAACACATGCCTTATGTGTAGGAATGACAGGCAGCGGAAAAACCGGATTATGCATCGGCGTGTTGGAAGAAGCCGCTATTGATGGCATACCGGCCATCGTAATTGATCCAAAAGGTGATATGACTAACCTTCTGCTATCCTTTCCTGCTTTAAGTCCTGCTGATTTTACGCCCTGGGTTAACAAGGAAGAGGCACAAAAGAAAGGGCTTAGCCTAGATGAATACGGAGCCGCACAATCTAAACTATGGAAAAAGGGCTTAGCAGAATGGGAGCAGGACGGAGAACGTATCCGTGCTATGCATGCAAAGACCGATATTAAAGTATATACACCGGGAAGCTCATCTGGAAATCCTCTTTCCATTGTAAAGCTTTTCTCTTTGCCATCTGCAGAAATTCTAAACGACAGAGAAGCCATCAATGAGCTAGCATCCGGAACTGCTGCCAGTCTGCTGGGGCTGCTCGGAATCGAAGCTGATCCTATACGAAGCCGTGAACATATTTTAATCTCTAACATCCTGCTTACTTCTTGGGGAAATGGCGAAAACCTGGATTTGGCTGGCTTGATTCATCAAATTCAGAAACCACCCTTTAACCAAATCGGCGTTATGTCTCTGGAATCCTTCTATCCTGATAAAGACCGCTTCTCCCTTGCTCTTCAGTTCAATAATCTGTTAGCCTCTCCTGGCTTTGCAGATTGGATGCAAGGCGAACCTCTGGATATCGACAGACTTCTTTATTCAGATACTGGAAAACCTAAAATTTCAATATTGTCCATAGCTCATCTTAATGATTCAGAGCGTATGTTCTTTGTTTCACTTGTTCTAAATCAGATAGTCGGCTGGGTTCGCACTCAACCAGGAACCTCCAGTCTTAGGGCTTTACTTTACATGGATGAAATCTTCGGATTCTTCCCGCCTGTAGCCAATCCTCCATCGAAACAGCCACTGTTGACCTTGCTCAAACAAGCAAGGGCTTTTGGTTTAGGCGTTATGTTAACTACTCAAAACCCCATGGATCTTGACTATAAAGGTCTGGCCAATATGGGAACCTGGTTTATTGGACGATTGCAAACAGATCGTGACAGAACTCGCTTATTGGACGGGTTGGAAGGCGCCTCCCTAACTTCCGGAAATGCCTTTGACCGTCAAGAAATGGCGGAGCTTATTTCCAGCTTAAGCAGTAGAAAATTCCTCATGAATAATGTCCATGAAGAACAGCCTGTTTTGTTTGAAACCCGCTGGTGTCTTTCCTATCTTCGCGGGCCGCTGAGTCGTGCAGAGATACAGCTACTAACGAAGGATCAGAAATCGTCACCGAACACTTCAGCTTCTACTGCAACCTCTCATGCAGCGGTTAATGAGCCTGTTCCTGTGGCTGTACCTGCAGCACAAGCAACAGCCGCTGCTATGCCCTCCAGCGTTTCCCAGCAGGAAGTCGCACCACAACTTCCAAATACCGTGACACAAACCTATCTTCCTTATCGTGGCAGCCGTGAAGAGCTAGTTTATAGGGCAAGCCTAACAGGCCTGGCTACAGTTCATTATGAGGACAAGAAGAATGATATTTCCACTTCGGAGGATACCATGCGTCTTGTGCCAATCAATGATAGCCTGGTTCCTGTTGATTGGGGTAAGAGTGAAATCATAGAATTTGATGCTAATGACCTTGAATCCTCTGGTGCTGAAAGTGCAGCTTACCTGCCTATCCCACCTGCTTGTCTGAAGAAGACAAGTTATACCGCCTGGGAGAAAGACCTGGTAGATTACTTGTTCCGCAATGCAAAACTGCCCCTTTATCGGAACCTGCATCTTAAGAAAATATCCCAACCTGATGAGAGCGAACGTGACTTTATCGTCCGTCTGCAACAGGAAAGCCGTGAAGCTAGGGATGAAGCTATTGAAAAGCTAAGAGATAGCTACGCAAAGAAGGTAGCTGCCCTGGAAGAGCGTATCCGTAAGGCAGAGCAGGCAGTTGAGCGGGAAAAGGATCAAGCCAGGGACGCAGGTATTCAAACTGCTGTTTCATTAGGTTCTACCCTGCTTAGCGCATTATTAGGGCGTAAAAAAGTCAGCACCTCCAGTGTGGGTAAAGCAGTAACCACTGCCCGAAGTGTCAGCAGACAGACTAAGCAAAAGGGTGATGTAACCCGTTCCAAGGAAACTGTCGAAGCTTATCAACAGCAGCTGGCTGAGCTTGAAAAGGCCCTACAAGCTGATATCGATGGGATTACAGATAAACTTGATGCAAAAGCTGAAGATGTCACTGCCTATGAAGTTAAGCCTCTAAAACGCGATTGTGTAGTAAAGGCAATTTCCCTAACATGGGAGCCCTTGCGTCGTGAATCAGACGGCACATTGACAAAAGCCTGGTGAAGCATGGAAGCACGGGGACGGTTCTCCTGCTTCCTCATGCTCCAAAATCAATTGTTTCAATGTTATTAAAATGGGGGATAAATAGATTACAGATATGATTATGAAATTAAGAAGGAGCGATTTTTAATGATTAATGAAAAAGTAGAACGTTTACTAAATGAGCAGGTTACATACGAATTATTTTCAGCACAGCTTTATTTATCTATGTCATCCTGGTTCTCAGAGAAAGACCTTGATGGATTTGCAAAGTGGTATTATGTGCAGGCTTATGAGGAACATGCCCACGCAATGATTCTATACAATTATATCATTACGGTAGGCGGCCGTGCATTGTTAGAGCCCATCGAGGCACCTACTCTCGAATGGGATTCTTTATCTGATCTTTTCAACGATCACGTAAAGCATGAGGAGCTTGTTACATCTCTTATTTACAATATAGTTGATGTTTCTAGGCAGGAGAAAGACTTTAAGGTAGATCAGTTCTTACAATGGTTCGTTGAAGAGCAGGTTGAAGAAGAGGACAACGCCAACAGGATTAGAGGCCGTTATGAAGCCTTAGCCAGAGACGGAAAGGCCTTATATTTGATGGATCAAGAAATGGGTACACGTGTGTACACCCCACCAGCACTACTAACAACCATGGAAGCTGGCGAATAAGCCATCAGGGACGGTTCTTCCGACTAGCGGGATTTGAATGAAATAAGAATTCGAATAAAATAGTAAAAGAGGATAGCTGAATGCCTATCCTCTTTTTTGAACAATTCTATATTCCTACTTCACATTGTAGTACTTTTCTTCCCATGTATCATCATCATTATCGGAATCCCATTTATAGAACCCTTTATCCTTGTATGCATGGATCTCAAAGGTATATTTCATGTCTTTGTTAAAGCTTCTCCTTTAAACAAGGGATTTCTTTCGTTATAGTTATATTGGATTTTTTGTACAATACCACCGAATCTATTCGTAACTGCCTTTCTTGCAGCTGCCGCTGACATCCTTGTATCTGCTGGTTGCTCAGTCTTCGGCGGATCAGTTGGCTTCTGAGTCTCTACCGGTTTTTCAGTTGGTTTTGCGGTAGGCTCAGATGTCTGTTGCGGCGTAGGCGTAGGTCGAGGGGTTGGTGTTGGCGCAGCTGTTGGGTCAGTCGTTGGTTTAGGCGTATTCGTCGCTACAGGCTTCTTATTATGATCGTTGTCTTTGTCACGCTCATCCCAATCATCGTCTTTGTCTTTTTCAAAGGATAAAATCTCACCAGTGACAGCAGCAATAACTGCCATTAGTGTAATGATTGTGATGATGTGCTTGATATGGTGGTGGAAGAGTAAAAAAATAGTCAAAACTCATGACGTATATTCAGCCATAATGATATTATGCAAAGCCTTTCGGAAACGAACAATACCTATATTTTCTCTTGATGGATGAACTCTGTTTGTTAATAGTACTATAAACAAGCCGGTATCTGGATCAATTAGCAATGAAGTACCAGTAAAGCCTGTATGACCAAATGTGTTAGGAGAGCATAAGTCCCCCATAAAATCGGCCTCTCCCCCGGAAAGTTTAAATCCTAAGCCTCTGTTTTCAGATTTGCCTTTAGTGTAGTTCGTAGTTGCTGCTTTCATTGTTGCAGCAGATAAAAATCTTCCTTTGTCAGTTGTGCCTGACCTCGAAAGCATGCTGGCAAACTTAATGCAATCCTTAACATTTGAAAATACTCCGGCATTTCCAGATATGCCATTGAGAAATCTTGCATTATTATCGTGGACAGCTCCCTCTATGTACCTGCCCGTACTTGGGTCGATTTCAGTTGGAGCAATCTCCCCTTGAGGATGATATCCTGTAGAGTACATTTCTAAAGGATGAAACACGTATTCATCTGCAATCTTGTCAAGTGGCATCTGACAGACTTTTTCTAATAGCTTTCCTAAGAGAATATAACCAAAGTCACTGTATATTACTTGTTCTCCTGCCTTCGCTTGTAACGGATAATTTAGAATTGCATCTAAAGCTTCTTTTGGTGAAGTAATCGAATTACTTAACCTAAAACCTGCTGACATGCCACTCGTATGAGTCATTAAATCTTGTATAGTAATGCCTTTTTTATCCTCCGGGGTTTCAAAAAAGTAGTCAATTGTATCAGAAAGACATAAAATTCCTTTCTCTACTAATCTCAAAATTACCATAGTAGTTGAAAATATCTTGCTTAAAGATGCCATGTCGTAAATAGTATTCAAGCTGGCAGCTACTTTACTATTCTGACCTATAAATCCCCTGGCCTCACATACAAAAAGGTTTTCTTTTTCTCCTATTGCAAGTACAGCTGAAGGAAAATGCTTATTCTTAATACCTTGCTCCAAAAACTCTATTGCTCTTTTGAAAGTCATAACAATATACTCCTTTCACATCCGCTTTTCTA
>CAYFSR010000059.1:12374-13445 GCA_964345785.1 uncultured Eubacteriales bacterium | reverse complement strand
GGGATTGATTTCTCACTCTTATGTGGTAGTGTCTCAGAATTAGAAGGTGGCGCATTTTTGAATGTAGGCTCAGCAGTTACAGGCGCTGAGGTTTTCCTAAAGGCACTATCCATAGGGCGTAATCAAGGTTATACGATTGAAAAAATAACAACTGCCAATTTTGATATCATCCCATTGGGAGATTATAGATCAAAGGTATCAGATGATCATTTTCATTACTATTACAGACCGCGAAAAAATGTAATAAACAGGCCTACCAGTCTAGGTGGTAAAGGATTCTACATTGAGGGCAACCATTTGGTTACTATCCCTAATTTGTACGATAAAATAGCTAAGCGAATGGAGAAAAAGAATGCAGAATAATAATAGTCTTGAAATTCTTAAAGAACTCGGTAATGATCGACCAGAATTAAAAGCTGTAATATTTGATTTTGACGGTACTATATCTACCCTAAGGCAAGGCTGGGAAGAAATAATGGAACCCTTAATGATAGAAATGATAGCTGGGAATGAACTGCCTGATGAACAGCTCACTAGAGAAGTTAAGGAGTATATTGATGAGTCAACAGGTATTCAAACCATATTCCAGATGCAGTGGCTAGAAAGTGAGGTTCGCAGACGTGGGCTCAATCCCCGGATTCATGATGCCTGGTGGTATAAGGATGAATATAATAGAAGGCTGTTAGACATGGTGAAAACTAGAGCGGAAAAGCTAGAACAAGGCGAAAGTAGTCCAGAGGATTTTATGATAAAAGGATCCAAAGAATTTATTCAAGCCTTACACAACATGGGATTGAAGTTATATGTAGCGAGTGGAACTGACCATGGGGATGTAGTAAGAGAGGTTACAGCCTTAGGTCTTTTTGATTATTTCGAACAAATTTCTGGAGCTCCCGAAAGAAAAGTAGATTGTTCAAAAGAAGCTGTTATTAGGCTTTTAATTGAAACCATGGGATTCGCAGGAGAGGAAATAATGGTAGTAGGTGACGGAAAAGTAGAAATCGCCCTTGGAGTTGAGGCAGAAGCCCTTACACTGGGAGTTGCTGCCGATGAAGTTAAAAGAGAAGGACT
>CAYFSR010000059.1:10891-12274 GCA_964345785.1 uncultured Eubacteriales bacterium | reverse complement strand
TAAAAAAGTTAGTTGACATCAAAAGTACATGGAATATAATGTGAACAACAGACAAACTATTGTATAGCGTAGGTGTGATACATGCAGAAAATTTTAGGCAATAATGCCATTTTAACTAAACAAAGAAATCGTTCTTTAATCCTTAACATGATAAAAGAAGAGGGTATTTCCCGAGCTGAGCTTTCCAAGCGGACTGGGCTCAGTAGAGGAGGAATAACTCCTATTATCAGTGAATTACTGGATATGGAACTTATTATAGAAACTGGAGTTTCTGTAACATATAGCGGCAGAAGACCAATTACCATTGAATTAAATCCCTCAGGATGCCATGCAATCGCTGTTGACTGGGGTCGTAAAAGATTCACTGTTGCAGTGGTGGATTTTATTGGGCACATTGTTGCTGAAGAGGAATATCGATTTATAGAAAATGATACATTGGATCATATATTGATTCGCTTAAAAGAGATTATAAGTAACTTTTTAAAGCAGGTAAAGGTAAAAAGAATAGCAGGGATAGGAGTGGTAGCTCCTGGTCCATTAGATATAAATGAAGGGATCATTCTGTCTCCCCCAAACTTTCGTGGATGGAAAAACGTTCATATAAAGCAAATTTTAGAAGAAGAATTTCGTTTGCCGGTTTTCCTAGATAACAATGCAAATGCATATGCTTTGGCTGAGAAAAATTATGGTAAAGGAAAGGCTTATCATAATTTTATTTATGCAGTAGTAGATGAGGGTATTGGTGCTGGCATCATAATTAATGACCAAATTTATAGAGGAAAAGGCGGGTTTGGCAGTGAAATCGGGCATATATCGATTAACATGGACGGGCCTAAATGCGAGTGTGGGAATCGCGGTTGTGTTGAGGTATATGCTACTATTACGAAAATAATGCAGCAAATAAATAACTATGCTGAACTAGGGATGCCTTCTCCTTTTTTAACTGATATTAGAAATCAAAGATTGATAGAATGGGAAGATATTATAGAAGGTTTAGAAAACGCAGATCCAGTTTGTTTGAATATTATCCGAAAAGAAGCTGCGTATGTTGCTAATGTACTTGTTTCTCTAATCAACATATTGGAACCCGAGGCAATATTCATCGGAAGTGATATAGCAAAAGCAGGTACGCATATTTTAGAGCCCCTGGATGAGTATATAACAAATAGCACTGTCACCCAAAAAATTCAAAAAACAGATTTGCTTTTATCAAATCTATCGCAAGCCTCCTTGATGGGTGGGGCAATGCTTGTTATTCAGAATTTCATCGATCGAGGAAACTACGAAGACATAGGTGATATGATTATGCAGCAGTAGATCCTTCGCTACGCTCTGGATGACAATCATGACCTGTGACATTCCGAGAAACCTTGTCATTCCGAG
>CAYFSR010000059.1:0-10791 GCA_964345785.1 uncultured Eubacteriales bacterium | reverse complement strand
CATTCCGAGAAACCTTGTCATTCCGAGTTCATCGAGGAATCTGGTCTGCGAAGTAAATTTTGGGGGGATGTATATATGAAACTGATTGAAAAAAACAAAGAATATATCTTCGAAGATAATCGTCCTTTTTTAAGCTGTCATGCTCCTACTGTTTTAAGAATTAATAAAGGAAATATCCTGGTTGCATGGTTTGGAGGCACCAAAGAAGGAGCAGATGACGTAGCAATTTGGATGGCCCGGCGAACCGCAGATGACTGGAGTTATCCTTTAAAAATTGCTTATGAAGAGGGCGTTCCACACTGGAACCCTGTTTTATTTATGGCACGGAACGGGGAGATAACACTCTATTACAAAGTTGGCCACAAAATTTCCAAATGGCATACTCGATTCATAACATCCATTGATGGGGGATTAACATGGTCTAACCCGAAATCCTTAGTAGAAGGTGATCTTGGCGGCCGAGGACCTGTTAAAAATAAACCAATACGTTTGTTGGATGGTACAATACTAGCACCAGCTTCAATAGAAGAATATAGCTGGGATGCTTTTGTGGATATATCATATGACCAGGGCCAATCATGGATTAAGAGTGAAATGGTTCCAGTTCCCAGACACTTATTTACAGGGAAGGGAATCATTCAACCAACTCTTTGGGAATCCCGTGCAGGAAATATACATATGTTGCTTCGAAGTACTGAAGGATATATATTTCGCAGCGATTCGTCAGATAGCGGCAAGACTTGGTCACTTGCTTATCCAACAGAACTTCCAAACAATAATAGTGGAATAGACCTAGTAAAGCTTACAGATGGAAGAATTGTCCTGGCTTCTAACCCGGTAGGACAGAATTGGGGCCCTAGAACGCCTCTAACATTAAGCATTTCCGATGATAATGGACTCACATGGCAGGAGCTTTGTGTGCTGGAAAATGAGGAAGGAGAATATTCTTATCCAGCTATTATTTCTGACGGCAAAGAAATCCTTCTTGTGTACACATGGAAAAGAGAAAGGATTGTATTTTGGAGGGTTAAGCTATGAATAACGCGCTTACTAAACTGCTAAGTAAATATCCTGATCTAAATGTTTGCAGTAAGGATATAGAACTAGCTTTTGAGACAATAAAGAACTCTTATCACAATAGAGGAAAACTACTTTTATGCGGCAATGGTGGAAGTGCATCTGATTGCGAGCATATCGTAGGTGAATTAATGAAAGGTTTTATGAAAAAGAGACAGCTTAGTGGTGGTTTTCAAAAA
Organism: uncultured Eubacteriales bacterium; assembly: GCA_964345785.1. GTDB lineage: Bacteria > Bacillota > Clostridia > Caldicoprobacterales > DTU083 > UBA5454. The sequence continues at coordinate 9,535 of CAYFSR010000059.1, read as the reverse complement.
GAGCTTATGGAACAATGGCCTATAAACGGAGAATATTTAGCGAAAAATCTTCAAGGTGCTTTACCGGCTATTTCTCTAACAAGTAATACTGCTCTTATGACCGCATACAGCAATGATGTAGCTGCTGATATGGTTTTTGCTCAGCAAGTATATGGATATGGCAATTCTTCAGATGTTTTGCTAGGGATCAGTACATCAGGTAATTCTGCTAATGTATTAAATGCTTTACAGGTAGCAAAGGTCTTAGGTATGAAGACAATAGGTCTTACTGGAAAAACTGGTGGTAGAATGAAAGAAATTTGCGATGTATCTATATGCGTACCATATGAAAATACACCGGATATTCAGGAAAGGCACTTGCCTATTTACCATACTCTTTGTATTATGCTGGAAGAAAGCTTTTTTAAAGATGATAACTGAGAGGATCTTATAATGAGTGACATGGAAAAAAGTATAATAGGCATTGATATAGGTGGCACAAAATGTGCTGTTATTTTAGGTATTAATAGAAATGAAATAGAGATTATAGACAGAATATCATTTCCTACTCAAGCTGCAAAAGGACCTGATTATACAATTATCAGAATTATAGAAACCATTGAAGAAATAATGAATAAGCATAAGCTTAGAGCAAATGATGTCTCTGGAGTTGGTCTTAGTTGTGGCGGACCCTTGGATAGCAACAGGGGATTGATACTTTCACCTCCAAATTTACCAGGATGGGACAATGTTGAAATAGTAGATATATTGAAAAAGAAGTTTGCTGTTCCAGTAGGGATTCAAAACGACGCAAATGCTTGTGCCTTGGCAGAGTGGAAGTTCGGAGCTGCCCAGGGTTATTCCAATGTTATTTTTCTCACATTTGGAACTGGAATGGGAGCAGGTATGATTCTAAATGGCCAACTATATAGTGGGACAAGTGACATGGCAGGTGAGGTTGGCCATGTTAGACTTGCTGAATATGGTCCTGTAGGCTATGGGAAGACTGGAAGTTTTGAGGGCTTTTGTAGCGGTGGAGGCATAGCTCAGTTGGCTCAAATTAAAGCGCTTGAAAAAATCCAAATGGGTGAGAAAGTATCGTTTTGCAGTGAAATTAATGGACTAAGCAAAATAAGTGCAAAAACGGTTTTTGATGCTGCCAAGGAAGGGGACAGGCTGGCTTTGGAGGTTTGTGATATTGTCGGGGATTATCTGGGAAAAGGTCTATCACTATTAATAGATATTATAAATCCGGAAATAATTGTTATAGGGAGTATTTTTGTTAGGGCAAAGGAGCTCATTTGGCCTAAAGCTAAGGAGATTATAGATAGAGAAACATTATGGGGTACTAGGAGGGTATGTCAAGTAGTTCCAGCAGGGTTAGGAGAACAAATTGGCGATTATGCTGCGTTAGGAGTTGCTGTAAACATCTCAACTAATAAGGTTTAACGTATCATATGTCATTAAAACTGTTTGATGCAATCGAGTATTATTAAGAGAGAGGACATTATGAAAATAGCAATCGTTACAGGCGCTTCATCCGGCCTTGGAAAAGCATTTGCAGAGAAAATTGCAAATACCGGTGAAGTGGACGAGCTTTGGCTTGTTGCACGTAGGGCAGATCGACTTGACATGCTTAAAAATGAGATTGACATTTCTGTGCGTCCGTTGATCTTGGATCTTGGAGACCAAAAAAGCATAGAATCACTGGAAAAGCTACTAGAACAGGAAAAGCCAGAAGTGGGATACCTTGTCAATTCAGCTGGCTTTGGCAAAATCGGCAACTATGAAGATTTGACCCGTGAGGAATGTCATGGGATGCTTGATATTAATATCCGAGCATTGATAGATGTCACTCGTGCTGTTTTACCATATATGGGTCGTGGGAGTCGTCTATTCCAGTTAGCTTCCAGCTCAGCATTTCAACCATTGCCAGGGTTTAGCGTATATGCTGCTACAAAATCCTTTGTGCAATCTTTTACAAGGTCTCTAAGGTGGGAGCTTCGCAGTAGAGGTATTCATGTTACTGCCGTTTGCCCTGGTTGGGTGAAAACCGAATTCGTGAATGTAGCGATTGATTCAAATAATGGAAATGTAGTGAAGCACTTTTGGCCTATAGTTTCTACTTCATTTGCTGTTAATTCTGCTCAATCACAAGTACAACCGATTCCTGGTAAGGAAAGCAATATGATGCCAGAGCCTATATATGATAATCCGGATTATAAAGGTGCAGGCAGGCTAAACGGTAAGACGGCAATTATAACAGGTGGAGACAGCGGAATTGGCAGAGCTATAACTGTTGCATATGCGAAGGAAGGCTGTAATGTAGTAATTGTTTATAATATAGCAGATGATGACGCAAACACTACTAAGAAGGTTGCGGAAAGCTATGGTGGAAAGGTCCATCTTATAAAAGGTGATATAGGAGATAGTAATTTTTGCAATCAGGTCGTAGACAATACTCTACAAACATTTGGTTCTCTAGATATCGTTGTAAATAACGCAGCTGAACAACATCCCCAGACAACGCTAGAAGACATTACTGATGAACAGCTACAAAGAACATTTCAAACTAATATCTTCGCTATGTTTTATCTGACAAGAGCCGCACTTCCTCATCTTAAGGAAGATAGCGTTATTATTGCTTATGTATTCTTAGCTACAGATGCTTCTACTTATATTACAGGCCAGACCATCCATATAAATGGTGGTACTATAATAAATGGATAAGAGCAGGGAGAAATTGAATGGATGATATCAGCACCGGTAAGAAAATGACAACAGGGTGGAATCTAGACAATAGTTATAGACATCTGCCTGATAGATTTTATACACAAATGAAGCCAACTCCTGTATCTTCACCAAAAATGATTATTCTTAACAAATCCTTGGCTGAGACACTTGGCTTGAATCCTGACTATTTTTTGAGTGATGATGGGGTTTCGGTGCTTGCAGGTAACAGAATGCCTGATGGTGCATCACCAATTGCACAAGCTTATGCAGGTCATCAGTTTGGTCACTTTACTATGCTAGGTGATGGTAGAGCTATACTCCTTGGTGAGCAGATTACTCCTGAAGGAAAACGCTATGATGTTCAGCTAAAGGGGTCTGGCAGAACGCCGTATTCTCGAGGTGGCGATGGTCGAGCGGCGATAGGTCCAATGCTAAGGGAATACATTATAAGCGAAGCATTATTTAATCTTGGTATACCTACAACCAGGAGCTTGGCTGTTGTAAGCACTGGTGAAGAAATAATCCGTGAAACTAAGTTACCAGGTGCCATCTTGACACGAATTGCGGCAAGTCATATTCGAGTTGGCACCTTTGAATATATCTCTGCTTATGGAAGCCAAGAGGAGTTACAGCAATTAGCAGATTATGCAATACAAAGGCATTATCCCGGTGCTTCGTTAGCTGGAAATAAATATCTTCAGTTGATTAAAGAGGTAGTTAAACGGCAAGCTGAACTTATAAGCAAGTGGCAGTTAGTAGGCTTCATCCATGGTGTCATGAATACCGATAATATGACAATCAGTGGAGAGTCCATAGATTTTGGGCCTTGTGCCTTTATGGATACATATGATCCGTCAACTGTATTTAGTTCAATTGACAGAAATGGCCGTTATGCTTATGAAAATCAGCCTGACATAGCCATGTGGAATCTGGCGCGGTTTGCAGAAACCCTGTTACCACTAATTCACAATGACGAAGATGAGGCAATTAGGTTAGCTAGTGAAGCTATTAAACATTTTAATGTTATTTATAAAGAACTGTGGCTAACTGGAATGGGCGCAAAGTTAGGACTCTTCGGCAAAAATCCTGAATACGAATCGATTGTTTTGGAACTGCTTGATCTAATGAAAAAATATAAAAGTGATTTTACAAATACATTTCGAAGCCTGACTTTGAATCACTTTAAAGAGATGGATATGTTTGATGCTGCTGAATTCTCCCAGTGGAAGCATAAGTGGGAATCCGGACGAAACAAACAAGATATGTCGATAGAAGAATCAAATCAGCTAATGCGAAACAATAATCCTGCAGTTATACCTCGCAATCATAGAGTAGAAGAAGCCTTGGAAGCAGCAAATCAAGGTGACTATAGCGTAATGTTAAAACTGAATAATATTCTATCAAATCCAAATACCTATTCCGTGGAGCAAGAGGAGTATGCATCACCTCCAGCTCCGTCTGCATGTGGATATAGAACCTTTTGCGGAACTTAACAAAACATAAGAAAATTACCTTAGAAAAATAGTAGAACAGCTATCAAAAGTATATAAACAAAAACAAAAGTCTCTTTTCGCTGAATTGAATATTGCGAAAAGAGACTTTTTATTATATAATTACATGGTTACATAGTTGCAAACTTGAATGAGGTGAAAAACTTGACATCGAGCTACAAAAAGTTGTGGAAGCTCTTAATTGATCGTGATATGAAAAAGAAGGATCTTTGTGAGAAAGCAGGAATAAGTCATGCTTCCATGGCAAAGCTAGGTAAAAATGAAAATGTCACCACTGATATTTTGTTGAGGATCTGTGATGCTCTAAACTGTGATATTGGAGACATTATGGAAGTTGTAGGCGATTCAGATACATCAGATGCTAAACATTAAATAAATAATATAATAATAACAAACTGGAAGGGAGTGCTTGATATAGAAACATTATTTTTTACTATAGTAAGCAGAGGTAAGGCGAACGCAGTGCTAGAAAAAGCAGAAGAATATGGGGCTTCAGGTGGAACCATCTTCCTTGGGGAAGGTACTGTTCAATCCAAGCTTCTAGAAGGATTGGGTCTTACTGAGACGCCAAAAGAGATCCTTATGATTTCTGCATCGGAGGAACTTAGCGATTGCTTGCATGAAAACCTAAGCAGAGCATTTTTGTATTCCAAGCGTAACAATGGGATAGCATTTACTATTCCATTCAGCAGACACAAATTGAAAACTACTGAACAGGAAAGTACTTCAAAAGAGCATAATGCCCAATACGATTGTATTATAACCATCGTAGATAAAGGCAGAAGCAGAGACTGTGTAAAAGCAGCCAGGGCTGCAGGTGCCAGAGGAGGCACGCTTATTCATGGTCATGGAGCTGGTATACCAACGGATTTTTATTATCCATTGGTCATTGAGCCACAAAAGGATATCGTGTTACATATTACACCAAAAGACAAGTCGGATGCTATTCGGGAAAGAATTATTTCCGATTTAGAGCTTGGGAAAACCGGAAATGGAATCATATTTACACTTCCAGTAACCAGGGCAAGTGGTCTTTACGAAGACAGAACTGGAGAACGTAAGGGGGTAACATCATGAGTTTATTACAGGAAAAATTTAAAGAAGTTGCCCAAACATTATTACCTGTTTTCATTTTAGTTTTACTCCTTTGCTTTGCCATAGTTGATGTGGAATCAGATATTATAATACGCTTTATTATCGGTAGCATAATGCTCTTGCTTGGTTTGACCATCTTTTTATGGGGTGTGGATTTGTCAATGAATCCAATTGGAGAACTTATGTCAATGGAGATAGCTACATCCAGAAAAATTTCTAAAATTGCATTTTTAAGTTTTTTATTAGGCTTTTTAATAACAGTTGCAGAACCTGATTTATTGGTTCTAGGCAACCAAATTGAAAATGCATCTGGAGGCACAATGAATTCATCCTTCATTGTATATATGGTATCAATAGGTGTAGGATTTATGATATCTCTTGGTGTCTTTAGACTATTAAGAGATAAGCCTTCTTTTAGCATGTTAATGGCAATTACATATGCCGTAATATTCGTACTAGCTCTGTTTGTAGCCGAAGAATTTCTTGCTATCTCCTTTGATGCTTCTGGTGCTACAACCGGTGCTCTAACTACACCATTTATTTTAGCAATTTCCCTTGGTTTGTCCAAGGTAAAAGGTGGTAAGAGTTCAGAAGAAAATTCTTTTGGGCTTGTTGGAGTTATGAGTTCTGGTCCTATCCTGGCTATCATGCTCATATCCATTATTTCTGGGCAGAAGAATATTCAGGGGAATCCTGGTCAATTTGTCCCAACTAAAGGCATAATAGAACCTATACTGGATATTCTACCACATATATTTCTAGAATCACTCGTTGCACTTTTGCCTATAGTAGCCCTATTCTTCATTTACAATTTTGTTAAGTTCAAAATAGATAAGGAACTACTTGCTGGAATCATTAAGGGGCTCACTCTTACTCTTATAGGTCTTACTTTATTCCTAACTGGAGTAAATTCTGGGTTTATGGACATGGGCCGTATTATCGGTATGGAGCTTGCTGGCATGACTCCATGGATTCTCGTTGGTGTTGCCTTTGTACTAGGTCTCATAGTTGTACTTGTTGAACCTGCTGTGCACGTTTTAGGTGAGCAAATAGAAGAAGTCACCAGTGGGCATATTCCTGTTAAGCTGATTCGAATGACTCTTTCTTTAGGGGTAGGCACAGCAATTGCACTTTCTATGGTAAGAATTCTTGTTCCAGAGGTAAAACTTTTGTATTTTCTCTTCCCAGGCTTCCTCATTGCCATATTACTTTCCTTTAGAGTTGACCCAATATTTGTAGGGATTGCTTATGATGCGGGTGGTGTAGCATCAGGGCCTATGACTGCAACTTTTATTTTAGCTTTTGCCCAAGGTGCTGCAGATATGACGCCTACTGCCAATGTGCTGGTAGACGGATTTGGAGTAATTGCAATGGTGGCCATGGCACCTGTTTTATCAATAATGATTCTTGGAACAGCATTTAAGCATAAGGCTGCTAAAGCACCCGAAGTGGAAGAAGATACGAGTATTATAAGCACTCCCGCATTGGACAGCAGTAGTTTGCTTAGTGATTGCGTTATGGTTGTTGTAAACCGAGGTTATGCTGACAAGGTTGTAGAAGTTGCTCGTCAATCAGGTGCTACAGGAGCGACCATTATCCACGGAAGAGGTACTGATGAGTTGCGTGAAAGGGTTAAATTGCCACTAATTAATGTTGAGTTACAACCAGAGAAAGAGATTATATGGTTGGTCATGAGCTCTAGTATTAGTGAGCATATTGCAAATAATCTACTAGCAAATACACAGCTTGAGCATGATGGTGAGGTAGCTGTTTATATTTCGCCTACAGTCACAGCTTTTCTTAAGAATCTGTCAGAAGAAGATAATTATAATGGAGCAGTTTAGAAGAGCATAAACAATTAAAAGTTTATTTATTCAAAAGAGTTTAATTTAAATAGAAATATAAAGGAGTCTTGCCAATATTTACTGATAAGGCTCCTTTATATTTTAACGTAGTATCAAATATGACGCCTAGTACAAATTAAACTCTGTTTGCATTACAGAAATGTTTTATAATCCTCATAATTCTTTTTTAATAAGTTTGGAGTATCCAAACCATAAGGGCACTTTTCTTTACATTGACCGCACTCTATACAGTCATCTATTTTTTTCATTCTAGCCTGACCAGCCTCGGTTAGATATCCAGCGGCTGGAGAACGACGCAAGAATAATGACATTCTTGCACAGGTATTAATTTCAATACCTACAGGGCAGGGCATGCAGTATCCACAACCACGACAGAAATCGCCTGCCAGCTCCCGTCTTTCCTTTTCAATCCATTCTGTGATCTCTGTAGTCATGCTTGGGGGAGCTTCGTTGTACGAGAGGAACTCATCCAACTCATTTTCTCGTTGAATTCCCCAAATTGGCAGGGTATTATCAAACTGGGCAAGATATGCGTATGCAGCATCGCTTCTGGTAATCAGTCCGCCAGCTAATGCTTTCATACTAATAAAACCAACATTTCTATCCTTGCACAGTTGGACTAGATTTTCTTCTTTTTCATCCGCAAGATAACTAAAAGGGAACTGCAGGGTATCATAAAGCCCTGATTCGACAGCCGCTGTTGCTACAGCAAGCCTATGGTTGGTAATACCAATGTAACGAATCTTACCCTGTTTCTTAGCTGATTCCATTGCCTCATACAAGCCTGTACCATCATCTGGCTTTGGACAAAAATTAGGATTATGAAATTGAAAAATATCTATATAGTCTGTTTTCAACAAGGAAAGACTGGTTTCTAAATCGCTCCAAAATTTCTCTACAGTAGTAGCAGGTGTTTTTGTTGCGATAAAAATGTTAGTTCTTACATCACTAAGAGCAAGGCCTATTTTATGTTCACTATCTGAGTAAATCCTTGCAGTATCAAAAAAGTCTATACTATTTTCATATGCTTTTCTTAGAAGCTTTCCTGCTTCTTCGTCCGAAATACGTTGAATGGGTAGAGCACCAAAGCCATTTCGGTTAACACTTAATCCAGTTTTACCTAATGTAACTTTTATCAAAATATCGCACCTCCTGTATACATTTCATTTTACACCAAAGGAATGAGAAATACAAAACTAAAATTATGCACTAGTATATACACTTTAAATGTCTAGAGAATCTTAATCGGTAACCGAAGACTAATAATAAATCATATAAATACTTTTTAGCTAAAAGTGATAAAAAGAAGGTATTTTAAATCCAATGTCTAAAAACTTATAGATGTCGTTTACCAAAGAATAGATTATCTTGTTTCAGACGTAGCATCATTTACAACAGTGACAATCTTAATGTTGATTTAGTAAATTTTGGAGGTGAACAGGTTAATGGAACATTCAAAAGTTGGACTTCTGCCCTTATATCTGGAATTATATGATAAATCTGTTCCACATATAAGAGGTAGAATTAATGATTTTGTTAACACAATTAGTAATGAATTAGAAAAGAGAAGTATGGAAGTTGTATGTTCTGAGGTTTGCAGAATAAAACCAGAATTCGAGCAAGCAGTAGAAATGTTTGAGGATGAAAATGTGGATGCTATTATCACGCTACATTTAGCATACTCACCTTCACTTGAATCTTGTGTTGTTTTAGCGGCTACCAATCTGCCAGTTATAATTCTCAACACCACTCCTACTTACATATTTGATAATCAAACACCGGTAGAGGAGATAATGTTCAATCACGGAATTCACGGAGTGCAAGACTTATGCAATATGTTGAAACGTAATAATAAGGCATACCATATCGAATCTGGGCATTGGCTTAACTCCGATGTTATAGATCGAGTTGGTTCATGGGTAAAAGCTGCTAAGTTGTCAAGGCTAATGAAAACTGCAAGAGTAGGTATTTTAGGGGAACCCTTTGATGGAATGGGAGATTTTGCAGTACCATTCGAACAGATGCATCAAAATATTGGAATTAATACGATTAGCTTCAATTTTAATGATGCGAAAGAGCTTGTAAGCAGTGTTTCAGAACAAGAAATTCTTAATGAAATAGAAGTTGATAAGATACGATTTTTAACTGATACAATTCCATATAACACTCATTATAAATCCGTTAAAATTGGTCTTGCCCTTCGCAAGTGGATAGCTGATAAAAACCTTAATGCCTTTACAGTGAATTTTCAAAGTATTACAAACAAAAGTGAATTCAATGTTATGCCATTTCTAGAGATTGAAAAACAGATGGCAACAGGCATGGGATATGCTGGTGAAGGAGATGTCTTAA
>CAYFSR010000058.1:3235-13845 GCA_964345785.1 uncultured Eubacteriales bacterium | reverse complement strand
ATATCCTTACATATATATAATATACATCCTATCAAATGAAGTGACAGATTATTAAAAGTTAGATTTTCTTATCGCATCCTAAATCACATCTATGCTAATCAATCTATCATTCCGATGGCGGTTGGAGCCTCATCATAAAGACTAGTTCCGTAGATTGGGACCTCAAGTATCTGGCCTTCTATAATGTTAGCAGTACCTAGCTCGTTCCACTCACGGATTTCGATAATATAGTCGCGGATGTCTCTACCTTTGGGTAAGGAATCTCTTGCTATGGCCCAAAGTGTATCGCCCTCGGAGACACTCCAGCTTAAATAATACTCTGGCATAACCTGAGCATTACCCTTAAGTAAAAAGAATGAAAAAGCACAGGTTAATAGTGTTAATGTAACTACAATAAACATGGTTAGCCGTAATTTAGACTTGATAGTTATTGACCTTCTTTTTATATTTTGTCCATTTTCATTAATCACTTTAATGACCTCCTCGAACGTATGTTCTAAATTCATTATACAAGAACACACGTTCCTTGTCAACGGTTTTTTGTACAAAACATTTAAAATCCGAACATTTGTTTGATTTATCTCTCTTTTTGTGCTACAATACCATTAAATAGATAAATATATACATAATAAAATAAAAATGATATAGATAATGAGGTGTAAACAATGGCAAAAGCCCTCAGTGACAAACAGAAAAAGATTCTGGAGTTCCTTAAAGATGAAATTCGAAGTAAAGGTTATCCACCCTCCGTACGGGAAATATGCGATGCAGTAGGCTTAAAATCTACTTCTACTGTACATGGTTATCTCGAACGTCTAGAGAAGAAAGGTTTCATTCGCCGAGATGCTTCTAAGCCCAGAGCTATCGAAATTCTTGATGATAGTACATATGTATCAAAAAATGAGCTTGTTAATGTTCCTATTGTTGGCCGTGTAACCGCAGGTCAACCAATTTTAGCAGTAGAAAATATTGAGGATACCTTCCCTATTCCAGTACAGTATCTACACAACAGTGATGTATTTATGCTGCATGTTCGAGGTGAAAGTATGATGGAAGCCGGAATTCTCGATGGAGACATGGTCATCGTACAAAAAAAGCCCACCGCTTCCAATGGTGATATGGTAGTTGCTCTAATTGAAGATGAAGCCACTGTGAAGACTTTCTACAAGGAAAAAGATCATATTAGGCTGCAACCAGAAAATTCAGCTATGGAACCAATATTATTAAAAGATGTTTCCATATTAGGTAAAGTAATAGGCGTAATACGAATGTTTCATTAAAAGTATTCTTAAGAAAAGAAGGATTTATTCAACCTTAAAGTTGAATAAATCCTTCTTTTAGCATTACTGATAAGACTTTCATTATAGCGAGCTTTACATGGGCATAAGTTAGACCACCTTGTAAATAGGCTACATAAGGCTCTTTAATAGGTGCGTCTGCACTTAGCTCAATAGATGCACCTTGTATAAAAGTTCCCGCTGCCATAATAACCTGATGATCATAGCCAGGCATATCCCATGGATAAGGAACAACATAGCTGTCAATAGGTGAAGCGGTTTGTATTGTCTGACAAAAGGAAATTAGCTGGTCGGGAGATTTAAATTCAATAGACTGTATTATATCAGATCTGGAATCCTTCCAATGAGGTCGAACCGTAAAGCCTAATTCATCAAACACCCTGCCGGCTAAAACAGCACCTTTCACAGCCTCAGCTACAGTGTGTGGTGCCATGAACAAACCTTGATAAAAATACCCGTATCCTGACGGGAAAGATCCTACTTCCCTTCCTATACCTGGGGATGTAAGCCTGCTTTCCAAAAGTGCAGTAGCTTCCGCTGTACCTACAGCATAAGCACCGGTAGGTGCAAGACCTCCACCTGGATTCTTAATTAAAGAACCTACAACAAGGTCTGCTTTGGTCATGCTGGGCTCCCTATCCTCAGTAAATTCTCCATAACAGTTGTCTACAAGAACAAATATATCATTTCTTATGGATTTAATCTCATCTATTGCAACAGAAATTTCTTCTACAGTTAATGTTTTACGGGTACTATAGCCCATTGATCTTTGTATTAAAATAGTTTTTACCTTTAGGTCTGCAAGTTCATTTTTTACTTCATTGATATTGATGCTTCCATTAGGAAGTAATTCAATTTGTTTATAATCTATCTTCCAATCCCGTAATGAGCCAGGCACAGCTTCATTTATTCCGATAACATCGTGAAGAGTATCATAGGGAGATCCTGTAATGGATAAAAGAGTTTCTCCCGGCCTTAACAAGGCAAAGAGAGCGTCACTGATAACATGGGTACCAGATACCCATTGCGGACGAACCAGAGCATCTTCCCCGCCAAATAAATCCCGGTAAACCAGATCCAAAGCATCCCTGCCATCATCTCCATAACCGTACCCTGAGGTTCCAGCAAAATGCCTCTGACTGATTCGGTGGCCGTTAAATACCTTAAGTATCCTTGCCTGATGGTACTCTGCTCTTTCATCGATTTCTTCAAATATTTCTCTTAACTCAGTCTGAGCTTCATTTACTATACTTAATGCTTCTGAATGAATGCTTGCATCATTTATGTAAAAATCACCATAGTTGCTGTGTTTCTCTTTACTCATTTTCTGCCTCCAAATATAATAATGCATGTAAAAGGAACCAGCCTAACGGATGGTTCCCTTCAGCACAATATCACTTTTATTCACACTTACTCCTGAGCATTCATTCCGAAAGCAACCGGACGTGCAGGAGTAATAGTTGAGATTGCATGCTTATAAATCATCATTTGTTTTCCGTCACTTTCAATTATGACGATAAAATTATCGAACCCTTTTAATACCCCTTTCAGCTGAAATCCATTAGTAAGGTGAATAGTAACCGGGGTATGTTCTTTGCGTACCTCGTTTAGAAAAGCATCCTGTAAAACAATAGTTACTTTGTTTGCCAATTTATTACACCATCCTTTCCACATTCTATGTATAATCTTTCGCTAGCTGTTTATTTAATTATACAACAAGTATAGCTAATTAGAAAGCAAATTATTTTCAATGTCTGTAATTACCCAATCAGCTACAGCTTTTAGATTACCCATTTCAACGGGATTAAGCCAGATGATTTGTTCCTCCCGTTTGAACCAGGCTATCTGTCTTTTAGAAAACCTTCTGGTACTGCGCTTCAAAATGTTAATGCTTTCTTCCTTAGTTGATAAACCCTTCAGGTAATCAACTATTTCTTTGTAACCCAGGCCTTGCATCGATACTAGATTTCTTGAATAACCTTTATCCAATATCCCCTTAACCTCATCTATTAGTCCTGATTCAATCATTCGATCCACTCGTATATTAATACGGTCGTAAAGTAGCTGCCTATCCATTGAGAGTCCATAAACTCTTGAATAATAAGGGGACTCAATATCAGCGAAATTTTGCCTGTATGCTTCCATTGTCTTTCCTGTTAAATGGAAGACTTCCATGGCCCTGATAACTCTTCGAGTATCATTTGGATGAAGCCTTTTAGCAGAAGCTGGATCAACTCTCCTTAAATGATTGTGAAGCCAGGTCGCACCGTGCTGATCCAACAATCCATTAAGGTGAGAACGATACTGGGAATCCTCAACTGCGTCGGTAAAATTCATTGGATAGATAATAGAGCTGATATAAAAGCCTGTTCCTCCTGCTAAAATGGGAAGCTTCCCTCGTTCTGTAATCTCTTGTATGGCATCCCTGGTTAGCTTTTGGAACAGCGATACATTAAACTCTTCATCTGGGTCCCTAATATCTATCATATGGTGAACTATCCCCTGTCTTTCCTGCAAAGTGGGCTTAGCAGTGCCAATATCCATATAACGATATATCTGCATGGAATCAGCGGAAATAATTTCTCCATTTAATTGTTGAGCAACTTGAATTGCCAAGTCCGTTTTACCGGAAGCCGTTGGGCCTGTAATCACAACCAATGGAATTTTATTCATTGTAGGCTCCTTCTATTGTATCCTTTTAAACTTTTTTTCTAACTCATAGCGACTCATGGAAATTAATATTGGTCTGCCATGTGGACAAGTTAAAGGAATTTTATTTTGGTTTATATCCTTCAGGAGACTTCGAATTTCCTGAAGAGACAGCTTGTCGTTGGCTTTCACAGCTTTTTTACAAGCCATCATGATAATATCCTCGTCTTGTAAAGCAAGCCTCTCTTGACCAATTCTAGCGCCGGAAAGGTCAAGCAGCTCATGAAACAAATCTTGAATATTTACATCCTCTAGCACTACAGGAACGCCTCTGATTATGAAGGACTTCCCGCCGAAGGGTTCCAACTCGAAGCCAACAGAATGAAAACTCTCTACATTATCAGATATGTAAATGAATTCATCATGAGTAACCTCCAATATGTAAGGAGGAGATAACTGCTGACTAAGGACGTTTTGCTGGAGGACGGACTTCTTTAGTTCTTCATAAACTAAGCGTTCATGAGCAGCATGCTGGTCGACAATAAATAAATGGGAATCGCTTTCAACTAATATAAATGTAGAAAAAGCAGCCCCTATCACATTCCATTTCTTTATATCACTGGTATCTATAGTATTAGCATACTTTTCCTCATTCATACGGTCGTATACAAGCTTTTCTTCCTGTGCATCTTTTTGAATATATACAGTTCTTGAACCTTTTTGCTCATCCAGCTCAGTAGATATTATATTGTCGGATGAATTTGGTTCCAAAGCTGCTTCTGACACTGGCGTTTCAACATCTAGATTTTTTTGATCATCGAAGTAGTGAACCTGCTCGGTTTTAATTTGGTGTTCATCTAACTCAAGTTTTGAAGTTTTCTTTTGTATAGCTGGTATGCAAGGAAAGACTTCTGGAATATACTGATCTTTTTCCATTGCTTTCTTGATGCTGGTTGTAAGTCCATCCATAACCTCATTAGGACTGCGAAATCGGATTTCTGTCTTTGAAGGATGAACATTAACATCAATTTCTCCCGGGGAAATTTGAATGTTCAAGACACACCATGGAAAATGATTGATCATCGTCCAATCCTTCATCGCTTCCTCTATACTTTGAGATAACAGTTGGCTGCGAACATACCTGTTATTAACAAAGAAGGATTGATGGCTGCGGTTTGTTCTTGACAAAGCAGGCTTTCCTAAATAACCGAAAACAGAAAAGCCATCTCCAAATTCAGCTTCAAGCAAAATAAGCTCATTTCTTATGTCTTTACCATATATGCATAAAATTGCACTTAAATGCTCTCCATCCCCTGAAGAGTGATATATTGTTTTTCCATTGCTGATATATTTTATGGATATGGAAGGATTAGCTAAAATCAATTTAGCTAACAACTCACTTATAGCTGCTGTTTCACTTCGAGAAGACTTCAAAAATTTAAGTCTGGCAGGTGTATTGTAAAACAAATTACGAACCATAATAGTCGTTCCCTCTGGGCATCCTGCCTCAGAAGCTTGAATCATTTGTCCACCATGATAAATAATGTGACAGCCTGAATTAGAGCCTCTTGGCCTAGTTAACATCTCCATTTGTGTTACGGCAGCAATGCTAGCCAGAGCTTCACCTCGAAAGCCTAGTGTATGAATGGTATCTAAATCATTTGCTGATTTAATTTTGCTGGTTGCATGCCTTTGAAATGATTCCTCAGCGTCCTCCATATCCATACCTATCCCATTATCTGTTACACGAATAAGGCTTGCACCACCGTTCTCTATTTCTACTGTAATGGCAGATGCATCAGCATCGATGGAGTTTTCCATCAGTTCTTTAACGATAGAAGAAGGTCGTTCCACCACTTCGCCAGCGGCTATTTGATTTATAGTTGTATTATCTAACCTGTGAATAATGGCCATTGACCCTTTACTCCTTTGCTTTTTGGACTAATCTATGTAAAATACCAATTGCTTCAATAGGCGTGAGGACATTTACGTCCATATCCTTCAACTCTTTTACAATTTCTGAAGAAGCAGTATTAAACAAATCCAATTGATATGCTCCATTAGATTCTGCTGCCTGAAGTTTCTTGCTTTGACTTCTTACTTTATTTATATCAGCATCTTCTAGTTTCCTTAGAATTTTCTTGGCTCGCTCAATTACTTCCTCTGGTAAGCCAGCTAGCTTTGCTACTTGGATACCAAAGCTTTTGTCAGCCCCGCCTCGAATAATTCTTCGAAGGAAGATGATATCGTCACCTTGCTCCTTTACTGCAATGCAATAGTTCTTAACACCCGGTATCATACCCTCTAGTTCAGTTAACTCATGGTAGTGGGTAGCAAATAAGGTCTTAGCTTTTAAGGATTGGCATATATGTTCAACAACTGCATATGCAATACTCAACCCATCAAAGGTGCTAGTACCCCTTCCTATTTCATCTAAGATTAAAAGACTCTTACTAGTAGCGTTATGGAGTATATCAGCAATTTCGCTCATTTCTACCATAAAAGTACTTTGCCCGGAAGCCAAATCGTCAGATGCTCCAACCCTAGTAAATATTCTATCGACAACCCCTATTTCTGCTTCTTTTGCTGGAACGAAACACCCTATTTGAGCCATTAAAGTGATAAGTGCAACCTGGCGCATGTATGTACTCTTTCCTGCCATGTTTGGACCAGTAATAATCATCAGATGATCTTTACCAGTTTGCAGACTGGTATTATTGGGCACAAATAAACCGTTTGACATGGTCCTCTCAACAACTGGATGTCTACCGTCTTTAATTTTAATAGTACCATCCTCCAGCATAACAGGCCTGGTGTAATTGTTGTCATAAGAAACCCGAGCAAAAGAACACAGTGCATCTAGTGTAGCTATAATAGCAGCCGTACCTTGAATTCGGCTGACTTCTTGACCAATTTTATCACGTATTTCGATAAACAACTGATATTCCAAGCGAATGCTTTTCTCTTCAGCACCTAGTATTTTGTCCTCTACTTCCTTTAATTCGGGTATTATGTACCGCTCGGAATTGGCTAGGGTTTGTTTGCGAACATAGGATTTGGGAACAAGGTCGAAATATGATTGGGTAACATCAATATAATATCCAAAGACTTTGTTAAAACCAATTTTCAGGTTTTTAATGCCGGTTTTATCTCTTTCTTGTTGCTCCAATCCTGCAATCCAGTTCTTCCCTTCAGTTACAGCTAGTCGATATTCGTCTAATTCAGAATTCCAGCCTTCTTTAATTAGGTTACCTTCTTTTAGAAATACTGGTGGATCTTCGAAGATAGATTGCTCCAGCAAGCTATATATATCTTCAAGGATATCCATTTCCGTGTGGAACTTGATGAGCAAACCACTGGTTGAACTTGACAGGATATCCTTTAAGACAGGCAAAAGCTGTAATGATTGTTTTATGGAAATTAAATCTCTTGCATTAGCGCTTCCGTATGCTATCCGTCCTGCTAACCGTTCTAAATCATAAACCTTGCGAAGCAGCTCCTTAACTTCTTCCATTTTAATGGGATTCTTCATTAGTTCCTGAACCGCATCCAGGCGGTCTTCAATTTGTCTCTTGTATAAAAGGGGCTGCTGAATCCACTGGCGTATAAGACGGCCCCCCATAGCAGTATCCGTCTTGTCCAGGAGCCAAAGTAGCGAACCCTTCTTGCTTTTTCCCCGTATAGTTTCCGTAAGTTCCAAATTTCGGCGAGCAGCCGCGTTAAGAACCATATGAGTATTATCAGTCAGAGTTTTTAAAAATGTAATATGACTAAGAGCGTTCTTCTGGGTTTCAGATAAATATGAAAGCAAGGCTCCAGCCGCACAAATTCCGTACGTCATATCTTCACAGCCATAAATTTCAAGAGTTTGAACCTGGAAATGCTGTATTAGAGTTCTATAAGCGTTAGATTTCTGATATGCCCACTCTTGATAGGGAGTAATATATGCAGAAAATCGACTGCGTATAGAATCGAAAAAATCTTTATCTAACTCCAAGGATTCGTTTATAAGTATTTCACTAGGTTGAATTCGTGCCAATTCATTAAACAACTTTTCATTTCTTTCCTGCACATTGCCTTGGCTGATCTCCGAAACAAAAAACTCCCCGGTTGAAACATCCACACCAGATAGACCATAGGAATCGTTATCTCGAATTATGGAAATTAAATAATTATTAGTTTTTTCATCCAAAATTGAGCTGTCTGTTACTGTACCAGGGGTTACTACACGAACTACCTGACGTTCTACAAGGCCGTTAGCCTCTTCTGGATCCTGTGTTTGTTCACATATGGCTATCTTGTAACCCTTTTCTATAAGCCTAGCTATATAACCATCGGCTGAATGCCAAGGGACACCACACATAGGTGCCCTTTCTTCCAAACCGCAATCCCTTCCAGTTAAAGTAATCTCTAATTCTCTGGAAGCGGTTATGGCATCTTCAAAGAACATTTCGTAAAAGTCACCTAAACGAAAAAATAAAATGGCATCCTTATGCTGTTCTTTTAACTGCATATATTGTTGCATCATTGGTGTTAAACCTGCCATAAGTTACCTCACTCCCACGTTAAGACGCCCACATCTATAAGTGGTACGTTCACTATTATTCATTCAGGTGGAGTAGAATCTCCATCTGAATCCCCGATGTTTTGCCACTAGCAAAACGAGTTCACTTCGTACATCCTCCATTGCAGCTGCTGCATCCACCAGATTGTTCATTTGGAATCTCTTCACTTGGATCTGTACAATAAAACTTCAGCATTTGGTTTATCTGGTATATAAGTGTATTGAAAGCGTTACCGGTCCTATAGTATTCTTCAATTAGCGGATTGGATTTCATAGCCTGATCGGCCTGTTCCAGCAGGGTTGCCAGTTGTTCCGAACTTTCGGAAATACTGGCTGGGTCTGCTTCCTTTTGGGCCAGTTTCTGATGAGTTTCCTTGTAAGCCCGAGTTAACTGGCAGGCTTCTGAATCCTGTGCTGCTTTCTTTTCAGCTTCACGATAAGCATAAATCTCTTCAGATTGGGCTAGTGCCATTCCTAGTTCTCTTGCCATTTTCATTATTTCGCCTCTTTTGATTCTTATATTTTCAGCCATTTGGCACAACCTCTCCCTCGAGAGTCCAGGTTTGAGCCTTCGTAATGCGTATGCTTACCAATTCCCCTGCCAAATCCGGACTACCTTCAAAGTTTACAATTTTATTGGTGTCTGTTCTACCAGTATAAATGTCCTCCCTTGTTTTACTGGGGCCTTCCACAAGAACTTCAACCAGCTGATCTTTATATACCATGTTTTTTTCATTACTG
Source organism: uncultured Eubacteriales bacterium (assembly GCA_964345785.1). Lineage (GTDB taxonomy): Bacteria > Bacillota > Clostridia > Caldicoprobacterales > DTU083 > UBA5454. Next base: position 4,593 of record CAYFSR010000058.1, on the reverse strand, counting down.
CTCTTGTTAAGCTTATTGTTTAGCCTTGCTAATCGTTCTTTCTTTACCTCTTGCTCTATCTGATTGGTCTTATTAGCTGCAGGCGTACCTTTTCTAGGTGAGTATAGAAAGGTAAATGCTGAATCGTAGCCTACCTGCTCTACAAGCCTTAAAGTATCCTGGAAGTCTTCCTCGGTTTCACCCGGGAAACCTACAATAATATCTGTGGTTAATGCAATATCAGGCATAACTGATCTCAGCTTTTCCACTCGTTCCAAATAGTTCTCCCTGGTATATTTCCTATTCATCTCATGCAAGACCCTGTTACTGCCTGATTGAATGGGCAAATGGATATGTTTGGACAGCTTACTATGTTCAGCCATAGTATAAATCAGCTCGTCTGACAAATCCTTTGGATGGGAGGTCATAAAGCGAATACGTTCAATTCCTTCTATTTTACTGCAGTCCCGTAATAATTCATGGAACAGGTATTTATACTCAAGGTCCTTTCCATAGGAGTTTACATTTTGACCTAATAGGGTAACTTCCTTATAGCCTTCCTTAGCCAAGGTTTGGATTTCCTCAAGGATATCATCAGGCCGTCTGCTTCTTTCTCTGCCTCTGACATGTGGAACTATGCAATAACTGCAAAAATTATTACAGCCATACATAATAGTGACCCAAGCACTGACACCTGCGGCTCTTTTCACGGGTATATGCTCCACTACTTCTCCCTCTGAATCCATTATCTCCACTATGGTATGGTTGGAGTCCAAGGCTTGTGATAGAAGCTTTGGAAAACGATGAAGATTATGGGTGCCAAAAATAACGTCAACAAATGGAAATGTCTTCTGGATATACTCAGAAACATCATTTTGCTGCATCATACAACCACAAACACCTAGAATTCGATTGGGATTTGCTTGTTTATAGGCTTTTAGAGAACCAATATTGCCATATACCCTAAGCTCTGCATTTTCTCTTACACAGCAGGTATTAAAAAGTATAACATCTGCTTCCTGCTGCTCGTCAGTTTCTGTATAGCCTATTTCCGACAGCATTCCTGCCAGATTCTCTGAGTCGTGAACATTCATTTGACAACCATAGGTGACAATGTGATACGTTAGACCCTTACCTGACACTTTGCTTTTTAGATCTTCTATATAAAATCTCTGTTCTACTATTTCTTCATTAGGAACAGTTAGGATTTTCCTCTCTGACATAAATCTTTTCCTTTCCAAAGGTAATAGAATAATTATATAAGTTTCTGACTCATAACGCAAGTTATGTCGATTTAAGGGCATAATCAGTGATAGGAGGTTGTTGAAAATGATTAATAATATACTTCAGATTATGAAATTGATTTTTTCTACATATTT
>CAYFSR010000058.1:0-3135 GCA_964345785.1 uncultured Eubacteriales bacterium | reverse complement strand
ATTTCATTCCTCCAAGCATCAATACAGATATTCTACCCAGACTATAGTCATTTTTATACAATATAAAAAAGCACCTTTCGGTGCTATCAATAATTTTTTTGTTAATTTCTATGCTTACTTTTGATTTGTGACTTTGACTTGCTATCTTCCTCAAAGGGATCTCCTTTAGAAAGTTCTCCTCGCATAGCATCCTTTTTAGCGATCGCTTGCTTAATTTTATCTCTTCTGCGCATTCCATCTATATAACTAAAACCCGATACTAGTGGAAAGAACAATATAAACACAATACTAACAATTGGCATACTGATTTTAAAAGTGATAATCAGCTTTATATATGGAATTAGATAAGCACGAAGTAATACCTCAAATATCCAAACAGAAGGTAATGCAAGAGTAAGAACATAAAGAACAAAACCAGGTATGGATGCAATTAACCCAGAAACAAATCCTTTACTTTTATGAAAGTTGTCTCTCTTTAAGTCATTTTGCCCATAATGAGAGGCATCAGCATATATTACAAGCCAAAATAAAGCTATAAACATAATACCTATTATCCATTGATATAGTTCACTATTAGGAAATACCCCAAAGATTAAAAAATATAGAAAAAATTGCACAACAGACATTAACACATGACTTCCAAATAATTTTAAGCCAAACTTACCATAACCCATTTACATCACCCTTTTTCATAACTGTCCTACTACATACTAAATATTTTACACCAACTTACAATAAATTGCCAGTGAATATTAGTTGTGCCTTTTAGCTTGGATAGAAAAACATTACTGTTAGTACCTTCCCTTATTATTTTAATTGACCTAGCGAACAGTAAATAATTCCTAGATTGGTTAACACGCCATCCAAAGGAACATCAAAGGCTTCCACTGGCAGCTGTTCAACCAGCTGCTCGCCAAAGCAAACGCCTATTTTAGCGGCATCTTTGCGCAAGCTTGGTAAAAACCTATCATAATATCCTGCACCGAATCCCAGGCGGTTACCATGGGAATCAAAAGCTAGACCGGGGACTACTGCAAGATCTATGTCTTTGCCACATACTTCCTTTATATTATTCCTATCAGGCTCTAAAATTCCTAAGGTTCTAGGAGCTAGTTCATCAAGGCTTGATATTTCGCAGGGTATAAGTTGCTTGCCCTCAGATATGGTCATGGGTACTGCTATCCGTTTGCCATCTTTTAAAGCTTGATTTATAAAAGAGTGGGTTTCTACTTCGCTGCGAAAGCTGACATAAACCAAAATTAGCTCAGCTTCATTATAAACCTGTAAACTTCTAAGCTTATTCATGATAATTTCACTTTTCTCAGTTCTAATTTTAGCTGGTATTCGGCTTCTTTTGTTTACCATATACTTTCTTAATTCTGATTTATTCATAGCACCCTTTTCCTTTAATTATATTTTTCTTCAAAATAGAACATCTAATCCTGATATATTTTTGGCACCCGATCACTAATAGAAGTGAGTATCTCATAAGAGATGGTACCACTAAGATGAGCAAGTTCATCCGCTGTTATTTGCTCAGAGCCTTGCTCTCCTATTAAAACAACTTCTGAGCCCATATTAGCATCAGGTATATTAGTAATATCAATCATCAATTGATCCATACACACCCGTCCGATTACAGGTGCCCTTTTGCCACACACTAATACAGAAGACTTGTTGCTAAGAATCCGTGGATACCCGTCTGCATAGCCTACGGGCAGAGTAGCAACTCTTATATTACCGTTAGCTGTGTATGCCCGGCCATAGCTGACAGTTTCTCCTGAGCATATGGACTTCACATAAGCAATACGGCTTTCCCATTGTAATACAGGCGACAATTCTATTTTTGCCTGTTCCTTTATATATAGAGAAGGGTAATAGCCATATATACTGATACCGCACCTCACCAGATTGTAATTAGCATCTTGAAATTGAAAAACACCTGCACTATTAGCAGCGTGAATCCAGTTTACTTTAATTCCACTTTCTCTTAAGATTAAAAGCATCCTATCCATGCTTTTAATTTGCTCTCGGGTATAAGATGAATCTGCTTCATCAGCAGTTGCAAAATGGGTAAAGACACCTTCTACTTGTATTTCACTCATTGAGGGCAACTCATTAGCAATCATATGGAGCTCTTCACCTGTGCGAAATCCAATTCGGCCCATACCGGTATCAAGTTTAAGATGAACTTTGGCTTTCTTTCCATACTGCTTAGCTGTCTCATTCAAATATCGAGCTGTTTCAATTGAAGGAACTCCTTGTATAAGATTATATTGGAGAGTTGTCTTACATTGCTCTGGAGTGATATCCCCTAAAACAAGTATGGGCAATTCTATGCCACTCTCTCGAAGCTGAGCTCCTTCCTCAGGTAGGGCTACTCCTAGCCAAGCAGCTCCAGCTAGAACAGCCTGCTCTGCCATTTTTATTGCACCATGTCCGTATGCATTTGCCTTAACAACTGCCATGAAATCGGTATTTGGGTTAAGCAAAGATCTTAACTGCTTTATATTCATTTGAAAGCGCGATAAATTTATAATCGCTTTTGTTGGTCTCATTTCCCAGCCCTCCAGTATCGAGGCACTTTAACTTAAATGACGCTGTGTCCCTTTAAACTATTATAGTGGATAGAATGTAGAATGAAAAGGTGTATAAAAGAAAAACGTGATGCTCCCATCACGTTTTCCGGAATTTAACTTTATGATTTTAGAAAAGTAGCACAATCTGTCTCTTGGGTTTCTCGTGCATCAGGGTATTGGATTTCAATTTTTTCTGCTGAGCAAAAGTTACCTTGGGTGTTATAGTAACAAGAAGTAACCACACATTTTACGCCAGATAAGTGTTCGTTTGTTTTTTCTATTTGTCCATGCATTAAAGCATCGCCTCCTCTTTTATTCTTACCTTTAGTATTCATAAAAGCAAAGCAATCTATTACTGGGATTTTATTGTTGTTTTTATTAAAATTATTTTTTGAACTTTTCCAAAATGCAAAACAGCATGAACTCTAAAAAAATTAGTATCCATGCAGTTTCTTTGGTGGACCATCACGGGCTCGAACCGTGGACACCCTGATTAAGAGTCAGGTGCTCTGCCAACTGAGCTAATGGTCCATATGTAATTATAGAAAATGGTGCG
>CAYFSR010000057.1:0-13939 GCA_964345785.1 uncultured Eubacteriales bacterium | reverse complement strand
CAAGTAGAATCAGGTAACGGTGTGATTGCGGGCATCAACCCACGTAGCGTCTTGCTAGCGGTTTATCGTTTTCTAAGTGATGTTGGATGCAATTGGGTACGACCTGGCATTAATGGAGAAAGTATACCAAAACTTGGTTTAGAGGATTTGAACTCCTATGTAGCTGAAAAACCCTCATATCGTCATCGAGGTATATGTATTGAGGGCGCTAATTCCTATGAGAATATCAGAGATATTATTGATTGGGCACCAAAGGTGGGCTTTAATAGCTATTTCTTTCAGTTCAGAGAAGCCTTTACTTTTTTTGATAGATACTATTCCCATATAAACAATCCAACGAAACAACCGGAGCCTTTCACGGTAGAACGAGCTAGAGAGTATGTTGCAATGGCAGCAAAAGAATTGGAAAAACGAGGCTTGATTCATCATGCGGTTGGTCATGGCTGGACTTGTGAACCCTTTGGAATTCCTGGTCTCGAATGGAAGGCTCAGGACTATGAGCTTTCGGATAAAACAAAAAGTATCTTAGCTGAGGTAGATGGAAAAAGAGAGCTATGGAAAGGTGTCGCTCTTAACACCAACCTTTGTTATTCCAATGATAAAGTAAGGGCAACAGTAACAGAAGCAATAGCTGAATACCTAATAGACCACCCTGAAGTAGATCTGCTTCATTTCTGGCTGGCTGACGGAACTAACAATCAATGTGAATGTGAAAACTGCCAAACTGCAATCCCGTCTGACTTTTATGTAATGATGCTTAACGAGTTAGATGAATTGCTTACAGAAAAGAAAATTAAAAGAAAAATAGTCTTTCTAATATATGTGGATCTGTTGTGGCCACCTCAACAACATAAAATTAAAAATACAGATCGCTTTGTAATGATGTATGCACCGATCACAAGAACTTATAGAAGCACCTTTGATACAGATGAAGCTATCCCACCTATTCCACCTTTTAATCGTAACAGGTGTAAATTTCCAAGTAGTGTAGAGGCTAACTTATCTTTCTTAAAAGCCTGGCAAAATCAGTTCCAAGGTGATAGCTTCGATTTCGACTACCACTATATGTGGGCTCATTATGATGATCCGGGTTATTACAACATCGCACAAATATTGCATAAAGATTTGCAGAACTTGAAAAACATCGGCTTAAATGGATTTGTCAGTTGTCAGACTCAAAGAGCATTTTTCCCATCTGGGGTAGGGATGCATGTAATGGGCCGAACCCTATGGAACCGTGAGCTGGATTTCATGTCAATCGAAGAAGAATACTCCAAGGGAGCATTTGGAAAAGACGGTCTCTTAGTCTCTGCATACTTGTCCTGGTTATCAGAATTATTTCAAGAATTACAAAGTTTTCAACAAGAAAAATCTGCAGTAGAGGATATTGAAAAATATGCTCGTAAAATTGTCAGTTTAATACAGGGGTTTACTGAGATTATTGAAAGAAATAAGGGCACCAATGACAAATGCATCAATAATTCTTGGATTTACTTGGAAGTCCATCAGCAAATCTGCATCCGCTTAGCAAAGATATATGAAGCTATCTCGAAAGATGAAAAGTCAGAGGCTACAAAACTATGGGATGAGATAAAGACACTGGTACAAGAGAAAGAAGATGAGTTGCAGACTGTGTTGGATGTATATCTTTTTATATCCACTTTAGAGCGTGTATTGAATCTTTGATATAAGTACTTTGATATAAGTACTTTTGATATATTTTTTTAAGTATATTGCTTCACAAACTAATTACTGGAGGAGATTGCATGAAGAGAGTTGGATTAGATGATATCCTCTTTTCTTTACAGTTGCTAGACATCAAAAAGGGGGATATTTTATTTGTACACAGTGCACTAAGCAGCATTGGTTATGTCGATGGAGGAGCAGACACGGTCATTGATGCATTGTTAGAAGCTGTGGGGTCACAAGGTACTCTTGTGATGTCATCTCTAAGTTTTACTCATCCCTTTGATGCTGATAACACACCTTCTATCGTAGGAGTAATTTCGGAAACGTTTCGGCGACGTCCAGGAGTATTGCGTAGCTTGCATCCGGTTCACTCTGTAGTAGCCTTTGGCTCAAAAGCAGAATACATTACCCAGGAACACGATCTTTGTGAAACTGGCTGCGGAGAAGGTACACCTTATATGAAGATAGCTGAGCTGGGAGGCAAGGTGATGCTTTTAGGAGTGGATATGAACCGTTGCACCATCATGCATTCATTTGAGGAACTGGTTGATGCCCGTTTCCTATTAGAGTTGGACATCCCAGCTCCTCTTTATCCTCCTTACCTGGGTAAGGGGAAATTCACCTTAAGTAAATTTCCTCCTGGCCATAGAAATTTTCTTCAAATCACCTCATTGCTGCTAGAGAATGGTATGATGGTTCAAGGAAAGATTGGGAGCGCAGTTACAAAGGTGATTGATGTGCAGGGGCTGCTAAAGACAGCACTTCACAAGCTTAAAGAGGATCCGCTTTACTTCATTTGTGATAATGAGCACTGTAATTTCTGCAGTTTTGCACGGGCACGTTATGGTGAACATGGAAAAATTCATAGTGACAACCATTGTGCAAACCAAGCATGCGAAGTATGCACAGTACCGCAATAGAAAGGGGGAGTCTGCCTTTCGGTTATGTAGGGCAGATAGTTTAGATATGAACATAATTTCAGTACAAATTCCAGATAACATTGCTAATACATTTGCAGAAAAACTGGAGCTGATGAATAAGCTTAAGCTTAGACATATGGAACTATCCAAGCAGGAGCTAAGTTTGGAGGACGTTTCCTCGTCTGAGATCATTTTCGCACGAAATCAGCTTATTGACGAAGGTTGTACAGTGCATTTATATAAAAGTTCATTGAGTGTAAGCCAACGAGATTCTGTACGCCAGCTTTTTAGGAATGCTCATTTAATGGAAGTGTCCAATGTGCAACTAGATCTTTACAATGGCTCTCGCGATGATATTGAGTACTGTTTTGATGTTGCAGAAAGTTATGGTATTCCCTTGCTCATCGAGAATCATAATGATGGGCCATTTCGAAATTCTACACAGTTGGAGGAATTTCTTAAGCGACATAATAATCGGGATTGTGGTGTTCTTTTCAATCCGCTGGAATTCCTAAGAACTGGACTACATCCTTTTTTGAATGTCTTTTATGCAGGGCGAGTGAAAAACCATGTGGCTGCTTTACGCATCAATGATGGTCTTTATATGAGTAAAGAGGCAGTTTTTCCAGGCCGTGGCAACGGGGAGCTTAAGGAACTGATCTCAGCTATGAAAGTACGCTCTTATGATGGGTTTTTCTCTCTAACCCCTTATTTGCCTGGTTGTACATCACAGGACCTTATGGACATGATAACTTGGTTGCGACAGATCCTTAAAGGAATTTACTAAGCACAACTACATTCTATATAATTAACGGGTTGATTAAATGGGTTATATTAACAAATTACTTTGACTTAGTGTGTGTTAATCATAAGAGATAGAAAATTATACTTAGGAGTATAAAATATGCAAAAGATAATAGACGTTACAGGAATAATACAAGATGGAATGTGGAATTATGAACTACCCTTTCCTACCATTTCTATAAAACCTTTACCTCCTGTTCCTTGGGTGGAAGGGCCGGTGTATTGCGAGATTTTTGAAGGGCTACATTCTCAAACAGGCACATATCTGGAAACTCCAGCTCACTTTTTGGGCATGAATCCAGAGGATTCTTATTTATTACACGAGGTTGATATTAATAGAATATATGATGTTCCATGTGTTGTACTGAATATCGGAAATCTAGAAAAACCATCAGATGGAAGCCGTTATGGTATCACCATTATGGATTTGTTAAGTTGCAAGAATGCTGATGCGATTGAAGAGGGAGATGCAATCCTAGTAGGCACTGGTTGGGGTCGATATTGGATGGATCCCGATTATCTTAATGACAGCCCCTATTTCACTAAAGCAGCTATGGACTGGCTGATATCTAAAAAGCCTTCTATACTTGGTGCAGATTCTCCCCGGTGGGAGAACCTTGAAAATCCCCAGGGCTTTTTTCCAGACTTTTATGCTGCAGATATCTTAATGGTTGGTCCCCTAGTAAATCTAGAAAAGGTTACGGCTCATCGTTGCCGCTTGACGGCATTACCTCTCAATGTGGTTAAAACTAGTTGTGCACCTGCCCGGGTGGTGCTTGTTGAAGAATAATTTTTTGAGTAATGTTAGAAGAATTTTAATTTTACGAAATTTACATTTAGTAAATATATACAAAATCACTTATGCACAATTATTTAAATATATAAAATTACAAAATTATCCCTATATCTCATTGACTATGTTCCTACTAATTTATATAATAAAGTCATCATATGATATTACCACGCTGGTAATATAGTAAAGGAAAATATTATGAAATATGTAGCTAAAATCAGCAATAAAACCAAATGTGATCAAGTTGTTGAACAAATAAAGGAATCTATCATACGGGGCGTATACAAAACTGGTGATAAGCTTCCACCAGAGCCTACTCTTTGTGAAATGTTTGGAGTTAGTAGAATTACAATTCGTGAAAGCCTAAAAAAGTTGAACACAATGGGTTTAGTGGATATACGACATGGTAGTGGTACTTATGTAAAAAATATTGATTTAGGAACATTTATGAGACCAATGTTTCAGTTAATTGAGTTTGACGATATTGACATCGAAACTATATATGACGCCCGAAAAATCATAGAAGGTGGAACAGCCTACCTTGCAGCAGAAAACAGGACAGAAGATGAATGCAAAAAATTAGGTGAAATTCTATCGCATTTTAAAGAAGCAGTTAAGGCAGGAGATCTTGTACAAATCAGAAGGCTTGACAGCGAATTTCATATTCAGCTGGCAAAAATGTCACATAATACTTTACTTCAAGCCTGTGTCACCACTATTGAAGAAATAAATCAGGCATTAGTAAAACGAATCAGTAAAGCAAATGTAACTTTAGAAGGAAATTATGCAGAGCATTATGCTATATACGAACAGATAGAAAAGCAAAATCCGGAGGGAGCAAAAAAGGCGATGATAGCTCATGCTGCTTCATCTGAGGAAGTTCTGATGGGTTAGTTATTATCTACAGATCTTGTGTTTTACAGTCGAGTTAAACTTATGTGGGAAAATTTACAAGATAGGAAGAGTGAAGTAATGAATATTCTAGAGCAAAAAGTCTTGTCCTATATTGACGATCATACCGATGAACTTGACCAGCTGCTTTCTGACTTAATAAAAATTAGGTCTATCAATTACGACACAGATGGTGATGAGGAAAAGTGTGAAGAACTCATTATGGACCAGTATCGTGGTCTGGGATTGGAGGCGGAAAAGTATTATCCAACCGATATTTCAGGTATTTTAGAGAACCCCGATTTTTTACCTGGCAGGAATGCAGAAAACCGTCCTAATTTCAGTGGTACATATCGTGCGCCTAATGGAAAGAAAAAGGTAATGCTTGCTGCTCATACAGATGTAATGCCAAGCGGAGATGAATCACAGTGGACCGTTGATCCTTTCGGTGGAGTGATAAAGGACGGGAGAATCTATGGCCGCGGTGCTAATGACAACAAGTTTGGTATCGCAAGCTCTATTATGGCATTACAAGCCATTCAGGAAAGTGGAATAGTCCTGGAAAGTGATGTGGTTTTAGAATCCTATAGTGATGAAGAGTACGGCGGTGGCAATGGTGCTTTAGCTGCAAGTTTGAAGCATAATTGCGACGCTATAATTAATATGGATGGAGGCAACTTCGAAATTTGGAGTTGTTCAATGGGCGGTCAGATATTAGAAATAACAGTCAAAGCAAATAAAACCCAGGATTCATCTAAATTGGTGGTTGATGCTTTGTTAGTTATTCGGGAAGAGCTTCAGACATTTATCCAAAATCGCCACGAAGAACTGAAAGTAGATCGATACTTTGTTGGAACGGACATGGAACGTTCTGCGTTTAGATTTTATGAGTTCCTGGCAGGTGACGGTGGTATGGGCGTAAACCTTGACCATGGCATGATGAGCTTTGTTTTCTATACCAACAAGAGCCAGGAGCATATTCAAGAAGAATTGAATAATGCTTTGAAGGTGATTAAAGCTCGCTTGGACGAAATGGGAGTTTCCACTAAGGGCTTTAAGCCGCGTACCAGATTTTTTCATTGTTTATCCTTGCCAGATGAAGACACAACCTTACAGACTGTAAAAAAAGCAGCCCAAGAAATTGTTAACAGGCCTATCCCAATTACAGGGGCATGTCTTTCAGATCTTTCCTTATTTCTAAAATACGGCTCTCCAATCAGCTTGAACTTTGGAATTATTAGAGATTTTCAGCTATATGGAGGAGCTCACCAATATGATGAATTTGTAGACCAAAAACAATTACACGAACATTGTAAAGCGATTGCATTATTTTTAATTAGATGGTGTGGGGCCCATGAGGCTACTAAAATATAAAGAGAGGTAGATAAAATGAATAAGGAGTTTTCTTTCAAACCAGCACCCTGGTTACCTTCCAGAGATGTAGAAATGCTGGAAAGAGTACGTAACATCAAACGTGAGGACATGGAATATACAAATGAAAATGGCTATAGCGTAAAAATTGTACTAAATCCATCTCTTATCTTAGCCCAGGATATATTCCATAGGTTCTATCTGAGTGACAAGATGGACAAAAGACTAACTGCTATTTTTCCCAACCAATGGCCAGATGTTTATGGTGCTGTAGCGGAAATGATCAACAGGTACAACGTCGATTGTCGAAATGTACATGGATTTGCAATGGATGAGTGGGCAGATGAAGATGGCAATGTTGCTCCCTTGACTTATGGAGCAGGCTTGGGCTATTCCTTCTTGAATCACTTCTATTACAAAATCCGAGAAGACTTACGTCCGCCAATCGAGCAATGGCATGTATTTACCAATGACCATGTAGAAGACGATGCTTTCTCTAATATAATTGAAGAAGTCGGCGATGGGGGAGCGGATATTGTTTATTCAGCTACTGGCTGGCCAGGTCATACCGCTTTCATAGACCCAGGTGTAAAAGAGTTCGAGGCTGACTCCCTTGAAGAATTCTGCAAGATAGGTTCCAGATTGACTACTGAATCACCATTAACCATAGCAGAAAATTCCCTTTTTGCTCCTATGGGTGCTTCCGGTGATGTATGGGCAGTTCCTCCAAGAGCAGTAACTATTGGACCTAGAGATATTGTTAATGCAAGAGAAAGATTTGAAATTCATAACTTCGTTAATCCAGGTGGAGATTCATGGCAGAGAATGATTTCCCGTATTGAACTGTATGGACCTATTTCCATGGAATGTCCCGCTTCCATTATGCGTCTTGGAAAAGGCACCTGCTACGTAAGCGAAGCCATTGCAAGACCTTTTGGTTCCTGGTACAACGGAATTGAGAATAAGGATTTATAATTGATTGAAGCCATGGCTTCAATCAAGGAAGTCAGAAGTCAGAAGTCAGAAGTCAGAATTTTGGTTGCGTTCTAAAAACTTGCATGTAAGCTATAGCTTAAAATCATTGTTATAACTGGAGCAGAAGGTTTTATGTTATAAATAACTTGTTTAAATTGCTTGTCTTCTAGGACAATAATATAATCCTGTAGGTGTAATATTAAATCTCACAAAGGAGAATTGCTTTGGAGTTACAACTAATAAAAAACAATAAGACAGCATATATGGATATACTACTTCTTGCGGACCCGGACACAGAAGCCATAGAACGTTATTTATACGATGGTGATTTATATATATATAAAGATGGAGAAGATATAGTAGCTGCGGCAGTGCTATACCCATTGGAAGACGGATCGTGTGAACTTAAGAATATTGCTGTCTTAGAAAGCCTGCAAGGTAAAGGTATTGGCTCTAAATTTTTAAAGCGAATTATGGGTGAAGCATCAAAAACGTATACTCATATGTTGGTAGGTACCACTGCTCCAACAGAAGGCTTTTATAAATCACTAGGTTTTGAATACAGTTATACTATAGCTAACTTTTTTATAGATAATTATCCAGAACCTATTTATGAGGACGGTATTCAGTGTGTTGATATGCGCTGTTTTAAAATAAAACTATAAATACGTGTCATTCCGATAAATACGTGTCATTCCGATAAATATGTAGTCACCAATAAACATGTTGTCATTCCGAGTGTACGAGGAATCCTGGAAAGCAAAGATCCTTCCCTGGCGCTTAGGATGACATTATAAGAATTTAATATCGTTTTTTAAGTTTAGAGCCTAATGATATGGGGGGATTTGAAATGGAAAAACTTAAAGTAGGTATTGTTGGCGCGGCAGGTCGACCATCCGCCTTTCTTGCTGCCTTCAAGGAAAGTGGTAAAGCAGCCCTAACAGCAGCCTGCGACTTGAATCCTGAAGCATTGGACAATACATTAAGTGGTATAGAGGGTGTAGATAGGTATACAGACTACATGGAGATGCTAGAAAAGGGCAACTTGGATATTGTAATTATAGGAACCCCAATGCACTTGCATGTAAGTCAATCCATTGATGCGCTTAAGAAAAACATACATGTGTTTAGTGAAGTTACAGCAGCTATATCAATAGAGGAATGTAAGAAGCTGCTGAAAGCAAGCAAAACTTCAAATGCGCAGTATATGATGGGTGAAAATTGCAACTACATGAAACCATACATGGTCATACAGGAAATGGTTCGCGCTGGAGTATTTGGTGAAGTGTTTTATGCAGAAGGTGAATATTTACATGATTGCCGTGAACTATTATATAAAACTCCCTGGAGACGAAAATATCAATTCGAAACTCGTGGAATCACTTATGGAACCCACAGCCTTGGCCCTATCCTAAGTTGGATGGAAGGGGACAGAGTAGAGAGCGTCTGCTGCGCAGGGACTGGAAGGCATAACCTCGATCTAACTGGTGCTCCTATAGGTGGAGATGATAGTGCAGTAATGCTATGCAAAACTGCAAAAGGAAAATTGATAAAAATACGAACCGATATTTCTTCACCACGTCCATATGGTCTTAACTATGCACTACAGGGCACAAGTGCTGCATATGAAGGAAGTCATTTAGGTAAAGGCAAGGATAGGAACCAAATTTGGGTCAATGGAGAAAGTGAAAAGGGTCAATGGGATGAACTGACGAAGTATGAAGAAAAGTATCTACCGAAGTTATGGCGGGATATAGGCAAAAAAGCAGAAGAGTCCGGCCATGGAGGCTCTGATGTAGTTATTATGACTGACTTCATTGACTCTATCTATGAAGGTAGAAAGGTGCCGATCGATATATACGATTCACTAGATATGACTTTACCTGGCTTAGTAAGCCAGGACTCAATATTACAAGAAGGTAGATGGCTGCCTGTACCCGACCCGCGTGAATGGTAGAGAAAAATCAAGGGGGAAAAGACAATGTCAAATGGTTCAATTGAAAATAAAAAACCACAATTAGTAATGTTACATCCGGATTTAAACAATATAATTGATCTGAAGTTACCGGAACCATTTAAGACTCGTAGCGAGAAATCGCCCAGTGACCATAAGGCTTGGGAGAGAATAATAACCGAATCTTTCGAGAATAAGTATTCATACAGTCTTATGACAGATGATAAATTTTATAAACCTGAGCGAGTTCTTTTTGTAACCGATGAAAATGATATACCAGTAGCTACTGCAGCATCTTGGGATTCTGATGATTATCCTGCTGATTGTGCAGTAGTGCATATGGTTGGTGTTTTACCCGAGCGTTCCGGTCATCATTTAGGGCTTCATGCCTCCTTAGCTGCTATGAGACAAGCAAAAAGAGAAGGATTTGCTCGAATGGTTTTGCTCACGGATGATTTCCGCATACCTGCTATTAAGATTTATTTGCGATTAGGCTTTTTACCTGCAATTACCCACGAAAGCTTTATAGGCCGTTGGAAAGATATTTTTACTAAGATAAATAGAGAAGACTTAATAGACACCTTACCATCTACATATGATGGTAAAACTAATAATGAGTTATGAGATCCTTCGCTTAAAACTCTGGATGACCATATAGTGCTGTCATTCCGAGCTTGCGAGGAATCAAAGCCTGTCATTCCGAGTGTGCGAGGAATCTGGACAGAAATAACTACATAAATACGTAGAATGACTGTATCGTATGCTGTCATTCCGAGTTTGCGAGAAATCTATCAAAATAAGGATGGTGTGATAAATGCAAAAAACAGATAAAATGTGGGCATACCTGATACACATAGGGTATAACATGTGGCTCCCTAAAGACACAAAGGTTAGACTACTTGGAGATGGCTATGTAGAGGATTACTGTACAGCAAGTGACAAACTAAGGTTCGATAAAGATGTATGGGATTTAGTAACTGGAAATATGCCAGAAGCAGGTATCAACACATTGGTTATTGATTTAGGTGAAGGAATTAAATATGATTCCCATCCTGAAATTGCCGTAGAAGGTTCCCTTAGCAAGAATGAACTTTCTGATATGCTAAGTGGTTTACGAGAAAAGGGCATTACACCCATACCAAAACTAAACTTTTCTACCTGCCATGATGAGTGGCTAGGAGTACATTCCCATTATGTTTCTACTGATAAATATTATGAAGTATGCAAAAATTTAATAGAAGAAGTAATAGAGTTATTTGATAACCCGCCTCTTTTCCATTTAGGAATGGACGAAGAGACCTATGGTCATCAGACAAAACATAAAATCGCTGTTATTCGCAATAGTGATCTATGGTGGCATGATCTATTTTTCTTCGCAAAGGCTGTTACCGGTGCTGGAGTACGTCCGTGGGTCTGGTCAGATCGTATTTGGAATCACGAGGATGAATTCTTAGAGAACATGCCAAAAGAATTTTTGCAGAGTAATTGGTATTATGACGGCAGCTTTAGAAGAGAGCAAACATATGTAGGAGCTTACAATATATTAAATGAAAATGGATACGAGCATGTACCTACAGGAAGCAACTGGGGTAATCAATGGAACTTTGAAGGTACAGTAAATTACTGTAATGCAACATGTAACCAAGATCAAATCAAAGGTTTCTTAATGTCAGTATGGCGCCCCACATTAAGAGATTTGAAATATCGACATCTCGAGGCCGTAGATATTGTTCGTAAAGTTAGAAATGATTTAGAGAGCAAATAGGTGAAAATAATATGGATGATATGTTTGTATTGGGTATAGATGTGGGGACTACTCTCACTAAGGTTCTTGTCTTAACAAAAAGTGGTGAAGTTGTTGCATCTGGAAGTCAAGGTTACAAGTTAATTAGTAGTGGGAACCATATTGAACAGCGGGCCGAGGATTGGACGGAAGCTTTTGTAACAGCTACACGTGAAGCTTTGGAGAATATTGATGGGGATAAGGTACAAGGAATTTCCCTCTCAACCCAAGGAGCAAGTAGTGTTGCTATGGATAAGGATAATAATACAATAGGAAATGCTTTAACCTGGATGGACAACAGGGCTATGGATGAAGTGGCCGAGTTGGAGGAAAAGCTATCAGCTGAATATATATATGCAACTACTGGTTGGAAACCCAACCCTACCTTGGATGCAGCGAAGATCATGCATATGAAGAAACAAGCTAAATATACGAATGCAGTACGTTTTATAAGCACATTAGAATTTGTTAATCTATTTCTTACCGGTAATGCCGTAATCGATCCCACAAATGCTGCTATGCGACAATTATATAATATCGAAAAAGGTTGCTGGGATGAGAAGCTCCTTGAAGCCACTGGAATCCATGAAGATGAGCTAACACCAGTACTGCTTACTGGCGCTAAAGTAGGAGAACTTAGCGAGCATGCTTCTAAGCTAATGGGCTTGAAGTCTGGGATCCCTGTTTTTAATGGTGCACACGACCAATATTGCGGTGCTATTGGAGCTGGAGCAGTTCACGATGGGGACATGCTTTTATCAGCAGGTACTACTTGGGTTCTATTAGGAATCACGAAAAAGCCTATGGTAACAGAAAGCTATATTGCGGCAGGTAAACATCCAGTTTCAGGTTTATATGGCGCGCTGGCTTCTTTGGTCTGTTCAGGTGCTTCTATGCAATGGTATAAGGATGAGTTTGTGCAAGAAAGTTTTAGGGACATGGATCAAGAAGTTGGCCAGAGAAAGGATTCCGATCTAATTTTTTATCCGTACCTTACAGGAGCAGCTTACCCTATTTGGCAAATGAATGCTAAAGGCACATTAACTGGCATCACCCTGGACCATGACCGTTTTGATTTTGCGAGAGCTATTATGGAGGGGGTTTCATTTGGTGTAAAGCGTGGACTCGAAGACTTTCGATCCAATGGGAGCGACATTAAACAGCTTATTATTGTAGGCGGTGCAGCTAAGAGCAATATTTGGTGTGAAATGATAGCAGATGCCACAGGTGTCCCTCTGGTTCGATTAAATCAGGCAGACATTTGTGCAGTAGGTGCTGGTATAATTGCTGCCCATGGCCTTGGTTTGTATGGTAGCTATGAAAGCGCAGCTCAAGCTATGACTAGACAAGAATATGTATATCATCCAAAGATCGAAAACCAAGAATATTATAACAAGAAGTATATTAAATACCGTAAAATGTGGGATTACATGCAGATGTATTACCAAGATGAGAATGGATAATTGAATATGCAAGCTTCCTAATATAGTGATTGGAAGCTTTCTATAATAATTTTATGGAGCTATTTAATATTAGTTAAAGTAGGAGGATTTTAATGAAACCTGTAATCAGAGCTCCTTATTTTGAAATAGGGACAAAAAACTACATCTGGGGCGATAAAGTCCTGGAATATGCAAAGGCAGCTGATGCTGCAGCGGAAAAATATGATATTGATGTTTTATTTATCACACCGGCAGTTGAGATACGTAGAGTAGCAGAAAATACGAAAAACCTTATCATTTTAGCTCCCTACATGGATACATTACGTCCAGGACGCGGTATGGCTGATATTCTGCCAGAAGCATTAAAAGACGCAGGAGCACAAGGTGTTGTTGTAAATCACAGCGAAAAACCAATGTCTCTCCCTGCTAGTAAAGCTACAACTGATAGAGCTAGAGAGCTGGACATGCTAGTGTTTGCCTGTGCTGACACCATCGCAGAAGCCAAAGCTATAGCACAGCTTCACCCTGATATTATCAACCCAGAGCCTTCCGAACTAATCGGTGGTGCTGGCGGGGGAGTAAGCGATATGAGCTATGTTAAGGAATCCATAAAGGTAATAAAAGAAATATATCCTGACATCATGGTTGAGCAAGCTGCAGGGATTACCAATGGACAGCAGGTCTATGATTTTATTATGGCTGGATCTGAAGCCGCAGGCGCTGCATCAGGCATTATGAATGCAGAGGATCCTATTGCAATGATAGATGAAATGATAGCTGCAACCAGAAGAGCTGCAGATGATCTTAAAAAATAGTAAGGAAGGGGATCAAAATGGTATACAGAGAAGAATTTAAAGTGCAATCCAATCAAAAGGTAATCACGTTTCATAATGTAACAGCCAAAACAAAGGAGATTGTTGCAAGGTCGGGCATTCAAAACGGTATCGTTGTTGTGTATTCCCGCCATACAACGTGCAGTGTTATAACCGATGAGGCCGCTTTTGATATGTCAATGACAGGACTTGAGTACCTTCAGCAAGATTTAGTTGATGTGTTTGAGAAAATCATTCCTACACAACGCAGGGAAGGAATGTATCTTCATCCCGGCCCAAAGGCATTGAAGTGGGCGGAGGAGCATGATGAAGATGCAAGAGGATGCCATAATACAGATGCACATCTTCGTTCTTCCATCATTGGAAGAAATGTAACCATTGTTATGGTAGATGGAAAAATGGATTTAGGCCAATATGGATTAATCCAATTTATAGATTTTAATCAGACGCGGGGCCAAGAACGAACTGTTCAAGTTATGATTAT
>CAYFSR010000056.1:8015-14115 GCA_964345785.1 uncultured Eubacteriales bacterium | reverse complement strand
GCAGTCATCCTGAACAAACCACATTGTCATCCTAAATAAACCACATTGTCATCCTGAACGCAGTGAAGGATCTTATACCTGCCTAAATCCAACACTGGCAAGGAAACGATTGAAGCCTTCGCGCCCTTTAGCAGTAGTTTTATATATGCCAGCATCAGCTAACACACGCTGACATTTAATTCCTACCTCCTCTTTTAATATGGACTTAGCCTGCTCTGCATTCAAGCTGTTTCCATATTTTTGTATTAGTTCATTCAGCCAAGTGCTGTGATGGTGAAGAGGATGGGAAGGATCATTCAGAGTATCATGCTGTTCTGATGCCTTCCCAGTTAAATAGATACTTAAGCTCTTCAATTCATTTTCAAGTCGACCGGGCAGGATAAACAAACCCATTACTTCTATGAGCCCAATATTTTCCTTTTTGATGTGGTGCAGGTCTTCATGGGGATGGAAAATTCCCAGAGGATGTTTCTTGTAAGTACGGTTATTACGCAGTACAAGATCCAATTCGTATCGACCGTCTTGTTTTTTGCGCGCTATAGGAGTTATCGTATTATGAGGAATCTGATTGCCAGTTTTATCTTTTGTATAGGCAAAGATTTCATGTTCGGAATCGGAATATTCCCTCCATTTGGAAAGAATCGAAAAGGCTAGATCTCCCAGTTTAACTGAGTCATTCGAAGAAATACGAATTACAGACATAGGCCAATTAACTACAGCCGCTTCTATTTCTGCATCTTCTTTAGATCTTAACTCGTATTCTATGCCTGACTTCTCCATGGGGAACACATAACGCCCACCCTGAAAATGATCATGATTCAAGATTGAAACACCGACAATGGGAAGGTCTGCATTGGAGCCGATAAAATAATGGGGAAACAGGTCTAAGAAGTCAAATAATCGGTGAAAGGTATCCCTGGTAATTTTCATTGGCACATGTTCTTCCTTTAGAACAATACAATGCTCGTTGTAATATACATAAGGAGAGTATTGAAAATGCCAGGTTTCTCCATGCAAGCTTAGGGGTATAGTTCTATGAGTTTGCCGTGCAGGAAAATTAACACGTCCGGCATACCCTACATTTTCGGGACAAAGCATACACTTGGGATAACCAGATTGTGGTGCATTCTTAAGTGCTGCAATCTCTTTAGGGTCTTTTTCCGGTTTGGTTAGATTAATAGTAATTTCCAAGTCGCCAAAAGAGCTTGGGCTGCTCCACATTAAATTTTTCTGAATTCGATCCATCCTGATGTAATTGGACTTCTGACAGAGATGATAAAAGTCATCAGTAGCTGACCTTATTCCTTCTTGTTCTTTTTTTTCGTAAAATTCATTTCTAATCTCAGAGGGCTTGGATAAAAACACGCCCATGATGCGTGTATCCAGCAAGTCACGATGAGTTAAAGTGTTTTCTTCAAGAATTCCCTTTTCATGACAGTAATCAAGCATACCATCTAAAATTGGAGCAGCAGATTCCGGTATTGGCTTTGTTGCATCTATACTGAATTGCTCTGATAAGGGTTCATCCACTCGTAGCAGATCCATTAGTAGATTCCTTGTCAAATTAACATCGTCTTCTTTAAGTATTTTATGATGTAACGCATATTGAAGCAATTCTTCAATGAGTTCTGCTCCTCGGCGTTTAGTTGTTTCCATATTTAAGCCACCTACTTTCATTAATCCATTATAGTAGTATCAAAAAGACAAATCAATGACAAATGTGCTGGTATTGAAATACCAAACTGCAAAAGGTATAATAAAGTCAATAATTAAGCAGATTCATTAAGTGGGAGGAAAAATAATGCAGAAAGATTGGGGCCCAATACTAGAGGATAATAAAACACGGAAAGTGTTTACTCGCCTTTATGGTGGGAATGAAAAAACCATTAATAAACAAATTTTTAGGTATAAAGAGCTGATAAAGAGCTTTAAGTCTTTATTTCCAGACGATAATAATGAAATTCAGCTGTTCAGTACATCCGGCCGTACAGAAATAGGCGGTAATCATACGGATCACAATGCTGGTCATGTCTTGGCTGCTGCTGTACATTTTGATACCATTGCCGCAGTAACCGATACTAAAGACAATGAAATCGTAGTATACTCGGAAGGTTATCCAGATGTTTTTCGAGTAGATTTGTCTAACTTGGATCCTATTGCAGGAGAATCAGAAACAACAACTGCCTTGATTCGTGGAATTGCTGCGCGTTTCAAACAATTGGGACATGCAATTGGTGGATTTCATGCTTACATAAACAGCTCCGTTGCCCGAGGGTCTGGTCTTAGCTCATCAGCCTCCATTGAGGTTTTGTTGGCTACCATACTAAATGCACTATATAATAAAAATTCACTGGAACCAGCATTGCTGGCAAGGATTGGTCAATATGCAGAAAATGTTTACTTCGGTAAGCCCAGTGGCTTAATGGATCAGATGGCCTGTGCCCTTGGCGGATTTATTACTATCGATTTTAAAAATAGCGATAAAGCAGTTTATCAAAAGGTGAACTTTGATATGGCAGCCTATGGCTATCATATTTTGGTAGTGGATACAGGAGGCAATCATGCAGACCTAACCCAGGATTATGCCGATGTTCCCCGCGAAATGAAGTTAGTAGCTCAGACTCTTGGCAAACAAGTATTAAGGGAAATAACTTTAGATGATGTTCTACAAAACATACCTTTACTAAGAGAAAAAGCAGGGGACCGTGCAATTTTGCGAGCCATACATTTTTTCAATGATGACCAGCGAGTGGTTGATCAGGCGCAGGCTTTAGCAGAAAATCGCTTTACTGATTTTTTAAAGTTAGTACAGGAATCCGGGAGCAGCTCATGGCGCTTTCTGCAAAATTGTTATTCCAACCAAAATCCACAGGAGCAAGGGGTTACTTTGGCATTAGCTGCAACGGAAACATTCATCAATAAAGTACAAGCTGGAGCTTGCAGGGTACACGGCGGTGGTTTTGCTGGGACCATACAGGTTTTTATGCCTGATGAACACATAGAAGACTATGTAGAATTAATGGAAGGTATATTTGGAAGTGACACCGTAGCAATTCTCAATATTCGTCCAGAAGGTACCTTGCATTTAAATAGCCTAATAGGTTAGGAAGGGCATCTATGGCAAGGAAAAGCTAAAGCGCATGGGAGGATCTTGAAAATTGGATTTATTATATCTATAATCTAAAAAGTATAATATAATGGTAACGAGGTCATTTTGTTTATATCCGCAATTATACATTTTATTTTTTTACAAATTGACCTGATTAAATTCAGGGGGTAGTCACATGAACCGTGTAAAAGTAATAACAGACAGTACGGCAGATTTGTCTCCAGAGTTACAGGAAAGGTTTAATATAGAGGTAATTCCTCTGTACGTTCTGTTTGGGGACAAGAGTTATTTGGACGGAGTCGAAATTACGACAGAAGAGCTTTATCGGAAGGTTGAAGAAAACAAATCCCTGCCTAAAACCTCAGCTCCTTCCTTTGGAGACTTTTATGACGTATTCTCCCGTTGGATCCAGGAAGGGTACGATGTGCTATGTATCACTATTTCATCTCAGTTGTCAGGTACACATCAAACAGCTCGTTTAGTTGCTGAAGAGTTCGAAAAAGGCCGTGTATGGGTTTTGGATTCTCAGAATCTTTCAACAGGAATTGGTATTTTAGCAATTAAAGCCGCTGAATTAGCTCAAGAAGGAAAGAGTGTAGAAGAGATTTATCAGACAATAACTGAATTGGTTCCCAGGGCAAAGATCTCCTTTATTATTGACACGTTAAAGTACTTACATATGGGCGGGCGATGTAATTCAGTACAGTTGCTTGCCAGCAATGCGTTAAAAATAAGGCCGCAGATTGTAGTAAAGGATGGAACTATGGTGGTAGGAGCAAAGTACCGTGGAAAGCGCTCTTATTGCCTCAACGAGTTTTGTAAAGATGTGGTTGGGGACGGTTCTCAAATTAGCAAAAAAAGAGCATTTGTCACTCACTCTTTTTGTAAAGAGGAAGAACAGGAAGGTTATAGGAAATGCTTGGAAGAACTTGGAGTAGAAGAAGTATATGTAAACCAAGCAGGAACAGTAATATCAAGCCATTGTGGTCAGGGCACCATCGGAATCATATATATTGAAGATTAAGTGAAAGATTGTAAACTGAAAACCCAATTTTTATAGGTTTATCCGTAGGGTAAAATGATGATACTAGTATGAATACTTGGGTATCATCTAGTAAAAACTAAAGAATAAGTGGACTTAAGAAAGCTGGATTAATAATATGTCATTAAATATTGTTTTAGTAGAACCGGAGATTCCTCAGAATACTGGAAATATTGCAAGAACCTGCGCAGCTACAGGCGTAAGTCTTCATCTAATTAAGCCCCTGGGCTTTTCCTTAGATGATAAATATTTAAAACGAGCCGGATTGGATTACTGGCACTTACTGGATATCCAATATCATGAGTCGCTGAGTGAATTTTTCAAATTGTTTCCCGATGGAGATTTTTATTTTTGCACAACTAAGGCTAAGAATTGCTACACGCAGGTTAGCTATACGGGAAACAGCTTTATTTTCTTTGGAAAGGAAACTGCAGGCCTGCCTCAGGATCTGCTGGCTGAATATACTGACAAGGCAATTCGCATTCCAATGAAGGCGGAGGCCCGTTCTCTTAATTTATCCAATTCCGTAGCAATCGTACTATTCGAGGCTTTACGACAATTGGATTTTCCCCAGCTATTGAATTTTCAGCCATAATATAGTAAAATTGTTGAGGATAATGCCCTTTACAGGGCTGATATACATTGGAAAAGATACTACTGCCATTCATATATAGAATTATTCGTTAGATGAGTGACCGTAAATATATTAATTAAGGAGTGTAAACTATGAATAAAAAAACATTGGAAGACCTGCAAGTATCCGGCCAAAAAGTTCTGGTTCGGGTTGACTTCAATGTACCACTGAACAAAGAAAAGCAAATTACCGACGATAACCGAATTCAAGGCGCTCTACCCACAATTCAGTATTTGTTGAAACAAAATGCTAAGGTTATTCTCATGTCCCATTTGGGCCGACCCAGTGGAACTGGTTTCGAAGCCGATTTCAGTATGGCTCCTGTTGCGAAGCGACTTGGAGAATTGCTTAACCTGGAGGTTAAATTAGCCAATGATGTCATCGGCGACCATGCTAAATCTCTAGTAGAGGGTATTAAGGAAGGCGAAGTTGTTCTTCTGGAAAACCTGCGTTTCCATAAAGCTGAAACGAAAAATGACCCTGAGTTTGCCAAGGCTCTTGCCTCTTTTGGTGATGTATACATAAATGATGCTTTTGGAACTGCTCATAGAGCTCATGCTTCTACAGAAGGAGTTACCAACTACCTCCCGGCTGCTGCTGGTTATTTGATGAAGAAGGAATTAGAGTTTTTAGGCGGAGCATTGGACAACCCTGCTCACCCCTTTGTTGCTATTTTAGGAGGTGCTAAGGTTTCTGACAAAATCGGTGTAATTCGCAATCTTATTGACAAGGTTGATACATTGATTATTGGTGGAGGCATGGCGTATACCTTTTTTAAAGCCAAAGGTTATGAAATTGGTAAATCTTTACTGGAAGAAGATAAAGTTGAGTTGGCTTCTGAACTTATGGAGCAGGCTAAGGCTAAAGGTGTTAATATGCTATTACCAGTTGACACAGTTGTCGCATCAGAATTTAAAGCCGATGCTGAACATAAAACAGTACATAGTAATGAGATGCCAGAAGGCTGGATGGGAATGGATATCGGTCCAGAATCCATGAAAGAGTTCAAGCAAGCCATAGTTAATGCCAAATTAGTTGTATGGAACGGTCCTATGGGCGTTTTTGAAATGCCTGAATTTGCAAAAGGAACTGAAGCAATTGCTGATTACATGAGCCAATGTGAGGGTATAACAATAATAGGCGGCGGCGATTCTGCAGCTGCAGTGAATCAGTTGGGTTATGCCGATAAGATGACTCATATTTCTACTGGTGGCGGCGCTTCCTTGGAATTCCTGGAAGGTATAGAGTTGCCAGGTGTTGCAGCACTAAATGATAAATAAGTAGAATATGTTACTAGATACAGGATACAGGATAC
>CAYFSR010000056.1:1493-7915 GCA_964345785.1 uncultured Eubacteriales bacterium | reverse complement strand
GATACAGGATACAGGATACTAGATGTTGGATATTAGTAGTACAAAGCACAAAGCGTCAGGCATTAAGGTATAGTTAGGTAATACACGATACATATGCTGACAAGGTTGAACGTGATATAAAATAGGCGTAGGGGCAGACGACTCTGTCTGCTAAACCAAATCTCCAAACACGTAACTACCAATATCCATTAACCAGTATCCAATATCCATAAAAAAAGGAGATAGATGATGAGAAGACCAATTATTGCAGGAAACTGGAAAATGAATAAGACCCCAGAGGAAGCAGCCGCAATGGTAAAGGAACTGGCTCCCCTGGTAAAGGATAGTAACGTAGAAGTTGTAATCTGTGCTCCCTATGTTGCTTTACAGGCAGTTAAAGAAGCAGCTGCTGGCACAAACATAAAAGTAGGAGCTCAGAACATGCACTGGGAAGAGAGCGGAGCTTATACAGGCGAAGTTTCTCCCACTATGTTAAATGCAATAGGTATGGAATATGTAATCATAGGCCATTCCGAAAGAAGAGAGTATTTTGCTGAATTTGATGAAACCGTTAATAAAAAGGTACATTCCGCTTTTGCTCACAATTTAATCCCCATCGTTTGTGTTGGCGAGACATTGGAGCAAAGAGAAGAAGGAGTTACTCGCTCATTGGTAGAAGGACAGACAAGAGCTGCTTTGAAAGGTTTGTCCGTAGAAAACGTAAAAGCATGTGTTATTGCATATGAGCCTATCTGGGCTATTGGCACCGGAAAAACAGCTACCAGCGAAGATGCCAATGAAGTAATCGGCTATATTCGTAACACAGTAGCTGAGGTTGCAGGTCAGGAAGCGGCAGACGCTATCCGAATCCAATATGGTGGCAGCATGAAGCCAGACAATGCTTCCGAGCTTATGGCTATGCCTGAGATCGATGGAGGTTTGGTTGGCGGTGCAAGCCTAAAGGCCGATGATTTTTCCAAAATTGTCAATTATTAATGAAATTCGGCTTTTGTAATTGAGGAGGACTATATGTCAGAACAGATAACAGCCCTAATCATCATGGATGGTTTCGGGCTAAGCAACGTAAAGGATGCCAATGCAGTATATATGGCTGATACGCCAAATTATGATGAATTATGGGCATCCTACCCCCACGTACCTATCCATGCCAGCGGCTTGGATGTAGGTCTGCCGGAAGGGCAAATGGGAAACTCCGAGGTAGGCCATTTAAACATAGGCGCAGGCCGAATTGTCTACCAGGAATTTACAAGAATTAGCAAAGCCATTAAAGACGGCGATTTCTTTGATAATAAAGCTTTTTTAGAAGCTATAGCCCATGCCAAACAGCATAATTCCAAGCTTCATTTGATGGGATTGGTGTCAGAAGGTGGAGTACATAGCCACATTGAGCATCTTTATGCTTTGGTAGAGTTAGCTAAAAATCAAGGCTTACCTCAAGTTTATATCCACGCTTTTATGGATGGTAGAGATGTACCCCCAGCTAGTGGAAAATCCACCTTGGAAGCCTTAGATGCTAAGCTAAGGCAGCTTGAATTCGGCAAAGTTGCAACGGTTTCAGGGCGTTACTATGCTATGGACCGTGACAAGCGCTGGGACAGGGTACAAAAGGCATATAATGCAATGGTAATGGGCGAGGGCGAATTCGCTGATAACTCAGTGGAAGCTATGGAATTATCCTATAATGCCAGTGAAACCGATGAGTTCGTTAAGCCTACGGTAATTTTGGAAGGTGGAAAACCTGTAGCAAATATTGATAAAGACGATGCTATTATCTTTTTCAATTTCCGTCCTGATAGAGCCAGGGAATTAACCCGATCATTTATAATGCCAGCATTTGATGATTTTGAAAGGAAAAAAGGCTATTTCCCGGTTAAGTTCATATCCATGACTCAATACGATGAAACTTTTGAAAATTTAACTGTAGCCTATGATCCTCAAACTCTAGATAATACATTTGGAGAATACATTAGCAGCAAGGGGAAATCTCAGCTTCGAATCGCTGAAACGGAAAAGTATGCTCATGTAACCTTCTTTTTCAATGGAGGAGTTGAAGCCCCTAACCCCCAAGAAGAGCGGGTATTAATTCCTTCTCCAAAGGTTCCCACTTATGATCAACAGCCTGCTATGAGTGCACCGGAGGTAACCGAGGAAGCAGTAAGGCGAATTGAATCGGGTAAATATGACGTCATGATTCTAAATTTCGCCAATTGCGATATGGTAGGCCATACTGGTGATATAAATGCCGCTGTTGAAGCTGTTGAAACCGTTGATACCTGCTTAGCCAAGGTAGTTGATGCTATTAGAAAAACTGGTGGTGTCGCTCTTATTACAGCAGACCACGGTAATGCTGAACAAATGGTGGATTATGCAACCAAGGAACCACATACCGCTCATACCTCAAATATTGTCCCCTTTATTTTAGTAGATGACAAAAGGAAAGATGCGGTTTTACGAGAAGATGGACGTTTGGCTGACATAGCACCCACCATATTAGATTTAATGAAATTGGATAAACCAAAGGAAATGACAGGCGAAAGCCTGATAATAAACAGGTAAATCATATACCTGATTTGAACCATTGAAAGGAGAAAAAATACTTATGATGACCATTATTGACGTGTTCGCAAGAGAAATTCTAGACTCTAGAGCAAACCCTACCGTTGAGGTAGAAGTATATCTAGAAGGAGGCGCAATGGGACGCGCCGCTGTTCCCTCAGGGGCTTCCACTGGAGCTTTTGAAGCAGTAGAACTTCGTGACGGTGACAAAGAAAGATACCTGGGAAAAGGGGTACAAAATGCAGTTGACAATGTAAACAACATTATTGCTGAAGAAATTATTGGCATGAATGCTCTGGATCAGGTTGGAATCGACGAATTGATGATTGAACTGGATGGGACCCACAACAAATCCAAATTAGGTGCCAATGCTATTCTTGGTGTTTCCATGGCAGTGGCAAAAGCAGCAGCTGAGCAGTTAGGCCTGCCTCTGTACCAATACATTGGTGGAGTAAATGCTAAAGTTCTACCCGTTCCTATGATGAACATTTTGAACGGCGGCGAGCATGCAGACAACACAGTTGACATTCAGGAATTCATGGTTATGCCTGTAGGTGCTACAAGCTTCAGAGATGCAGTTAGAATGTGTGCAGAAGTATTCCACAATCTAAAAGCAGTTCTTAAAGCTAAAGGCTACAACACTGCTGTTGGTGATGAAGGCGGATTTGCTCCTGACCTAAAAACCAATGAAGAAGCTATTGAAGTTATCCTAGAAGCAGTTGAAAAAGCTGGTTACAAACCTGGTGAAGACATTAGAATAGCTATCGATGCAGCTGCTAGTGAACTTTATGGCGAAGATGGAAATTACCACTTCCCAGGCGAAGGTGTAGTTCGTACCACGGAAGAATTAGTTGACTACTATGTTGGTTTAGCTGATAAATATCCCATCATTTCATTGGAAGATGGTTTGGACGAGGAAGACTGGGCCGGATGGAAGCTGCTAACAGAAAAACTGGGTAATCGCATTCAATTGGTTGGAGACGACCTATTTGTAACCAACACTGAAAGACTTTCTAAAGGAATCCAATTGGAAACTGCTAATTCTATATTAATTAAGGTTAACCAGATTGGTACTATAACTGAAACCTTAGATGCTATTCAAATGGCAAATCGAGCAGGATATACTGCAGTAATTTCTCATCGTTCAGGTGAAACTGAAGATACCACCATCGCCGACTTGGCAGTTGCTATGAATGCAGGCCAGATTAAAACCGGTGCTCCTTCTAGAACCGACCGAGTAGCCAAATACAATCAGTTAATCCGTATCGAGGAAGAATTGGGAGATTTGGCACAATATCCTGGTTTAAGTGCATGGTTCAATTTGAAGAATAAATAATCTTTCTCCTTGCTTTACCGAGCCTTACATGTTAAAATGTTTAGTGTTATATACATAAGGAGGGATTCGGATGGGACCATTTAGGATTATTCTCACGATTGTACTGGTTATTGCAGAATTGTTTTTAATTGCCGTCGTGCTTTTGCAGTCAGGTAAGAGCGCCGGCTTATCAGGTAGTATAGCAGGTGGAGCCGAAACATTTTTTGGGAAAAACAAGGCCAAAAGCTATGAAGGCAAGCTTCAGTTCCTAACAAAAATTGCAGCTGTCTTATTCATAGCAATTGCCATTGTACTATCATTATTACAATAGACTTAACATTACGGCAGCAGAAGGGGATTCAACCCATCTACTGCCGTATTTTTATATCCATTTATCCACCAGCTTGTTTAGTATTCAGACAAGGTGGTTAATATAGGATTGTCATAAATTCTTAGTAACTTAGGTTTTAAATTGGAGGAATGAAATGAGTAAAAAAGAAACAAAGGAGAAACTATCGATTCAACAAAGGGTAACCCAACTGTTATCCTTTGAAGATGCGATTCCCTTATATGAAGATCAGTTGCTGGAATATCTGGAGTTACCTTCGGAGGAGGAAGGGGATTTCTATGAAATTCTAGAACAAATGGTGCAAGAAGGCTTGCTGGTAAAAACAAAGAAAAAGAAATATGCTTCACCGGAAAGTCTTGGATTTTTAACCGGGCGGTTGCAGGGAAATGCAAAGGGCTTCGGCTTCTTCATCCCTGATAATAAGGAGCAGGAGGATGTCTTTCTATCGGCTGAAAATTTGCATAGTGCTTTGCATAATGACCGCATCTTGATTCGAGTTCACAAAAGCGATGGACGTTCCCGTGAAGGCGAAGTAGTACGGGTATTAGAAAGGGCAAATAAAACCGTTGTGGGCACCTTTGATAAGGAGCAAAATTTTGGTTTTGTGATCCCTGACGATAAACGTATTAGTCAGGATATCTTTATTCCAAAAGATGAATTAAATGGAGCAAAAAATGGCTTTAAGGTTGTAGTAGAAGTTACAAAATGGCCTAGCCGACGACGAAATCCAGAAGGCAAAGTCATCGAAGTGCTAGGCCACAAGGATGATGTAGGTACCGACATACTTTCCATAATCAGACAATTTGAGCTGCCGGAGGTGTTTCCAGAAGAGGTTATCCAAGCTGCAAAGAATATTCCTCAAAACATTTCTGAAGAAGAAATCAGCAATAGGCGAGATCTACGAGACCTACGGGTTATCACTATGGATGGTGCTGATGCAAAGGATTTGGATGATGCTATATCCATTGAAAGGAAAGAAAGTGGTAATTTCCTCTTAGGTGTTCATATCTCAGACGTAAGCTATTATGTAGAAAGAAAAGGTATTATTGACAAAGAGGCTTATGAACGAGGCACCAGTGTTTACCTGGTAGATCGTGTAATACCTATGCTTCCAAAAGAATTATCCAACGGAATTTGCAGTTTAAACCCGAATGAGGACCGCTTGGCTTTTTCTGTTTTTATGGAAATAGATAATCAAGGTAAAGTAGTCAACCATGACATTGTGGAAAGCGTTATTCAATCCAAGGAACGTATGGTTTATGAAGATGTTACCAAAATTTTAGAAAACAATGATAAGGAGTTAATTGAACGCTATAAAGACTATGTAGATGATTTCCGTGATATGGAGACTTTAGCACAAATTCTAAGAGATAAAAGGATGCGCAGAGGCAGTATCGATTTTGATCTGGATGAGACCAAGATTGTACTTGACCTAAAGGGAAAGCCCATTGATGTAATGCCCTTTGAACGAGGCGTTTCCAACCGTATCATAGAGGAATTTATGCTGGTATGCAACGAAACTGTTGCTGAATTCATGACATGGAATGAGATACCCTTTGTATACAGGATCCACGAAGAGCCTACTGTTGAGAAAATCTTGGAGTTCAATGAGTTTATACACAATTTTGGTCATCATCTAAAGGGCGTTGGTGGGAAAATTCATCCCAAGACTCTACAAAGTCTTCTTGATAAGATTAAGGGAAGCCGTGAAGAGGCAATAATCAGCACTGTTATGCTTAGATCTTTACAAAAAGCCAAATATAGCAGTGAAAATTTGGGGCATTTTGGTTTGGCAGCAAAGGACTATTCTCATTTTACGGCTCCTATCAGGCGATATCCAGATTTGATAATACACCGTATCATCAAGGATTTTATCAATGATAAGATGGATAAAAAACAAAGAAAGCGTTTGAGCAAAATTCTTCCTGAGATGTGTGAGCATTGCTCCAAAAGAGAGCGGGTAGCGGATGAAGCTGAGCGAGAAACGGATAATTTGAAAAAGGCTGAATATATGATGGATAAAATCGGAATGGAATATGACGGCATTATCTCAGGTGTAACCAATTATGGCATCTTTGTACAGCTAGCGAATACCGTAGAAGGCTTGGTTCGTGTTACAGCATTGGATGATGATTATTATGTTTATAACGAGAAACACTATTGCCTAATCGGGGAACGAACTAGAAAGGTTTATCGCTTGGG
>CAYFSR010000056.1:0-1393 GCA_964345785.1 uncultured Eubacteriales bacterium | reverse complement strand
GTAAATATGTTAACATTATTATTGTCGTCGGGAAGACCGATGTGCCCTATTTGTTACAACCTTACAAATAGGGTTATTTTATCGAAGTAGGTGCTGTTTTACGTGGCAAATGATGGAATTAAGGTGATCGCTAAAAATAGAAAAGCGCGTCATGATTACTTTATAGAAGAAACCTATGAAGCTGGTATTGTTTTAACCGGCACAGAGGTTAAATCCATTCGCCTTGGCAAGGTAAACCTTAAGGACAGCTATGCCGACATAAGACAGGGAGAAGTTTTTGTGCGTAATATGCACATTAGCCCTTACGAGAAGGGGAACATCTTCAACACCGATCCCGTACGGGAACGCAAGCTATTGCTAAACCGCAGGGAAATAAACAAGCTTATTGGCTATATCCAGCAGAAGGGCTATTCCCTTATACCTCTTGAGATTTATCTAACTCGTGGTATGGTGAAGATGCGGTTGGCAGTAGCTAAAGGTAAGAAGCTCTATGACAAGCGTGAAGATACAGCGCAGCGAGATGCACAGCGCAACATGGATCGCGCATTTCGAGAGCACCAAAAACAATAATATCTAACACCTATAATGGATATCCTAAGTTTTAGGATCCAGTACCCATTATCTTAGCAAGTATCTAGTGCCAAGTGCCTAGTACCTGATATACATGGGGGCGTACTGGTTTCGACGGGGATGATAGAGGTGTGAGAAGCGAGTCGTGGACTCCGGGGCCACGATAAAACCTGGAAACTTAAACACAAACGCTAACAACGAAAATTTAGCATTCGCAGCTTAAGGCTGTGACGTCCGCCCTGTAGCACCCGCACTATAGGAACCGGGCGCCAATTTCGCGGGGAACCAGCCTGCCTAAGCTTTGCAGCAGGTGGGATTTATGAAGCTACTGAAGTCCGAATCCCGTCAGTGGGAGTCGGATGGAGGGAATGTCAAAACGCTGACTGCACTCGGAGAAACTTGCGCTGAAATATCTTCGGACAGGGGTTCGACTCAAAACGAATCGCCTTGTCGGGCGACCGACAAGTGACAACCCGGCTTTATCGGTGAAACCGTAGCGTGTGTGCAGGAACATTTGTACTAACCGCCGGCAACGCCGAGGGGTATGTGGGGAAACCCAACAGCCGTGTATCGACTTATAGGCATCTAAGGGAACCTGGTTCCTATGATGTACTAGGATGGGAGAGTAGGGGAACATAGTGTTTAGCCTAATCGTAGCATGAAACTGGCTCCTCTTAGAAAAGGAGTGGTCATGCGGTGACAGGTGTGTTCCTTAATGAAAACATCCCATAATACGCCGGGGGACTCGAAGGAAGAAGGTTATTAACCTTTTTCGAGTTCAAGACATAGTCAGCACCATTGGAAACAATGGACCATGTGTCCC
>CAYFSR010000055.1:11321-14163 GCA_964345785.1 uncultured Eubacteriales bacterium | reverse complement strand
TATTTCTCAAGGGGGTGTTTACATAGTGTTGTTAATAAAGTTAATATCCAATCGAAAATTTCTCTCGTTGGTCACAATTTGCTCGAGCGGACTGTCTGTCGCCGTGACATTATGGTGGAATACACAACTCAGGGGTATAATCGACGCTGTCAGTATAGGCCGTTCGCCGTCAGCCGTAATGATAACGATGGCGCTAGTAACTATGTTTGTGATGGGGGCGACCAATTATGTGAGCGCTTATATAACTGGATATACCTGCGAAAGCCTGACTCACGACCTGCGTATGGGCTATGCACGGCATTTCGTGTCGCTTCCTGTCGCAGAAGCCGAAAAACTAAACGCAGGTGAACAACTTTCCAAATTACAGAATGAGATTTCTGGCGTTTCCGATTACCTCAACTCAAATTTATTCCAGTTAATAGGTGATGTCATGCGTTTTCTCATAACATTCATCTGGCTTATGTCCATCAGTTGGACTTTAACATTAGCGTCCAATCTTTCGGCGCTTCTTATTGTTTTCTATGTGTTTTGGTCGAGCAAAATCATCAGTTCCGCTACGGAACGCAGTCAGCAAGCAAAAGGCCTTATGAATCAATATGCTGACACCTTGTTGACATTGTTTCCGATTATCCGTCTGTATGATGCGACGCGTTTGGCGTTGGGAGGTTATATGAGCTCGGTAACTGCATGGGAGAAACATACAATCCATTCTGAATATACAACAGCAAAACTGATGTCGTTATCAGGTATATTAAGTAGTATCCCACTACTAATTCTAATTCTAGTAGGCGGACACATGGTAATAAGTGGTGCATTTAGTATCGGTATATTGTATATATTTCTAAACCTCTCAGGAAATGTATCAGGCGTACTGATGAACATGCCACGTTATATTGCATCTTTCCGGCAGTTCTCTGCCAATATGAAACGCTTGGAGGGAAAAATATGTCTGTAACTATTGAAAATTTGTGTTTTTCATATGACGAGAAACAGGTTCTTGATAACATCAATCTTTTAGTGCAAACTGGAGAATCAGTCGGTATCGTTGGAGTCAGTGGCGGCGGAAAAAGTACGTTACTAAAATTGATCAGTGGGTTGTACGATATTCAGAACGGTATAATTACTGTTATGGATGCGCAGACATCCGCCAACAGACGTAAGAATGTATCAATGGTTATGCAAAATCTATCGCTATTTCCTGCTAGCATACGAGATAATATCACATGTGGTCACGAGATGGTCGAAGCTGATATACTTCACGCCTGCGAAGCCGCACAACTCAGTCAATGGATCGCGACTCTTCCAGACGGGCTTGACACCTTTGTCGGCGAGCGGGGCGGCAAAGTGTCAGGTGGTCAAGCGCAGCGTATATCTATTGCACGGGCGATAGCAAAAAATGCTCCAGTAATTTTGCTAGATGAGCCCATTTCAGCCATCGACAACGAAACTGGTTCCGCTATAATCAAAGCATTGGACGAATTAATGAAAGATAAAACTGTCCTTCACGTTTCCCATCGGCCGGAGATGATGATCGGTTGCGACCGTGTTTTACATTTAGAGGGAGAAAACCAAATTATATTAAACATCCGCGATGGCGATATCCAGAGCTCGAGAGGGATATCGAAGAATAAGTGTTGAATACGGGCTGTCTTTAATTTATAAGAAGACAAAATTATATTTCATCCGCCTATATCATACCTACTGGTAAAATCCACACATCATCGGTTAGCGGCAGTCTTTCTTTTGCGAGACAGATTACCGCTCCTGTACCGACTCTTTTATTTTTGTTATTATGCAAATATTGAAACGCCTTCACCATAGATTTCTCAGGATCACTGCCTGCCTTTATTTCAACGGGGTGTAATGTATCACCATCTTCAACCAACAGATCAATTTCATTTTTATCTGCATCACGATAATAGTACAGCGGCGGCCTTACGATTCCGTCGTTATAATAGCTTTTTAGGATTTCTGTAAATACAAAGCTTTCAAATATATGTCCCCACATCGCTCCCTTTACCAATTGTTCCGGGGTATTCCAACCAAGCAACCAGCAAGCGAGACCTGTATCTAGAAAATATAGCTTTGGTGTTTTTATCAAACGTTTATTAAAATTGTTATAATAGGGCTCAAGTAAGTATACAAGACCGCTGGATTCCAGGACAGACAGCCATGAACGAACAGTTTTTACGTCTTTCCCGCAAATTTCAGCTATTGTAGTAAGGTTTAGCATTTGACCTGTAAGAGAAGCAGCAGCTCTTACAAACTTAATAAAGGCAGATTCATCCTGGATGTTCAATACGTCTTTAATGTCCTTTTCGATATAAGTTTGCAGGTATGAGCTATAATAGTCAGCCCAATCATAAAGATCGCTTTCACTTTCATAAAGCTCTGGGAATGAACCCTTGTGGATTATAGAAATAATAGCATCATAATCGAAATCCACACCTGTACCTATGGAATCCATATGTTGTATTGTTGGAATAAAGGGAGAACGGTATGACAAGCCTGCTAGTTCACGCATAGACAAGCCCATTAATTTAATTACACCTGCACGTCCTGCAAGACTGTCACTAACGTTCTTCATCAGCTTGAGACTTTGTGAACCAGTTAAGTAGAATTGTCCTTTAACCTTGTTTTCATCTACAATGTCCTTGATATAATCAAAAAGTTCAGCAGCCTTTTGAATCTCGTCTACTACTATAGGTGGCTTGTAAATCTCAAAAAATAAGGAAGGGTTCTCCCGTGCACTTTCTCGCACCAAAGGACGATTTAATGCAACATAGTTAATATCATTATAAACCTCTCTTAGCATAGTGGATTTGCCCACCTGTCGAGCACC
>CAYFSR010000055.1:0-11221 GCA_964345785.1 uncultured Eubacteriales bacterium | reverse complement strand
AAGGGAGGTGTAATCATGGCAGAAAAGCGTGTCTTATGCGATAAAACAGAACTTGTTTTAAAATTTAATGATCATACTGATAAGAACAAAATAAAAATTGCAAATTTGGCATATGATCAAATTACCAGTATCACAATTGAGGATTTCGAAGAATTCAGTTTGTTTAGAAAAGTACCATCCGAAAGAATCCTAGTACGGACAAACAGATTACAGGCACCTATAATCTATACTAAGAAAAAGGACAAGCAGTTCTTTGACGAATATAAGCAGGATTTGGCTAAGTTCGCCAAGGATAATAGGATCACTTTTTATGATAACACAACCGCAAATTAAATCTTAATAAAATGCCGGACCACATGGTTATATGGTCCGGCATTAGCTATTCTTCTTATTTGCGATTACTCTTACGGGAAACGTCATAGATAATAGGTGAAGAATCAGATGCAGAAGGCAAGGTTACTGTCTTTTTGGATGCCTCCTCCAGCTCTTCCACCTGCATTTGAAGGATTTCTAACTCTTCCTGCAACTTAAGCACCTCATCACCTAAATTGACGGCAGTTAATGTGGCTACCATAGCCATACTTAAGCTAGGTTGAGCCTTTGAGATTTCCTCCATCTTACGGTTGACATAAATGGCAACCCGATGGATGTATTCTTCGGATTCGGAGGCTCGGATGGTGTATTCTCGTCCAGCAATTCTAACAACGGCTTTTGATTTCTGTACCATCTGCAAACAACCCCTAAAATTTGATATTATTTGACCCTATTATACACTACCTTCCAGTTTTATACAACGTCTTTGTCGAAAAAACTTAGATTCCTCATTGCATTCGGAATGACACATGTAGCGTTTGTCATCCAAAGCGTAGCGAAGGATCTTTTAAGATTCCTCATTGCATTCGGAATGACAGCTATCTCAGGCTTGCTCCAAGGTCTGCTTCCAGCATACCTATAATCTTATCATGGGCCTTATTCACTTCATCATCTTTCAAAGTGCGGTCAGAAGCCCTATAAGATAAAGCATAAGCCATACTCTTGTGCCCTTCTGGAATTTGGCTGCCTTCGTAGATATCGAATAATTCAACTTCCTCTAAGATAGAGCCCCCACCTTTACGAATGGTATCTAAAATCTTTGCAGCAGGTACTCTTTTTTCAACAACAAAGGCTAGGTCTCTGGTAACAGCAGGATATCTGGGCAGTGATTTATATTGCTTGTTAGTGTCTGCTTGATCCAGTAGTACTTGCAGGTTCAGCTCTCCTAAAACAGCTCTCACGCCAATCTCATAGCCCTCACTTATTCTTGGATGTACTTCTCCAAATACGCCTATGGCTTCTCCATCCAATAACACTTCTGCGGTTCTTCCAGGATGCAGGGCAGAATGAGTTCCTGGCTGGAAGGAAACCCTATCAGCTAAGCCTAATAATGAGACAAGCTTTTCTAACTTTCCTTTCAGACTATAAAAATCCGAGTTCTCTCCATACTCACCCATAGCCAAGGTTAACACTTCATCAGGAAGGTCGGTTAGAGGCAAGGATTTAGGTAGGAATATTGGATTTATCTCAAAAATGCTGCAGCTTTCCAGTCTATGGTTGTAGTTATGAGACATAACCTGCAATATTTGAGGGAAAAGAGTAGTTCTCATAATGCTCTGGTCTTCACCAAGAGGATTCAAAATGGTAACTACATCTGGTTTTTTGTCTTCTTCTTTCCAACCAATGGACTCATACACACGAGGACTGTTAAATGAATAGGTTATTACTTCATACATGCCCATTCCAACAAGTGCTTGTTTTATTTGGGCCAAAAGCCTTTGCTCCTCTGTTATAGTCCCTTTTGAGGCAGAGCTTTCCATTAATGTCATTGGAATTCGGTCATAACCATAAATTCGGGCCACTTCCTCTGCCAGATCCGCTGCTCCTTCGATGTCATTTCTAAAGGTGGGTACCAGAACTGTAAGAAGTTCTCCTTCAACAGATGACTCAAGTCCCAAATCGTTTAGAATACCTGTAATTTCACTATACTCTAAATTAAGTCCTAATAAGTTATTAATTTTATTAATATCAACTTTCAGCTGACGTTTTTCTGTAGATGCATTTAATACGTCAATATGGCCTTCAACTATAGTACCCGCTCCTAGTTCTTGTACCAACTGAACAGCACGATCTACTGCTGTTAATGCCATATTAATATCCAATCCCTTTTCAAATCGGCTGGAAGACTCACTTCTTAGACCTAAGGCCTTCGAGGTCATACGAACACTGGCACCATTGAATAAAGCACTTTCAAATACAATCTGATTGGTAGCATCGGTGATTTCCGTATTGGCACCACCCATTACACCAGCCATAGCTATAGGCTTTTCACTGTCAGCAATAACCAGCATATCTGGAGTTAGATTTCGGTTTTTGTCATCTAAGGTGACAAGGGATTCGCCGGGATTAGCTCTTCTAACTATAATTTTTCTACCAGCTACCTTATCTAAGTCAAAGGCATGCATAGGTTGTCCTAGTTCCAACATAACATAGTTGGTTATATCAACGATATTGTTTATGGGACGTACTCCGGCTGCTGCCAAGCGACGCCTCATCCACTGTGGGGACGGTTCTATTTTTATATCCTTTACCACCCTGGCTATATATCTGGGGCACAGTTCTGTATCTTTTACTTCAATTTGCAAGTCATCAGCAATATTGCCCTCACCTTTTTTAACCGTTATTTCGGGCATAGTCAGTGTCTTTCCAGTGGTTACAGCAAACTCTCTTGCCATCCCAACAATGCTCAGACAATCTGGTCTATTGGAGGTGATTTCAAAATCGATTACATCTCCTCCTAAATCCAGTGCTTCCTTGATATCCATTCCCAGGGGATAATCCTCCTGTAAAATTAAGATTCCGTCTACCTCTGCTCCTGGATAGTCAGCGTCTTTTAACTCCAGCTCTTCACCGGAACACATCATGCCATGGGATTCCTCACCTCGGAGCTTTCCTCTTTTGATAACTATTCCACCAGGTAGTTTCGCACCATGTAGAGCAATAGGAACCAACTGACCGGCAGCAACGTTGTCAGCTCCAGTAACAATTTGAATGGTTTCCTCTCCTACATCAACCTTGCATACCACCAATTTATCAGCATTTGGATGGGGTTCTACGGAAAGAATCTTCCCAACTACTACATTGGAAATATCCTCACGAAGTGTAATAACTTCCTCTACATTAGATCCCGTCATGGTTAACATGTTCGCCAGTTCCACCGCATCACTATTTTCATCAATATCCACATATTCTTTTATCCAATTAATAGGTACTAACATGTCTATCTCCTCCTAAAACTGTTTCAGAAATCGGATATCGTTTTCAAAGAGAAGGCGAATATCGTCGATTCCATATTTCAAGTTGGTAATTCGGTCCACACCCATTCCGAAAGCAAAACCACTATATACTTCAGGATCAATACCGCAATTTTGCAATACCTTGGGATGAACCATACCTGCACCTAGGATTTCTATCCATCCTGTGTGAGAGCATACTCGGCAACCCTCACCATGACATATGGCACAGCTTACGTCAACCTCTGCACTAGGCTCGGTAAATGGAAAGTGATGTGGACGGAATTTTGTTTTGGTGTCAGGACCAAACACCTGCTTGGCGAAGACATCCAGTACACCTTTAAGATCTCCCATGGTGATGTTTTTATCAACCACCAGACCTTCTATCTGATGAAAGATAGGAGAATGAGTGGCATCTACTGCGTCGGATCGATACACCCTGCCTGGGCATATAATCTTGATTGGAGGCTTTTGTTTTAACATAGTTCGTATCTGAACCGGTGATGTATGGGTGCGTAGTAAAATATTTTCGTTAATATAGAAAGTATCCTGTGTGTCCCTGGCTGGATGATTCACAGGAATGTTTAAAGCCTCAA
Organism: uncultured Eubacteriales bacterium; assembly: GCA_964345785.1. Taxonomy (GTDB): domain Bacteria; phylum Bacillota; class Clostridia; order Caldicoprobacterales; family DTU083; genus UBA5454. The sequence continues at coordinate 7,299 of CAYFSR010000055.1, read as the reverse complement.
AATTATTGCTGTCCCATTCCACCTCCGGGCCTTCTGCTACATCAAATCCCATCCCTAAAAAGATATCTTTTAGCTCATTTAATGTTTTAGTAATTGGATGTAGATTTCCCAAAGCAGGAACTTTTCCTGGGATGGTAACATCGATAGCTTCTTCTGCCAGTCGCTTCTCTAAAGTTGCTTCCTTTAAAGCATTTGTTTTTTTAGCTAATTCCTCTTCCAGGAAATCTCGAATTTCATTGGCCAGCTGACCCATTACAGGTCTTTCCTCTGCAGAAAGCTTACCCATTCCTCTTAAGACCTGAGTAAGTTCCCCTTTCTTTCCCATGAATTTAACACGAAACTCCTCTAGCTGCCCGAGATCATTCAGGCCTTCCAAGGCTTCCATGGCTTTAATTTTTAACTGCTCCAACTTTTCTCTCATTTATGGAACATCTCCTTTCACATTTCTGTGCTTTTCTTTACTGCTATATTCTTTTCTGTGCATCTAAACCTTGTGTTTTTCTTCAAATAAAAAAGCCCTCACCCCATAGCGTGTATGGGACGAAGACTATTAATCACGTGGTACCACCCAATTTCATTTCAACTGAAATCTCGTCTGCTGTAACGGGCAAACACCGGCAGGACCTACTGTAGGTTCAGACCTGCAGCTCGGGAGTGAACTTCAATTGCGGATTCAGGGGACGCTTCCAGCCTGTGGCAATCCCTCTCTATCAGAACCGTGAACAATCTACTTTTCTCCGTCATGACTTTATTAGGCTATTATTAATTCTTTATAAAGAACGTATGCTTTCAGGGAACCTGTGGTTTCAAAAAATCTCCATAAGAACTCGGATACCATAGGATCAGACTCCTTTACAGCTTATTTTACATAATTATAGCACAGTAAAATTTGCTGTTCAAGGCCCTAGCTGTCCACATTTCTTCTTTTTCGGAATATTTCATAAGTCAAAATCCCTGCTGCTACAGAAGCGTTCAAGGATTCAGTTCCGCCCACCATAGGTATTCGAACCACACTGTGAGACTTGTCCATCACTTGCGGACTGACCCCGTGAGATTCACTTCCCATAACAAGAGCAATCTTTGGATAATTGCCTTGCCACTCAAAAACGTCGTCACCTTGTAAGCCGCTGGCTGCAATGTGCCAGGCTGTTTCTGCAAGAGAACCCTCCAGCAATTCATCTGTGTCATCCACTTGAAATATGGGAACACGGAATACTGAGCCCATAGTGGCTCGAACTGCTTTAGGATTGTAGGGGTCCACACATTCGTTAATAAGGATAACCCCATCTCCGCCTGCCGCATCCACTGTTCGTACAATTGTTCCCAGATTTCCGGGATCTTTGACTCCATCTAAGATAACCAGAAAACCCTTCGACAATTCAGTTATCTTCTGGTAGCTCCAATCATTTGGTTTAACTACAGCTAGAACCCCCTGAGGAGACTGAGTATCTGACAAGGTTTTGAAGATTTGCTCTGTCACTTTTAAATATCGAGTTCTCTGTGGTGCTTCGTCACGAACTGGTAATTTTTCAGTATAGCTTTCCGAAAAAACCAGCATTTCCACTTCAAAATTGGAAATCATGGCTTCAGAAACCATCTTCTGACCTTCCACCAGAAAACGCTTATGTAGATCTCGATACTTTTTATTGTGTAAGCTCTTTATATATTTAATGCTTTGATTGCTAGGACTAATTATAGCCTCCAAGCTTTTAAGTGCCGGAGGCTCTAATTCATTCTTCATTGGATTTCTCCTGAAGCTTATGCATTTAATTGTTCTTTTGCAATACCTACCAACTGTGCGAAGCCAGCTCCATCGTTTACTGCCATGTCAGCTAGAATCTTTCTGTCTACCTGGATGTCAGCTTTTTTCAAGCCATTGATGAATTTGCTGTAGCTAAGTCCGTTAATTCTTGCTGCGGCATTGATTCGAGCAATCCAAAGCTTTCTGAAATCTCTCTTTCTGAGTTTTCTTCCTGTATATGCATATGCCAAAGCTCGCATAACAGCCTGATTAGCTGGGCGGAAATTCTTACGACTTGCGCCATAATAACCTTTAGCAAGCTTTAGTACTTTTTTATGCTTTTTTCTGGCATTTACTGCCTTTTTCATCCTTGCCATTTCAAACAACCTCCTTCAGTATTATTTGTAAGGAATCAAATTCCTGATATTTTTTTCTTCCTGTTTTGCAATATAGGTGCCTTGACGAAGATTTCTCTTCCTCTTGGAAGATTTTTTAGTCAAAATGTGACTCTTATATGCCTTGGCTCTTTTAACCTTCCCAGATTTGGTTAGGCTGAATCTCTTCGCTGCCCCTCTGTGGGTTTTCATTTTTGACATAGGTGTTTCCTCCCTTCAAGCTACTCTTTTGGTGCTAGAATCATAATCATGCTTCTGCCTTCGATTCTTGGTTTACGTTCTACAACCATTTCCTCAGTCAAAAGCGAGTTGAATGTCTCCATAACCTGATAACCAATTTCTCTGTGGGCCATTTCCCGTCCACGAAAACGGATGGACACCTTAACTTTGTCGCCAGAACGCAGGAACTTGTCAGCGTGCTTTGCCTTTACACCCATGTCGTGCTCTTCAATAGATGCAGACAGGCGTACTTCCTTTACATCAATAACATGCTGATTTTTTTTAGCTTCCTTTTCTTTCTTAGCAACCTCAAACCTATACTTTCCAAAATCCATGATTTTGCATACAGGGGGATTGCCCGTGGGAGCGATTAATACAAGATCCAGCTGTTTTTGATCGGCAAGCTCTTGCGCTTTCCGGGTTGGCATAATACCTAATTGTTCGCCGTTAGTATCGACGACTCTAACTTCCCTTGCCCTGATTTCTTCATTAATGGAGAATTCTTTATTACTAATACTCGTTCACCTCCGGTTTATTTGGCGGCTGGCATTACCAGCCTTTCTAACTACACTCAATTTATCTGTGCTTACTTAAAATAAGCAAATAAAAAGAGTGGGATTTCTACCCACTCCAAAAATATGCATGTAAAACATACTGTTGCTTGACCTTACCTAGCTAGAGCTGGAAGGTGAGAAGTGGATAGCTTCTACTTGTTTACAGAAATAGCATATCATACACTGATATCAGTTGTCAACAATTTTGGAACATCTCTACTAGGCCGTCTCTACTAGCTAATCTTTTGCTTGATAAAATAAAGGTCTTCTTCATGGCGAAAAACAGTAGCTTTGATAAACTCCATAGATTTAGCGAGGGCGTTTAGTTTTTCATTTTCACTGTTTTTAACTACCTGTTCCTCAATTGCATCAACTTTCCTTTCCATTCTATCCATGCGATTTTCTAAAGCTCCCATACGATTCTCCATTGTTTCCATGCGTCTATCCAGACCATCCAGCTTAGAAATTATCTCTTTTAGCATATGTTCCATTTGATACCCCCCTTTAATTCTTTAGTTAATAACATTATAGCGCTTATATCCTACTAATTTCTGAAAAGGTCAGAGTGAGTTCCAGTCCTTGATGCTACTAAAACAAGAGTTTCTCTCTTAATTTGATATACGAGTAACCAATCAGGAAGGACATGACACTCCCGAAAGCCAGTATAATTCCCAGTTAGGGCATGATCCCTATGCTTCTGTGATAATGGCTTTTCATATAAAAGAGTCGAAAGAACTTCCTCAAGTAAATTCATGTTGTAACCACGCTTTTTCATCAACTTGTAGTCTTTGCGAAATTGCGTGGTAGTTTTTAACATCAACATTCTTTATTAAGTTCCTTAAACAACTCTTGAACTGTTGTATAAGATTTTGCCTGAATTTTCTCATTTAGTATATCCATTGCCTCTTTCATAGCCGCTTCAGTCTCAGCATTGTATTCAGGCTGTTTTACCTCAAAAGGTAGGCCACCAACCAGCAAAGATTGGTGCAAAAAAATATTCACAGCATCAGTTACAGTAATGCCAAATTTTGAAAAAAGCTGTTCTACCTTTGTTTTTGTTTCTGGATCAATCCGGATGTTGATGTTTGCTGTCTTTGCCATATGTGCACCTCCTTGTTATCCAATTATATAACATCGTGTGCACAAATGCAACACACTGTGAACCATTATATAAAACATTTTTTCACTATCTGGATTCTAAAGATGCTAGCTGGGGCTCTTTTTTGGCCTGTTTTTCCTTAACTAAGCTAAGGAACCCCTCAAGTGAATATTCTTTTTCATACACCTCTGGGAATTTCTTTTTTTGGTCCATAGCCTTTTTAATTGGTGGCAGCTCTTTGATGCTTCCAAGGATTAATGCGCCAGTAATAACCCCGTCACTGAACCATATCTTCCCATACTTATTCCCTGCAGGCTCTTCTACTATAGCATGATCAGATCCATAATCATCTACATTGCCTATGGAGAACAACGAATAATGAAATGCGTTCATTACCATAGGCGTAGCAGGTGCTTCGTAAGTCTCTGTTAAGCCTATCATATTTTTGCCAGCTACATCTCCCTGTACTGAGGCTATATTCCACAATCCCAATACTTCACCTTCATACTCTGCTACGTCGCCAGCAGCATAGACATCAGGTGCACTGGTTTGCATTTTTTCATTGACGATAATCCCACGATTAGTTTCAATACCAGTATCCTTTATCAACTCAATATTAGGGCATATCCCTGTTGAGTGAATCACCATGTCGCATGACATTTCAACATTATTATCAGTAATGAATCCAGTAACCTTGTCATCACCTAAAATCTCATTCACGCATGTTCCGGTATATACAGTAACGCCATGTGATTCCACAACTTTCTGCAATAGTTGAGAACTGTCCCCATCAAGTTGTCTGGGAATTAGTCTGGGCATAGTCTCAACTATGACTACTTCCTTTTTCAGTTTAATAAGACTCCAAGCGATTTCCAAGCCTAAAATCCCGCCACCTATAACAAGAGCACGGGTGGATTTTTCCGCTTGCTTAAGGATATCTTGACCATCCTCTAGACTTCTTAGAGTATAGACTCCTTCTTTATCTATGCATTTTATGGGCAGTACTCGATTACTCGCTCCAGTGGCCAGCAGGAGTGAGTAATACTTATCGGTGGTACCATCAGATAGAATAATCTCATGTTGTTTAGGATTAATCTTTGTTACTTTTTTACCAGCTTCCAGGGTTACCTGGTTTGCTTCATACCAGGATTCCTTCTCAATTAAGAGATTATTTTCATCGAAACCATTGGCCAAATCCTTGGTTAATCGAATACGCTTGTAAGGATAATGCTGTTCTTCCCCGTATACAGTAATATCTATATCTTGATTTTGTTGTCGGATTGCTTTTACAGCAGATATTGCAGCAATACCGGCACCAATTATTATTATCTTCATTTGGATTACTCCTCTCTATGGTTCATATATACCCTGTTTGTTAAATAAAAAACAAATATTAGCAGTTTGTTATAATTTTACCGATTATTTTATGTTATTGTTGTCGACTGTGAACTGTTTAATGCAAAAGTACAGAACTGTCCCCAACAAAATGTAGTAATAATTGAGAACTGTCCCCGCAGTTTTTACAACTTGATAACATACAGTGTCAGCTATCCCATACCCTACGACTTATTTCTATGGTAAACTGACTGTGGGAGGGCTTGGGGATATGTATAAAATCTTAGTTGTGGAGGACGATCCCTCTATAAACGATCTGCTTAAGATGAATTTGACAATCGCAGGATATGAATGCGATACAGCTAGCGATGGTATACAAGCGCTTACTGCAGTAAAACAACAGAAATATGATTTAGCATTGCTGGACATAATGCTTCCTGAAGTAGATGGCTTTGAGTTGATGCCATATATGCGTAAGTATCATATTCCGGTTATCTATTTGTCAGCAAAAAGTGATGTTATCGACCGTGTTCGTGGGTTGCGACTAGGGGCAGAGGATTACCTGATAAAGCCATTTCACATTCTTGAGCTCCTGGTTCGAATTGAAAAGGTGTTGAGCAGAAATCATGAGCAACCTGAAATCATTTCCCTTTGCGGTGTAACAGTTAATGAAAAAGAACGAAAAGTTAACGTCAGTGGACAGGAAATAGAAATGAAACCTATGGAGTACAATCTGATGCTGATGTTTATGAAACATCCAAACATGGTTCTATCAAGAGAGCAACTACGGTATTCCTGTAAGTGACAACTATGGAGGCGAATCTTTGTCCAATGACTATGATTATACCTCTGGCTTGGGGGTCATCACCATATTTGTAGATGATGAAGGCGTATGCTATCTTGATTATCACAATCCATATGACTTAGGCGAAGTGGTCCAGTCCAATGTTGAGCTACTTCCATTTGATCAAATCATGGATGAGTTTGCAAACCTTGGACTGCTAAGTATCCAACACCTGGAGCGGAACGCAGACTTGCAGGAGAATACAATGGATGTATACAAGATACAGTTAGGTTATATGGCAGTACGTCAGCCCGACAATGTCAATGCCTATTACTATGTTCCGGTTTGAGATTTCTATGGCCACCGAGTACTATTCGGAACTGGTGGTTATGCCCACGGCAAGGAGTTCGGAACCATATGGGGTAAATCCGAGTTAACCATTAACGCTATTGATGGAACGATTATCGACCGGGATCTTGGGTATTAACATGAGAGCAATTTCATCTGATATTCGAAATATACTAAGAAAAGGCTAGTTTTATATAACCATCTCAGTCTACGCATGCTTCGCAAGAACCCTCGCCTGATTATGAGCCTAATCATGGGATTTCTCATATGTTTTCTATTAACCGAAAAAACCATATCCCTATCTCGTGAATTTTTAACAGACATTCAAATATTTGAGCCCTTTATCTGGTGTTTTGCTGACAGCGACAGTATCCTATTTGCTTCCCTAGCCCTTATTTTGCTGCTCTCAGAAATTCCACGTCTGGATGCACCTGCTGCTTATATGATATTTCGTACTAATCGCTTGAACTGGCTGCTCAGTCAAGTGTTTACCGCCATTGTTGTCAGTATAGGATATACCACATTTCTCTTTATCTCCACCATTCTATTAACAGCAGGAAATGCCCACATTACAAATAAATGGAGCGAAACCGCTACTCTTTTGAGTTTTTCTCCAGCAGCATTTGAGGTGGCTTTAACGGTAGTGCGTAAAACCATCAAATTAACCACACCTTATGCCAGCACTGCCAATATTTATCTTTTGATGGCCCACTATACCCTTCTTCTTACTATGCTTAACTTGTCAATATCACTGCGTTTTGGTAAAAAGGCTTGTATGTTTGGCATATTGCTTCTTAGCCTTCTGGCTTACCTACTGACTCCGG
>CAYFSR010000054.1:0-14262 GCA_964345785.1 uncultured Eubacteriales bacterium | reverse complement strand
ATGATATGATTTAGGTGTCAAAACTACTTTATCTTGAAAACTATACAGCATATAGGTTATAAACCAGTTGAAGAACACTATATACAGTACTAAAGTTCATCATTAAGACCTTTTGACAATCTAATCATGATATATAGTTGTAAGATAGTTTATATATAATCGTAGTGGCTTGCACTGCCACTTTTTCGTGCCTAGATTCGGAGATTTAATTAAGCTTGACTTTTCAAGTTTAGTGCAGGAGGGAAAAATGAATACACATATACCTGAATATATGCTCTCTGCCTTTGCAGCACAGGGGGTGGATAACTCCAAGTTAATATATGCAGTACACACTGATTCAACTGATAAAAGCGGAAATACCGATGTATATATCGCTGTCAGTAATGAAACCATGTACATCCTTTACGGTGATGAAAAGGTAGTCAAAGCTGCAGGTGCACGCAGAATAGTTGCCGTGTATGAAGCAAAAGAGTTTGAAACTCATAGCTTAGCAGATTTGGGAGAGTTAAGCTGTGAAACCCTATTGTCAACCGCTCGACTTTGCAGTGAAAAGGATGGCAGTATTAATATTTTACTTGTTTTCTCAATTGGCTTTTTGTCTGATATAGAGCGACTCATAAAAGTAGTCAAGAACATCAGCGAAGGCTCTCCAGCCTTGGAAGACGTTCTTGTTGATGATGAACTTTTCTGTACAAAGTGTGGCACAAGGTATCCAGAACCAGATAGAAAGCTCTGCCCTAAGTGTATGGATAAAATCTCCATCACAAGACGCTTGATGGGGTTCTTTGCTGACTACCGAAGTAAAGTAATAGTTATTTTTCTTACTATGCTGGCAGGATCGATATTCTCTATGATTTCGCCCTTAGTTGGCACAAAACTCTTCTTCGACGATGTTTTAACAGAGGGTGGCGATTACTTCGGTATGATTCTAGCTGCGGTGTTACTTATCTTTGCTGTTAGAGCTATTGGAGTAGGGCTGAACATTCTTTATTCATATGTTCTGGCGAGAACAGTGCCATGGATTGTACAGGATTTAAAGATGAAAATATTTGAAGCCATGCAGCGACTGTCCGTAAGCTTCTATACATCCAAGCGAACAGGTTCTTTAATGAATCGCGTCAATCAAGATGCTACCAACATTTATTGGTTTTTTGTAGATGGATTACCCTATGTAGTGGTAAATTTGTTTACCTTCACAGGGGTTATAATACTGATGGCTACACTTAACTTAAAGCTTGCTTTAATATGTATTGCCATACTTCCAATAGCAATATTTATGTTCAGAATTCTATGGGCAATTTTCCGACGCTTTCATCATAAAAACTGGGTATACAATTCTCAACTTAATTCCATGGTGAGCGACTCTGTCAATGGTCAGCGGGTTATTAAAGCGTTTGCCGGAGAAGACGTTGAAGCTGAGCGTTTTGCGGAAGTAGGGGGCAAGCAGGCTGCAGTTGATATTGGTGCTTTTAATACAAGTTATACGGCTTTCCCGTTAATATATCTGTTTATGTTTTTAGGTCAGGTTATTGTTACCGCAGTTGGAGGTAACATGGTTTTGCAGGGCGAAATAACATTAGGTACCTTACTAACTTTTATCGCATACCTATCAATGCTTTATGGGCCTCTGGAGTTCATGTCATGGGTTTCCAATTGGTGGGCCCGATGCGTAGATTCGGCTCAGCGTGTATTTGAGATTATCGATGCCAAGCCTGATGTAAGCGATCCCGAAGAGCCTGTCATATTAGATAGAATTAGAGGCGACATTGAACTTAAGAATGTGAAATTTGAGTATGACCCAGCAAAGCCGGTGCTAAAAGGGATGAATTTGTCTGTAAAGGCAGGGGAAATGCTTGGCATAGTTGGTAAGACAGGTGCAGGAAAGTCCACCATGGCCAATCTAATTGCGAGACTCTATGACGTAATGGAGGGCTCTATTACCATTGATGGAGTGAACGTTAAGCAATTATCTCTTGCTCAACTTCGCCAGGGAATAGGAATTGTTTCACAAGACATATATCTGTTTATAGGCACTATAGCGGACAACATCAGATATGCTAAGCCGGATGCAAGTATGGAGGATGTTATTCGGGCAGCAAAGGCAGCTTCTGCCCACGATTTTATTATGTTACTTCCGGATGCTTATGAGACCAGGGTGGGGGCAGGAGGACAAGACCTCTCTGGTGGTGAGAAACAACGGTTGTCAATTGCCCGCACTATTTTGCAGGATCCAGATATCTTGATACTGGATGAGGCGACAGCTGCAATGGACACTGAAACTGAAGCAGCAATCCAAAAAGCGCTTTTCGACTTGCAGAAGGGAAGAACAACCATTGCAATAGCCCATAGATTGTCCACACTGCGAGATGCAGACAGCTTAGCGGTTATCAGCGATGGAAAGGTAGTAGAAAGTGGAACTCATAAAGAGCTTATGGCGAAGCAGGGTGAATATCATAAGCTTTATAAAATACAGTTAGAAGGCCTCAAGGTAATTAATATGGAGGCATGACCTTAAATTATTTGGGGGGATTAAACATGGAAACAGCAGTTAAAAAAACTGATACTTCATTGGCTCATGCAATAGATATCGGTATTCTTGACCTTAGTAAAGCCGAGTTTTATGTAACAACTGTCGGCTTTACAGGGCTTAAATACGCAGGTACGGATTACAACCGAATTTCGTTGAGACGCGCTTTGCCCGTTGGGAATCCTAAGGAGTATATTTCAGTTGCGGATAAAGATAACAAGGAAATTGGAATGATCCGTTCCCTTAGCGAACTAAGCGGAAAGCAATACAGTATAGTAGTCACTGAGCTGGAAAACCGATATTATAGCCCTACTGTATATGAAGTAAAATCAGTGAAGGACAAATTGGGTTATGTATACCTGGAGTTACTCATAGGTAGTGATGACCAGAGGTATATAAAAAGCTGTGCAGTAAAGGATGTAAACAAAAATATTAGAATGTTGGATGATGACCGTTTAGCAATATTCGATGTAGATGGCAACCGTTATATCATTCAATCATTAACTGAGCTTGATAAAAAGAGTATAAAGAGATTAGAGCCTTACCTGTTCTAAGTCATCTTCATAGCATTGTCATTCTGAGCTTGTCGAAGAATCTTTAAGCATCAGGGCAGTGTCATTCTGAGCTTGCGAAGAATCTACAAGCTACAGGGCGTCTGTCATTCTGAACTTGTCGAAGAATCTTTAGCTTCAGAGACCGTCATTCTGAGCTTAGCGAAGAATCTATCGTATACAAGCAATAAAAGAAGAAAGGCTGATTACCATGTCCCAACATGAATTTATATATGATCTAGACCTGAATATGCAGCCGGTTACGGGGAGTTTGAAATTTAACGAATCAGGACTAATTACGTCCAGTACTGATAATAAAACACTACTATCTATATCTGCAAATGAGCTTTCCGAGGCGTCGGTTATCCCAGGAGTTGGCTGTGGTCTAATATTTGCCAAAATGAATGATGACAATGAAATTTTGCTATGCCGATTTACCATGACTGCCATGAAGGCAGCTGGAGAGTTCTGCAAAGTGATTAATTTCTATGCTCAGACGAAGCAATATGTTGAGCCTGAAGAACATGAAGATGTCCTATGTGAGAAATGCGGTCGTCCAATGGTTGAAGGGATGTCTGTATGCTTGTTTTGCTATAACAAGATGGGTGTTTTGAAGCGTGCTCTTGAGTTGATGCGCCCTTTTGCAAGCAAGCTCATACCAGCAGAGCTGTTCTTAGCATTATCTTCACTAATGTACCTATTGGTGCCTCTTTTCAGTCGGATTCTCATAGATGATTATTTAAAGCCTATGACTGGAACTTTTCGACAGATAGCACTATTGGCAGCTGCCATGTTTCTAGCTAGAGCCCTTGGTGAGGTTATATTTATTATAAGTTCCCGTGTTTTTAATGCTGCTAGTATCCAGTATTCAAATCATTTAAGAAATTTAGCTTATGAAAAGATACAAAAGCTGTCAATGAACTCGCTATCCAAAAGAACACCTGGAGATCTGATTCGACGTGTTATGGAAGATACCGCTACAGTAAGAGAATTTGTTTCGGATGGTGGCCGATGGGCGGTAGAACAAATGATTATTTTTGTGGTTGTGTTCGTAATACTGATCTTTACAGACCCACAACTTACCTTACTAGTGTTTTTGCCTGTACCTATAGTTTCCATTGCCTTATCCCGATTTTGGAGATTTATTAATATCAGATATGAACGACAATGGCGAAAGAATTCCAAAGCCCAATCCATACTCCATGACATCATCAAGGGAATTCGTACAGTTAAGTCATTTGGAAAAGAAGAGGTAGAAATTCAAAAGTTCTCTAAGGCAACAGGCGAGTTAGCCCAAATTTCCTCTGATAACGAGGCCACCTGGGCTCTATTATTCCCCCTGATGACATTTTTTACTGGGATAGGGGAGTTTTTAGTGCTGTACTTTGGAGGCCACAAAATTTTAGATGGGAAATTAAGCTTTGGTGTGCTTGTCCAGTTCACCATGTATATTACCTATATATATGCACCTCTTAGGTGGTTTGTATCTTTCCCGCGCTGGCTTGCTAATGCTATGACAAGTATGGTAAAGATATTTGAAATATTGGATGAGGAACTGGATATTGCATCTATCCCAAATCCTATAAATGTGCCCGTTAAAGGCAGTTTGTCCTTTGAAGGTGTTACCTTTGGCTATAAGTCATACGAGCCCGTTCTTAAGGGTATAGATTTTGATATTAAGCCCGGTGAGATGATCGGAATAGTTGGTCGTTCAGGTGCAGGTAAATCGACTATGATAAACCTTATAATGCGCTTATATGATCCAGGTCAAGGGAAGATCACCATTAATGGTGTAGATATTAGAGATATGGACCCGGAGCATCTACATGAGAATATTGGTGTAGTATTCCAAGATACATTCCTGTTTGCAGGCTCCATCTATGATAACATTCTCTATGCCAAGCCAGATGCTACACCTTCTGAAGTAATAGCAGCTGCTAAAGCAGCAAACGCCCATGATTTCATAATGCAGACAAGCGATGGTTATAATACCATAATTGGTGAAAATGGTCATTCGATTTCAGGTGGTGAAAGACAGCGGCTAGCCATAGCCAGAGCAATAATTAAGAACCCATCAATATTAATATTGGATGAGGCAACCAGCTCATTGGATGTTGAGACTGAATCTATTATCCAAGACAGCTTGAACCGCATAGTTCAAGGTCGTACTACTATAGCAATAGCGCATCGTCTGTCAACACTAAGAAATGCAGATCGGCTAATTGTGCTGGAAAATGGTAAGATTGCAGAGCATGGTACCCATATAGAGCTATTAAAGAAAAGAGGAATATATTATAAGCTGGTAATGGCTCAGCGTAAAACCACTAAGATAGCAGAAGCGAATTAAACCAGTCACCCAGTTTATGTCATAGACTGGGTTTTTTTATATTCTTTTTTAATTCTTGATTAATACGCAGGTATTCAGGTTATTCTAATATGCAACCAGTTATGTATTTAGGAGGAATTTCAGTGGAAAAGTTCGAAAAATATCTATCTGATATAGAGAATTTAGAGCATCGAGCAAGGGTGGAGGAGGTGCTCAAATGGGTAGCAGATAAATTCCCTCAGCTTGAGACAAAGGTCGGTTGGAATCAGCCTATGTTTACTGACCATGGAACTTATATAATAGGATTTAGTGTATCTAAACAACATATGGCTATTTCACCAGAAACAGCAGTACTAGAACGATTCAAAGATGATATAGAAAAAGCAGGCTATACATATTCTAAGATGATATTCCGCATTAAATGGGATGAAGCAGTTGACTACACGTTACTGGAGAACATGATTGCATTTAATATAGTTGACAAGGCAGATTACAAGACATTTTGGAGAAAGTAGGGAGAGTATTCCCCATTTTCATAATTTTCCTGATATAATCAAAATAGATAAATAGACTTACAGAAAGATGAGGTTAAAAACTTGAAACAGATATCACGACAAAACATATTCAACGGTAAGATAATTAAGGTGTATTGTGATGAGGTAGAGCTTTCAGATGGGACCAGAACCGAACGAGAGCTTGTGTCACATAGGGAAGCAGTAGCAGTAGTGGCAGTGAATGAAAAGCAGGAACTACTTATGGTAACACAATTTCGGTATCCGATTGGAAGAGAAATGCTAGAATTGCCAGCAGGCCTTATAGATGAAGGAGAAGAACCTTTAGAGACGGCAAAGCGTGAATTGAAGGAAGAGACAGGCTATAAAGCAGAAAGGTGGGAACTTCTAACTTCAGCCTATTCATCTCCTGGAAGCCACGATGAAAAAGTATATATCTATTTGGCAGAAGAATTAACTCATGTATCTGAGCTAAGCCTAGATGAAGATGAGAGGCTGATTTTTTCTATTGAAACAGTAGAAGATATCTTGAGAAGGATTAAAGATGGAGAAATACAAGACGGAAAAACAATAATTGGGGTTTTGCTGTATTCTGCTAGAAAAGTAAACTCTTGACCTAAGTCATAAAATATTAGTGTATTGTTTAGAAAAAAATGCTATAATAAATTCATATAGAAAGCTGGAGCAAACAAGAGAAACTGTATGAAGTGGTAAAGTATCTTATAACAAAAGCTTATATTGTAATTATCAGGGAATGCATATTGGAGGCTGTAGCAAAATGGATGAAAAGATGTTTGAATTGCTAGAAAAGATGTATATTGAAATACAAAATGTGAAATCTAATATGGCGACAAAAGAAGATTTATCTGAAGTAAAGCAAGAATTAAAGCATGATATAGTTAGACTTGAGAACAAAATAGACAAAAATGATAAAGCTCTATTTGATGGCTATGAATTGACCTATGAAAAACTAGTAACCCTTGGAAAAAAGGTTGACAGCATAGATGAGAAAGTGGAGAAACAAGATGTTGAGATAAGGGTGATTAAAGGTGGAAAGTAATTATCGCAAAGGCATATATTATTGATATCTAAATTGATTTAATATATTTTAAGATTATTAGCACCCTGGAGGTGCTATTTATTTTATAGGCAGGTTCCGTTCCTCATTACCATCTAACTATAACCCATTCTTTTACTATGACAAAACCATTGAAGCTATTCCTGATCTTAGGAAATCTGATCGTGCAACAATTATTAATATTTCTTCGGTAGTAGGCTTCAAAGGATATATAAACCAAGGTGCTTATACCGCTTCTAAGCATGCGCTCATGGGAATGACTAAGGTACTAGCCCAAGAAGTATTTGAGGATGGTATTCGTGTACACATAATAGCACCTGGAGGTGTAGCTACTGATATGGTAGCAAGCACACGACCTGATATTGACTTGTCTGATATGCTTACACCTGCCGATATAGCAGATATTGTTATGTTTATACTAAAACATAGAGGCAATGCAGTTGTTGATGAAATCAATGTGCGACGGTCAAGTAAGAGCCCTTGGACTTAGATTAAAGAAATATACTAAAAAGGAAAATAATCCTTAATCTTTTCCTTAGGCAGCCTTCCACCATATTCGCTTATTTCAAAAGCTTCTGCATGTTCTATTCTCTCACCATGCTCTTTTCCATATCGTTCAATCAGTTCCTTTCGGAACATATTGGCGGTTTCTTTATCGCTGACCTTCCTTTTTTTACAGAGCCATAAAAACCTATCTTCGTCAGCCTCAGGAACCTTATCCAACTCACCATCCATCCAGGGCAGCCATTCGTACATTTGTGACTTATGGCAATGAATCATTCTCATTTTTATATCTACAACATCATCGATATCTACCAGAACATCAGGTATAAACTCATATGGTCTCTTAAAGTTATCTTTAAAATATAAAATTATAGGTGAATAATCCAAACATGGTGTTAGGGGACATACATTTGGTATCCTTATTGCATAAGAGCAATCCTGTACCAGCATAGCTGTACGGCGGTGGTCAGGGTGGTAATCATTAAGACGATGTGTAAATATAAGATCAGGTTTAAACTCTCGTATTATGCGAATAAATAATTCGCGGGTTGCTATATCTGCTTCAATACCATTGTTGTGAATATCTAGAACAAGGGGCTCGATGCCTGTTATACCACAGCTTTTTTCTGCCTCTTCACTACGAATGCGGGCTAGCTGTCCTCCTCCCATCGTAGGGTGTCCTGTATCTCCGTTGGTCGCATACACATATTTTACAATATGCCCAAGTGCACGGTATTTTGCTGCTATACCTCCAGTTTTTAATTCATTATCATCAGGATGAGCCCCGAACATCATAATTCTCAGTTGTCTATTATTCATTTGAATCCTCCAGACTTTGTAGAAGCGATTATAATAATATTTATGTTCGACAACAATGTTTACATTCCTTTGAAGAATTAATAAAATTTCTAACCATATATTTTTTTAATATTTCGATGGAGGTAACTACCTTCTTTTGTAGAAGTATTATGTGTAATCAGTAACAATATCTGCTTGTTATAATCTGTTATAATTTGCGGCTATAAAAAAGATGGAGGTTTTTAAGTGAAAAATATATCTTTTAGACAAGTTGATATCACACATGGATTTTGGAGACAAAAGCAAGAACTAAATCGTAAAACTACAATCTATTCTGTATGGGAGCGTTTTAAGGAAACAGGCAGATTCGAAGCCTTCAAATTTAATTGGAAGGAAGGTATGCCTAATAAGCCTCATATATTCTGGGATTCCGATGTAGCAAAGTGGCTGGAAGCAGCTGCCTATATTTTAGAAAAAGAGCGTGACCCCGTACTGGAAGAGGCTGTTGAAGATATCGTTGACTGCATTGAACAGCATCAGGATGAAAATGGATATTTTAATATCTATTTTACCGTCTGTGAACCGGAAAATCGATTCAAAAGACGGACAGACCATGAGTTGTATTGTGCTGGTCATTTAATAGAAGCAGCTGTTGCATATTATTATGCTACCGGAAAAGATCGCTTTTTGAACTTGATGTGCAAGTATGCAGATTATATCGAACAGGTTTTTATGCTAGAACAGTCCGCAGATTTCGTTACACCCGGCCATGAAGAAATCGAACTTGCTCTTGTAAAACTATATCATTGTACAGGAAAGGAAAAATACTTGTATCTTTCTAAATTCTTCATTGATCAAAGAGGATCAAATGAGAAGGATAAAAACCAGAACTATGGTTTTGCTAAGCCAAGTCAAGACCAAAGCCATCTTCCTGTCAGAGAACAATTCACCGCAGAGGGGCACAGTGTACGCGCCTGCTATTTATACAGCGCCATGGCTGATTTAGCAAAGGAATTTGAAGATGAGAAACTCTTGAAAGCCTGCGAAAAATTGTTTGTGAACATAAGCGAAAAAAGGATGTATATTACAGGTGGAATTGGTCAGTCATCAGTGGGAGAGGCATTTACCATCGATTATGACCTACCAAATAAAACGGCATACACTGAAACCTGCGCGGCGATTTCTCTTGCTATGTTTGCACATAGGATGTTAAATATACAAGCTGATTCTGTTTATGCAGATACGATTGAACGGGTCTTATACAATGGAATGTTGTCTGGCCTGTCCTTAGATGGAAGATCATTCTTTTACGAGAACCCCCTAGAGATAGATCCCAGTTTGAATAACAGAAATGCTTCCATAAGAGAGGAACATAGACCTCATTTTCCTATTACTCAACGTGTGGAAGTTTTCAACTGCTCCTGCTGTCCGCCAAATGTTAATCGTTTTCTTGCATCTATGGGCGATTATATTTATGGTAAAAATCGAAAAACATATTTTATTCATCAATTTATCCAGAGTGAAGTTAAAGATGGTAGCATTAAAATCTCTCAAAATACCGACTATCCAAATAATGGAAAGGTAACCATTAAAACTTATGGGGTTGAAGAGTTGGCTATTAGAATACCTGGTTGGTGCACTGACTATACTATCAATGCAAATTATACTCTAGAGAATGGTTATGCTTACCTGAATAATATAAATGAGGATATCGAAGTTTATTTTGATATGAAACCTACCTTGATTCAGGCATCTCCTTTAGTTCAGGAAAATTGCGGAAGGGTTGCGCTGCAAAACGGGCCGATTATCTACTGTTTAGAGGAAGTTGACAATGGAAAGCACTTGAGAAATATCTATATAAAAGAAAACTTTAATCCTATAGTTACTTATGACGGCTATTTTGGTGCAAATATCATCACGGTAGATGGTTACAGGCAATGCAATACCACACGACTTTATTCTCCCTGGAAAAACAAAGCTGATAAGGTGAGGCTGAAGTTCGTTCCGTATTTTGGCTTTGCAAACCGGGGAGAGTCTGAAATGATACTTTGGATTAATAAGAGTTGAACATGCTGCTCTTAACTTAAATAATTACAAAGAATCTTTACTATTTCCATGGATGGATAAAAGTTTAGATTCTATAATAGCATAGGATATGTATATCATATTCTGATTTGATTGATTAAGAGGCTATCCTTCCTATATGTTAGATGTAATGGAGAAAGGGGAGTGATAAATATGGATGACATTAAAGTATTAAGGGATCTTGCGTTTAGATATTCAGAAATAGCTAACAGCAGCAGAAATACTGAAAAGATTTGACTTCATAAAGCTGTTAACAACTTAAAGCAAATTAGACCGGTTGTATTAATTAGTGAGCTTCCTTGGAACGAAATGAATATGGAAGATGAGTTGACCTTGCAGTGTACTGATCCATATTTACAATCAGTAGAATGGTATTTAAGAACTAACATATATAAGCATAAACATATGCCAGCTGATATGATGGTTTCACCATTTGTTCCCGTGCAAAAAGTAATACACTCTACAGGCTCCGGTATTTCTGTAGATGAACAGGTGATGGCAACAGACATAAAGAATCATATCATTTCTCATAAATACAACGATGTATTATCAACAGAAGATGACCTGGCAAAATTATACGAACCTATTGTTACATACGATGAGAATGAGACATTAAAACGATATAATTTAATCGGAGACATATTAGATGATATTATTCCAGTCAAGCTAACTGGAGTGAACGTATACGGTTTTTCACCCTGGGATGATATTGCAAGATATCGTGGTGTTACCAATCTACTGAGGAACAAAATATGTATTGTCGTCTAAGCCAAACCCAGCTTCCGTAGCAGTGCCTATCCTAGACAAAGATAATCTTCGTAGAGAGATAGATGAGATTCTAAACGCATGCAGAAAAAATCAATGCTCATGTGATATTGTCCTAAAAGATATTAGCACATGTCATGGAAGACCTGAAAATATATTCGAGTGGGAACAAACGGTTATGGAATTGGTTAGAAATTATAACGCTTGATCAAAGGAGGATTTCGATTGAAGAAACAACGTAAGGTTCATATGATAGGAAATGCACATATAGATCCGGTTTGGCAGTGGAGATGGCAGGAAGGGTATGCTGAAATCAAAGCAACCTTTCAGTCTGCGCTGGATCGGATAAAAGAATTTTCAGACTTTAAATTTACCAGTGCATGTGCATCATACTATAAGTGGATAGAGGAAAATGAACCCAAAATGTTTGAGGAGATAAAAACACAAATTAGAGAAGGCAGATGGTCTATAGCAGGAGGAATGTGGATTCAACCAGACTGCAATATTCCATCAGGAGAATCTTTTGCCCGCCATACCTTGTATAGTCAGAGGTACTTTTTAGACAAGTTTGGCAAGAAAGCAACTGTGGGTTATAACGTAGATTCTTTTGGTCATAGTGGTATGCTCCCGCAGATTTTGAAAAAAAGCGGGATAGACTATTATGTATTTCACAGGCCAGGAGATCATGAGAAAAACCTGCCGGGAAATGTATTCTGGTGGGAAAGCCAAGATGGCAGCAGGGTACTTGCTTTCAAAATCCCATTCGGCTATGGCAGCAGTGGAAGGGAAGCATTAGCATCAAGGATGACTGAAATAAAAGATATGGCAGAAGATCAAGGGATCGATTTTATGTACTTCTATGGGGTGGGAAATCATGGCGGAGGTCCCACTATAACAAACATTAAGAACATCCATGAACGACAAGAGCGAGAAGACGGAGAGACATTCCTCTTTAGTTCACCTGAACAGTATTTTACTTCTCTTAAAGGACAAACAGATAAGCTGCCTATAATAAAAGATGACTTGCAACATCATGCAAGTGGCTGTTACTCTGCACATTGGGAAGTGAAAGCTAACAATCGTAAAGTGGAACATGGCTTGCTCAATGCAGAAAAAATGTCTTCGATGGCCTATGGTTTACGTGAATATCCATATCCTACGAAGGAAATACAAATGGCGTGGGAAAAGGTTATGTTCAATCAATTCCACGATACAATGGGGGGCTGCTCAATTAAGGAAGCCTATGACGATGCAAGAGATTGGCATGGCTGGGCTATGTATACGGCAGATTGGGTGCAAAATGGAGCTGTTCAGAATATATCCTGGGCAATTGATACGATGAAAGAAGGTATTCAATATATCAGCAAAGAGAAGGATGGACGTCTCTGGGAAAGTGAAGAAAAAGGGACACCTTTTGTTGTATTTAATCCATTATCTTGGGAAGTTAGTTCATATGTACAAGTGAACAGCTTGGTAAAAGGGATAACTGATGAAGATGGAAATCCCATTGAAAGCCAGGTTGTAAGAGGTCCACAGACAGATGGTAAGAATAAATGGAATACTATATTCAAGGCGGTAATTCCAGCCTTGGGTTATAGATTATTTTGGGTGTATTTGGACAAGGAATTCATTCTTGGAGAGGAAGAAGCTTCTCTTCGAGCAAGCGAAAATTGTATCGAGAACGAACAAATCAAGTTGGAGATAGATAAAGGCACTGGTTATATCAAAAGCTTATATGACAAAAAGAATGAAAAAGAGGTATTAAAAGGTGCAGGCTCAATTCCTGTCGTCGTTGATATTGAGCACTGCGATACATGGGCACATAACAAATTTACCTTTGATGAAGAAGTAGGGCGTTTTGGAAATGCTGTTGTAGAACTAAAGGAAAGTGGGACCTTAAGATCACTAATTCGTGTAACAAGTAAATACAATCAATCAACCCTGCGACAAGATTATATTGTTCACCGAGATAGATCAGAAGTGCAGGTAAAGGTTAAACTGGATTGGAAAGAGAAACATAAAATGCTGAAACTTGCTTTTCCGGTAAACGTTTCAGAACCAACTGCTGCCTACGAAATCCCTTATGGGTTTATCACTAGACCAACAAATGGAGAAGAAGAACCGGGGCAGCAATGGATTGATGTGACTGGGAAGTACGGCAATAGCGAATATGGACTCTCTTTAATAAATAGTACCAAGTATAGTTTTAGCGTTCTGGGTAATGAAATGAGAATGACGATAGCCAATAGTTCTATATACAATGATCATTACGGAGTCCGAGATGAATGGTGTGAATTCATGGATCAGGGGTTACAGGAATTTGAATATATGCTTATTCCACATGCAGGAAGCTGGCAGTCTGTTAATGCACCAAGAAAAGCCTATGAATTTAATGTAAAACCTATAACAATTATGGAGACTTATCATAAGGGTGATTTACCACCTGTAATGGAAGGTATAGACATATCTTCGGAAAGTGTGATTGCAACTGTGTTCAAAAGAGCTGAGGAAGGAAATGGATATATCCTGCGATGCTACGAGACAATGGGTAAGGAAGAAACCACAAACATATACATTCCCATGCTAAACCGACATTGGAATACAAGTTTCAGCAAATGTGAAATAAAGACATTTTTTATACCTGATACTTTTGAGGATGAAGTGATCGAGGTTAATTTTCTGGAATTCGATAATTAATTGAGGAGAGGAAGGATTGATAATAATGAAATATTCTATACCAAATGGGGTATACCCAACTATGATTACACCTGGTATATGGAGAAGTCAAAGGAAATGACGTCTAGAAATTTAGGGACACCCTTACCAGCTCTTGCATTTTTTCATATTCCATTACCTGAATATAAGGATGTCTGGTATTATCATACCTGCTATGGAGAGAAGAATGAGGAAGTATGTTCTGCAAAAGTTAATACTGGATTATTTTCAGCTATGCTTATAATGGGAGATGTTATGGGTGTGTTTGTAGGCCATGATCATATCAATGATTATTGGGGAGAAATGCATGGGATTAAGTTATGCTATGGGCGCTGTACTGGATACAATTGCTATGGGAAAACAGGGTTTTTACGAGGTGCGCGTGTGATAGAAATGAAAGA
>CAYFSR010000053.1:11759-14293 GCA_964345785.1 uncultured Eubacteriales bacterium | reverse complement strand
ACTCTATACTTCGACTTAAGGAGGTTTTACTCATTGCAGGATTCTATACTAACTGAGTTTTTAGATTCCCTTGAAGAGCAGGGGATACCCGGATGTGATTGTGCTATCTATTATCAGCATAAACCTATATATAGGCACATGGCAGGTTTTGAAGACATAGAAAAGACCAATCCCATAACTGTAGAAACTACATACTGGCTATATTCTGTAACCAAGCTTATAACTGTAACGGCTGCCATGCAATTGGTGGATAATGGCAGCATTGATTTGGATGACCCGGTTTATGCCTATATTCCTGAATATCTACATCTAAAGGTTAAGGAAGGTTCTGAGGTAAGGCCAGCCAGACAGGTTATGACCATAAGGCATTTATTTTCCATGCAAAGTGGTTTAAATTATAATATTACAGCCCCATCAATTAGAAAAGTAATAAGTGATAGTAATCATGAGGCATCGACTTTGGATATTATTAGGGCATTGGCAGAGGAACCACTGGAATTTGAGCCTGGAACCCGTTATCAATACAGCCTGAGCCATGATGTATTAGGAGCTGTTGTGGAAGTTGTATCTGGAAAGCCTTTAGATGAATATTTGTCCCAGTATATTTTTCAGCCCTTGGGCATGAAGGATACTGGTTTTGTTTTAACCCCCGAAAAAAAGGACAGAATGTCTCAACAGTTTATATACCGCTCTAAATCACGAACAGCTAAGCAAATAAAAAAGATTAACAGTTACACCCTTACCAAGAACTATAAGAGCGGAGGAGCTGGGCTGATATCCACTGTTAATGATTGTGCCCTATTTTTAGATGCTATGTGTAATGATGACACCAGCCCTAACGGTTATCAATTACTTTCACGCAAAGCTATTAATTTGATGCGTAGCGACCAATTAAGCGAGAATTCCAGAAAATATTATGAAAAACCAGGATATAGCTATGGACTTGGTGTGCGGACGCTTATTAATAAGGAAGATGCTGGATCAAAGAGCCCTGTTGGCGAATTTGGATGGGATGGTGCAGCAGGTTCTTTCGCATTAATTGATGTAGAAAATAAACTTGGAATTTTTTACGCTCAGCATGTGCTTGGGTGTGATTACGCTTATCAAATAGTTCACCCTAAAATTCGGGATTTAACATATGAGTTGTTAGATTTAGGTTAAAAAACCTATACTTAAGCTGTGTTTATGATATACTAAAGCGTAGAAATTGGATATTTTAAGTTAAACTATTGTAAAAAAATATATTATTACAGAGAAAGGTAGAGGTTATGAAGCAAAATATTGATATGACTAAAAAAACACTGACAGTAGGAAACAAAGACTATGTCTACTATGATATCTCATCTTTAGATAAATATGGCTGGGATGTATCTCGTTTGCCATATTCTCTGAAAATACTATTAGAAAACGCAATTCGCAATTATGATGAAAAGTTAGTAACAAAGGCTCACATAGAGAGAATTGCCAATTGGGGTGGTAGAGGTAATGGCAGCGATATACCATTTATACCTTCCCGTATAGTTCTACAGGACTTCACTGGGGTTCCGGCAGTAGTTGATTTAGCAGCCATGCGAACTAAAATGAATGAAATGGGCGGAGATCCCACAAAGATTAATCCTCTTGTACCTGTGGATCTGGTTATCGACCATTCCCTTATAGTTGATAATTTTGGTTCAATAGATGCTCAGGAGCAAAATATAAAGAGAGAATTTGAGCGGAATGGGGAGCGCTATGAGCTTCTAAAATGGGCTCAAAATGCCTTTTCTAATTTCCGGGCATTCCCTCCATCAGTTGGTATAATACACCAAGTTAACTTAGAGTACCTGGCAACAGTTGCTTCTGCTAGGGAAGTAGACGGAGAAACAGTACTCATGCCTGATACCCTTGTGGGAACTGATTCCCATACAACTATGATCAATGGTATTGGAGTTCTGGGATGGGGTGTAGGTGGTATAGAAGCAGAAGCTTGCATGTTAGGACAACCTTACTATTTCCTATTGCCAGATGTCATTGGTTTCGAGCTGAAAGGAAGCTTACCAGCTGGAACCACCGCAACTGACCTTGTACTTACCATTACAAGCATCCTAAGGAAAAAAGGTGTGGTAGGTAAATTTGTTGAATTCTTCGGAGATGGCGTCAGCAATATGAGCGTAGAGGATAGGGCTACCATAGCCAACATGTGTCCCGAATATGGTGCTACTGCTGCCTATTTCCCAGTAGACGATAAGACATTGGAATACTTAAGAGCAACTGGGCGAAGCGAAGAACAAGTATCCTTGGTAGAACAATACTTCAAGGCCCAGGGTATGTACCATACAAAGGACTTGGAAAAGCCAGTATTTACTGATGAGCTTCAACTGGACCTATCCACCATAATGCCCAATTTGGCAGGTCCAAAACGTCCGCAGGATAATATCCCGTTAAAGGACATGAAAAAGAAGGTTGCTCAATTGGAAACTGCCTCCATTGAGGATGGTGGATATGGACTGGAAGACAAGAAAGTAAAAGAATCGGTAACGATTGAGTATAGTGAT
>CAYFSR010000053.1:0-11749 GCA_964345785.1 uncultured Eubacteriales bacterium | reverse complement strand
CAGGTTCTGTCGTTATTTCATCCACTACTAGCTGCACCAATACATCTAATCCTGCAGTAATTATTGGTGCAGGTCTGCTGGCTAAAAAAGCAGTAGAATTAGGCTTGACCAAACCAAGATATGTTAAAAGCAGTTTGGCTCCTGGGTCTCTAGTGGTGACAGATTACTTAAAGAAATCTGGATTACTTCCTTATCTGGAAGAGTTAGGATATCATATTGTTGGTTATGGGTGTGCAACTTGTATTGGAAATAGCGGACCTTTGATAGATGAGGTAAGCAATGCTGTTAAAGAAAATGACATGACGGTAGCGGCAGTTCTCAGCGGCAACCGTAATTTTGAAGGCCGTATACATCCTTTAACTAAAATGAATTTCCTTGCATCGCCTATTTTGGTGGTAGCTTATGGGTTAGCTGGCACATTACACATTGACTTTGAAACTGAACCTATTGGATATTCACAGAGTGGTGAGGCGGTTTATTTGAAGGACATCTGGCCTGATCCTCAGGAAATTTCTGATGCTATTCGCTCATACATTACTCCGGAAATGTACAGCAGTAAGTATGCTAACATTTTGCAGGAAAATGAATTATGGAACAGCCTTCCTTCTGCTTCAGAGAAAATGTACTCATGGAAGGAAACATCCACTTATATAAAAGAGCCGCCATTTTTCGATAATATGGGTCTAAAGCCGGAAAAGCCAGGAGATATAATTGACGCTAATGTACTGGCTATATTTGGGGATTCGGTAACTACAGACCATATTTCACCAGCAGGTAGTATTCCAAAATCATCTGACGCTGGAGAGTATCTAATATCTGAAAATGTGAAGCCAGAGGACTTCAATTCCTACGGATCACGGAGAGGAACCCATGAGGTCATGATGAGAGGTACTTTTGGGAACATAAGGATAAGAAACAAAATGATACCTGGCGTTGAAGGCGGATATACAAAACATCTACCCAGCAATGAGCAAATGTCCATATACAAGGCAAGCATGAAGTACAAAGAGGAAAACACACCGTTACTTGTCATTGCAGGAAAGGAATATGGAACAGGCAGCTCAAGGGACTGGGCTGCCAAGGGAACTGCACTTTTAGGTGTCAAGGCGGTTATAGCAGAGAGTTATGAAAGAATCCATAGAAGCAACCTAATTGGGATGGGAGTGCTGCCACTTCAATTTTTAGAAGGGGAGAATGCTGACAGTTTGGGAATTGATGGAAATGAAGTATTCCAAATCACAGGTATTTCTCAACTTGAGCCCAATAAAGAGCTAACAGTTACAGTTACCCGAAATGATGGGAGTAGTTTTCAATTCCAGGCGATAGCCAGATTGGATAGTATGGTTGAGTTAGAGTACTTTGAAAATGGCGGAATCCTTAACATGATATTGAGGAATTTTCTTGCTTAGTATAAAAGAAGGGATGAACAGATGAGAAATTCCAGGCAGAAGGTTTATATATTTGGGCATAAGAATCCGGACACTGATTCTACTTGTGCAGCCTTAAGTTATGCTTACTTGAAAAATCAAATAGATAGAGAACGAGAATATGTTCCAGCTGTATTAGGAAATATCAATGCAGAAACTCACTTTTGCCTGGATTACTTTGGTGTAGAAAAGCCAATTAAATTGGACAATCTAAAGCCAAAGGTAGTGGACATGCGCTTAGAACATGTTGATCCCATTAATGAACGGGATTCGGTTTTAGATGTAGTTCAAAAAATCGTAACTACCCACGCTAAAACTTTGCCTGCTGCTGATGAAAGAGGGCAGCTAATGGGCATAATCTCCATTACGGATTTGGTGCCTGCACTAATTTCATCCCAACAAAATCAGCTGAATGAATTGGAAATCCCTATATCCAATCTGCTTTCTGTGTTGGATCTATCTATATTGCAGGGTAAATTGGATGATGATGTATTTACAGGGAATGTATATATATTTAGCGATTTATCTTATTATCAGCAGATTAATAAGAATGGATTAATAATTTGCAATCAACAGGAATATCAAGCCGGGTTTATCTTCTCACTGGAACCAAAGTATATAATTGTTTCCGATGTAGAGGATAGCCCTTCATTAAGAACAATACCTGATTATAAGGGTGTAATCTTTACCTCTCGTAAGAATATCTATGACCTGGTACAGGCTGTAAATCATGCTTCACCGGTTTCTAGATTAATAAAGAAGGAAAACCTAGAGTATTTTACCCTTTCCGAGGATATAGATGATGTTAG
Organism: uncultured Eubacteriales bacterium; assembly: GCA_964345785.1. Lineage (GTDB taxonomy): Bacteria > Bacillota > Clostridia > Caldicoprobacterales > DTU083 > UBA5454. Next base: position 9,513 of record CAYFSR010000053.1, on the reverse strand, counting down.
AAAAAACTTGATAACTTCCAGGTATAGGAGCTTTCCAGTAGTCAATGATCATGGAATCGTTGTTGGAATGTTTTCCCGTAGTAATTTAATGGAAATAAGCCCTAAAGAGGTCATTTTAGTTGATCATAATGAAAAGGGCCAGTCAATCGACGGTATTGAAACCAATAGGATTCTTGAGGTTATCGATCATCACAGGATATCTGACTTTCAAACCATGGGGCCTCTTTTTTATCGAGCGGAACCTGTTGGCAGTACTAATACAATTATTTATAAGATATATAGAGAGAATGATATTAAAATTCCTAAGGATATGGCAGGTTTAATGCTAAGCGGTATATTATCTGATACCCTGATATTTAAATCTCCTACCTGTACCCCTGAGGACAAAAGCACAGCAGAAAAGTTGGCTAAGATTGCTGGAGTTGATATTCAAGAATTTGGCATACGAATGCTATCCAAGGGTGAAAGCTTGGCTGGCATTCCTCCTAAAACCATTATTACCAGGGACATGAAGAAGTTTATAATGGGAAATTATAAGGTTTCCGTATCCCAGGTTACAGTAGGGGACATTGAGGCGTACCAGGATATCCTCCAGCAAGTAAAGGAGGAACTGGAATCCTTCTGCAAGGACAATAATCTGGACCTTTCCGTTCTAATGCTTACCAGTCTAGTTATGGGAGGCACAGAACTCATTATTGCAGGGGGAGAAAAGTGGCTTGCTCAAGCAGCCTTCGACATGGAAAAGGGTAAGGACGATATTTTTATAAAAGGAATGTTCTCTCGGAAGAAGCAGGTAGTACCAAAGCTTATGGAACGAGCATATACATAAAAAAAGTTGTGCATATAAGACCTGATATTGGTTAGCAAACGGTGGGTCAGCTGGTGCAGGCGGGGATGGTACATTAAAGACCAGGACATCATTAGCGTTTGCTGTTGTTACTACAAAGCTAAGTCCGCCACCTTCGCCTAAAGTGATAGAACCACCAGCTGCTTCTATCAATGCATTGGTATCCTCAGGATGATTCCTGAAATATCCAATGGTAAAGGTACATCCTGTTACTGTCCCAGGGCATGGTGTCGGTCTTGGTGTACCACAAACTACCCCATTTGGCACTGCAGTTGCTACAGCAGAGAATGTTAGAGGAATTTGAACGCAAATATTTTGGCTAACAGTGAAAGTGCAATTTGGCTCCAATTCTCCTTGGCATCTGCCAATAACTGGATTCCCAATACAGAAAGATCTGCTAGGTCCGCTGACTACATTAGGGGTTATTGTTACTGTGCCTTGAACACATACTGATTCATGGACAACAGTAGAACATCCCATCTGTTCCTGTAGAGGAGCGATGGGCGCTATTTGTTGTGAATTGTTCAATTAAATCACGCCTTTCTAAATTTTAAGGGTCAGATTTACTCTCATTTGTTTATCTTAATTTCCATATACCTTGCTCGCAATAAAACTCTTTTTGAGGAGGTTTACACGGAGGCTCACAGGGCCCGATTTTGGCCGTGCCACAGCGGGCTATTCCTTTGTCAACTTTCACATCTACATCGAATTCGATTGGAATTTCCACGCATAGCAATTGGGTCAGGGTAAATGTGCACTTGGTACTGGGCTTTCCGCACCTATCCTGAGGTGGTGTCCAATAGTTTGGTCTCTTTGCTTCTACACCAGGGCGTATATTGGATTCAAGGCAGTATACCCTTGGCTGCCCGTGGTTTACTATAGGGTTTATTGAGATTTGAGCTTGTGCTTTTATTAATTGGCTAACAATTGTTTCTTCGGAGCAGTCAGGATACTGATTTGACATCTTTAACTCCCTCCCTTTTGTATATTATATGCGATATATCATTTTATGTACCTTGTTATAAATCATATATATCCAAGCGTAACAGCGAGCGGAATGGTTTGTAAACAATAAATGAATTTTTAAGAGAGTATGTGAAAGTAGGCTGGTACTTATGTTATAATAAATACCATGGATGAAGCAAGAACTATGGTTCTTGCCATGATGTATTTTATTGAAACGGTATGAAGCAAGCTGATTCACAGCTTGCACTTATGTTATAATGAAGATAGCGAGGAAAACAAGACTTTGAATCATAGGGTTGAAAAGGGGTAGATATTAGAAATGAAAGTACCAAGAGTAATGGTTTGCGTTACCCGTCAGAAAACCTGTGAACGACTGATTCAAATAGGTAGGAAGCTGGTGAATGGGGAAGGTAAACTGACAGTCGTCCATGTGATAAAGGCGGAAGCAAATGTACTGGGAAACCCCGATGAAGGAGAGGCCTTAGAATACCTATTTCAAGTTTCCAAACAGGCAGGGGCGAATATGGCGGTTCTTCGCTCTGATGATATACTAAATACTCTTCTCGATTATGCAAAGAAAAACCATATTACTGAAATTGTTATGGGAGAATCACCAGATCCGGGGAGTGGCAGTTCTATTATTCGCAATATGGAGCATATGCTTCCCAGTATTAAATTCAATGTAATTCCTTCTTTAGATTCTTAAAGACTAAAGAAAAGTAAGTTTTATTGTATGCAATAAGAATTAAAATTAAATAATACTTAAAACTAAAAAAACGGAAGGACTAGGTTTGTATATGTCCTTCCGATTTTAGTAATTACTGCATCTATTCATTACTTAATAATGTTAAAAAACCTTCAATGCCATCCTGAGCATTTGCGAAGGATCTTATACTTATTTGCTAACATGCTGGTCCCTGATCTCAACTCTGCGGATTTTACCGCTTATGGTTTTAGGCAGCTCCTTGACAAAGTCAATGATTCGAGGGTATTTATATGGTGCTGTAACCTTTTTAACATGGTTTTGCAGCTCCGACACCATTTCACCACTTGGCTCATAACCTCTGGCAAGAACAACTGTTGCCTTGACAATCTGACCTCTAATTTCATCAGGTACAGCTGTAATGGCACACTCCAGAACAGCAGGATGTTCCATTAGGGCACTTTCAACCTCGAATGGCCCAATACGGTATCCTGAGCTTTTAATAACATCATCGGATCGGCCTACAAACCAGAAATAACCATCTTCGTCGTACCAGGCCATATCTCCGGTAAAGTATTTATCGTCATGCCAAACCTTCTTTGTCAGCTCTTCGTCTCGGTAATATCCATCAAACATGCCCATAGGCATCTGCTTGGATGTTTGTACTACGATTTGACCCTCTTGTCCGACCTCACAGGGATTACCATCTTCATCCAATAAAAGGATATCGTAACCTGGAGCTGGTTTTCCCATAGAACCAGGCTTTGGTTCCATCCAAGGGAAGGTACAGAGGACAACTGTCAGTTCGGTTTGCCCATATGCTTCCATTAACTTTATACCTGTTCTCTTGTAAAACTGGTTGTAAACCTCTGGATTTAGAGGTTCTCCAGCAACAACACAGTATTTGAGGCTGCTTAAGTCATACTGGGAAGTGTCTTCCTTAATTAGAAAGCGATAAATGGTTGGAGGAGCACAGAAGGTCGTAACCTTATGCTTTGATATGGTCTCCAGCATTTTTAATGGATCGAATTTTTCATAGTCATAGACAAAGACAGCGCTGCCACAAATCCATTGACCGTAAATCTTACCCCAGACTGCCTTTGCCCACCCAGTATCAGCTACAGTATAGTGAAGGCCGCCGTCCATGACATTCTGCCAAAACTTTGCTGTTACAACATGACCTAGTGGATATGTGAAATTATGTCTTACCATCTTAGGTTGCCCTGTAGTTCCTGATGTAAAGTATAGAAGTAGAATGTCATCATTGCTCGTCATATTCTCCAAAGCACGTTCATAGTTAGGAGCTGAATTATTGATTCCTTGATAAAAATCCAACCAGCCTTCTCTAGAACCTCCAACCATAAGTTTGTGCTGTAAGCTGGGGGAGTTGGCTTCAGATTCCTCCACATGCTGGACAACCTGATCCTCACCTACTGAGATAACCATCTTGATGTCAGCAGCATTATTTCTATAAACAATATCTTTGGTTGTTAGTAAATGGGTGGCAGGTATGCAGATAGCCCCAAGCTTGTGGAGGGCTAGGATGCAAAACCAGAATTCATACCTTCCCTTTAGAATCAGCATCACTGGATCGCCCTTTTTAATACCTAAGGAAGCCAAATAATTCGCAGTTCTATCACATTGTTCCCTTAGCTCACCAAAGGTGAAGCGTTTTTCACCACCATTATCGTCGCACCAAACCATCGCAAGCCTGTCTGGTGTCTCCTCAGCAATTTTATCAAAGATATCGTAGGCGAAGTTAAAATTATCTGGTATATCCAGATGGAAGTTCTCTATGAGTTCTTCATACGAATTGAACTCCATGTTATTAATGTAATTAAGCATTTGTTTACCCTCATTCATAGTTAAATTTAAAACCGTCTTAAAACTGATAATCCTCTATTATAATATTATGGCAAGAAAGACTGCCTTCTTATTGTTTAATGCTTGCATGCCATGGGCAAGAGAAGAATCGAAGTAAAGGGAATCCCCTTCATTTAGAATAATCTCCTTATTGTTTAGTACAATCTTCAAACTGCCTTCAAGCATATAATTAAATTCCTGCCCGGGATGTGCATTACGAGGAATTGGGTTGGTATCTGATACGGGTTCAACTGTAACCAAAAATGGTTCTGCTTTTTTACTAATAAAATTGTATGCCAAGCTGCTGTATTTATAGTCTTCTCTCCGATTTACGCTTAAACCATTACCTTTACGAACTAAGGTGTATCTTTGCAATTTTGGTTCGTCTCCTGTAACTAAAGCGGTAAATTCAACGTCAAAACTCTCAGCAACCTTCAAAAGAATGCTGATGGGAATATCTGTGCCATTAGTTTCATATCCTATGTAATCTTCATTAGGAATACCTAATGTGTCAGCCATTTGCTCATAGGATAGACCTGCTATTTCCCTGAGGGCTTTCATACGTAGGGCTATTTCTTTGATCTCATTTGACATGACTTTGCTCCTCTCTATGTGAACTTCAAAGATTATATAAAAAATTATACATAATCTAGTATAATGAAAGATGAACTAAGAAGCAAGAGGCAAAAAGTACAGTAAAAAGCACCGCTCATGGGCGGCGCTGTGTTATATATCTAATTCACTTGGATTGTTCCATCAATTTAAAGAGAAGCTTGTCTATGTCATTTTCTAATATTGCGATTTCCTCTTGAATCGTTTGATGGCTATCAATCAATTCTTCTAGATATTCTTGTCGTTCGATCAAAGCAGCTTCCAGAATAGCTTGACTCTTGTTTTTCATCATTCATCGCTCCTCTCTTTTATTTTTATATACCCATGTTTTCCTATTAAGAAACATTCTCAAAAGGTTCTGAGGTAGAAATTTTCAAAATAGTGTATCATAATAGAGAAGGATTTTAATGTAAAGGAAAAGGAGAGAGACAAAATGGACTTTAATAAACAAGAAGCCATTCAATTTATAAGCAAGGGCTTAGGAGTTAATCACAGCCAGCTAGATGAGAAGGAAAGGTTAGCTTTTACTCAAATGGCTTTCGTCTTCGACGAATCTTATATGACGGAAATGGGATTCTACGATGAAGAGGAGTCCGATGGGGATTTGACCTATGACGAGGAAGATGCTTTCCATTACATACTAGGCGAATTCTATAAGACTACAGAATACCGTAAATGGAAAGATGCACTTCTAGAGGATTTGGTGGATGACTATCTTGAGCTGAAATACGATTATCTTATATCAAAAAACTTAGTTGATGAGTAAGTCTAGTAACGTTTCGTAATGATTCACAGTGGTATAAGTTTTAAAGAAACAATTTAAGGAAGATGAGGCATCATGCAAGGAGTGATTGTTATTAGAAGCTTACTAATCGTATTTGGTGGTACAGGTGATTTAGCTCATAGAAAGATTTATCCGGCTATATATAATCTTTATGTGTCAGGGCACTTGCCAGAGCATTTCGCCTTGTTAGCAATCGGAAGAAGAGATAACAGCGAAGAAGCCTTTCGCAGCGAAGCAGCGACGGCTATCAAAAAGTTCAGCCGTGAAAATCGGGGAGGGACCCAAGAGGACATCAATCATACAGTCTCTCGCTTCTATTACCACAAGGCTGACTTTACTGTATTTGATGGTTATAAAGATTTAAAGGAACGAATAACTGACTTGGAGGAGAAATATGGGACCCAGGGCAATCGGGTATATTATCTCGCCGCAGCTCCGGAGCATTTTGGGCCTATAGTTGAAAATATAGGAAAGATCGGGCTGTCGGATCAAGAAGATGAAGGATACGATAGGGTAGTGATTGAGAAGCCCTTTGGCAAGGACTTAAAATCAGCTGTCAAGCTAAATAATTTAATAACTCAGGTATTCAAAGAGGAGCAAATTTATAGAATTGATCACTTCCTTGGTAAGGAAATGCTGCAGAATATCTCAGTTATTCGATTTGCTAACGCTTTTTTTGAGCCTGTTTGGAACAATAAGTATATAGATCATATTAAGATTACTTCGAGTGAAACCGTAGGAGTAGAAAATCGTGGAGGATACTATGATAGCGCTGGAGCAATGAGAGACATGATGCAAAATCACATGCTGCAGCTTCTTATGCTAACAGCTATGGAGCCTCCAATCAGTCTAAAAACCCATGATATACGGGATGAAAAGTTAAAAATCTTAAAGTCCATTGTTCCCATAGCTTACAATCAGGTTGATACTCATGTGGTGAGAGGCCAATACGGAGAAGGTAAGTTGTATGGCAATCCCGTTCCAGGATATCGTTCTGAGGACAGAGTATCCTCTAATTCAGATACAGAAACTTATATGGCTATGAAAGTGGAAGTGGAAAATACCCGTTGGGTAGGTGTTCCATTTTATTTAAGAACAGGGAAAAGAATGCCAGTTAAGACCACAAATATTGTTATAGAGTTTCGTCCATTGCCTAAGATCCTGTATTTCAAGGAATTCAACAATTTGGAACCCAATCGCTTAATCATAGAGATTCAGCCTAGGGAAGGAATCATTATGCGCTTTAACGGTAAAAAGCCAGGTGCTAGAAATGAAATCATTCCTGTTGAACTGGATTTCTGCCAGAATTGTGCTATCGGGGAAGTATCTCCCGATTCATATGAAAAATTGTTATTGGATGTAATGGCTGGAGACTCCACGCTATTTACCCGGTGGGACGAAGTGGAGCATTCCTGGCGATTTATGGATAATATCTCTTTGGGGTGGAGTAGACAGACGCCTGATTTTCCCAATTATGCAGCGGGCAGCTGGGGCCCTCCCGATGCAGACAGCTTGCTAAGTAGGGATGGCCGTAGTTGGTTTAATAGCTAATGGAAACTTATTAGCAGCTTTTTTGTTTTTCTTGAAACAATATTAAGGGTTCTCCGTCTTAAGTATTGCATGAAAAAATTAAAACAAGGGGAGAACTCACTACAATGAAAAAACTTATTACTCTTATTCTAGCACTAGCACTATTATTTACTGTTGCTGCATGTTCTGCAGGAACAGGGGGCGATCCAGCCGGATCGGACAAAACCGGCAAGGGAAACCTGGAAGGCAGTCTGGATGATATCTTGGAAAAGGTTTATGAGACTGCAGAGCTTGATGATGACTTTAGGACCTACACTGTAGAAGGATTAATGAAAACAGAAATCACAGCAGAGAATTGTGAGAATTATTTTGGAACTACTATAGAATTTGATTCTGCTTTGGCCTCCGAGCCGATGATGCAGCCATCTGCCTATCTTCTTAATTTGATCCGGGTTAAAGAAGGCGCTGATATCGAAAAGATCAAGACAGAAATAAAGGAAAATGCTGATCCTATGAGATGGATTTGCGTAGGGGTAGACCCTTCCAATATATATGTAGAAAATGTTGGCGACGTAGTTATGCTGGTTATGAGTGATAATGCTGGTGAAGCTCTGAGTAAAGCATTTCTAGCTCTCAAGTAAGGCTATGGTCTTCTCAAGCATTAGCTTTCTATATTATTTTCTACCTATAGTATTATCTGTTTATTTCCTTGTACCCTTTCGGTACAAAAATACAGTATTGTTGTTTTCAAGTCTATTTTTTTACTTTTACGGAGAACCAGTATATTCTATCTTAATGATACTTTCATGCACTTCTGGTTATCTGCATGGGCTATGGATTGAACAGGCTAAAGGGGGCAGATACGCGAAACTTCCGCTTATCTCCTCCCTTGTTTTCAGCATAGGTCCTCTAATCTTTTTCAAGTATGCCGATTTTTTAATTATAAATACTAACTGGGTATTTAATAGCAATATACCCCTGTTAAGGATTGCTCTGCCTATTGGTATCAGCTTCTACACCTTTCAAATCATGTCATATACTATTGATGTTTATCGTGGTGAGGCTGAGGTGCAAAGGAAATTAAGCAATTTTACTATGTATGTATCCTTCTTTCCACAGCTAATTGCTGGGCCTATTGTACGATACACAACTATAGAGGAGGAAATACAGAATCGGAAGCATTCCTTTGAAAACTTTGCTTATGGTGTTCGTCGTTTTGTTTGCGGGCTGTCTAAGAAGGTTTTGTTAGCTAATACTTTGGGCGAGCTGGCATCTTTGCTCCAAAATACCCAGGAAAAGTCCGTATTATCCTATTGGATAATAGCCATTGCCTTTCCTTTACAAGTCTATTTTGACTTTTCTGGTTATAGTGACATGGCAATAGGATTAGGCCGCATGTTTGGCTTTCATTTCCTCGAAAACTTTAACTATCCCTTTATTTCTCGCAGTATCACAGAGTTTTGGAGAAGATGGCATATTTCCTTGGGAACCTGGTTTCGAGACTATGTTTATTTTCCTATGGGAGGCAACCGGGTTTCTGCAGGGAAGTGGATATTTAATATCATAGTGGTTTGGTTTCTAACTGGGTTCTGGCATGGAGCTGAATGGAACTTTGTACTATGGGGACTTTATTTTGCTCTCTTTTTAGTACTGGAAAAGCTTATTCTTAAGTCCTTTTTGGATAGAATGCCAGGAATTTTAGCTCGTATTTTAACCTTATTCTTCATCCTGATCAGCTTTGTATTGTTTAATGCAGACGGGGTGGGAGAGAGCTTGGAGAGCTTTAAAGGAATGTTTGGATTATTAAATATCCCTTACAGCAATTCACATACTCTTTATTACTTGAAAAGCTATCGCGTTATTCTAATTATTTCAGTAATGGCTGCAACACCTTTGTTCAGCAAATTAATTGGAAGATTAAAAGGATTTAAAATATCGGGAATAGTGATTTCTATCCTAGAACCTTTGGTTCAAGTTTTGTTATTGTTACTGATAACAGCTTATCTAGTAGATGGCTCTTTTAATCCCTTTATCTATTTCCGATTTTAGATTGGTGAGGTGACAATGAATCCATTAATAAAAAATAAAATTATAAGCTTTTGCTTTGCTGCTATTCTGGGAGGGTTATTCCTCGTTAACCTTGTATTGCCGGACAATACTTTTTCCTATAGCGAAAGAAGAAAGCTGGTGCAAGCGCCAAGTTTTACT
>CAYFSR010000052.1:0-14413 GCA_964345785.1 uncultured Eubacteriales bacterium | reverse complement strand
AACGATAAGACCAACGGAAAGAATAATAGCTCCGACAATAGGAGTGAAAGAGCTAAGGAAAGATCAAATAAAAATTAAACTCCTCTCATAATAGAAGCCCTGGGACTTGAAAAGCCCCGGGGCTTTTTTAACAGCTCATTCCCGCAAGATAACCTGTAGAAAAAGCAATCTGCAAGTTAAAGCCACCGGTATAAGCATCCACATCTATGACCTCTCCAGCAAAAAATAAACCTTTGACCAGCTTTGATTCCATGGTGCTTGGGTCTATTTCCTTTGTTGATACACCGCCTGAGGTAATGATAGCTTCCTTTATTGGGCGAAATCCTTTTATGGTAAGCTCCAAGCCCTTTAATATTGTAACCAGTGCATGTCGCTCTTCTCTAGTAATTTGATTAACAGGTTTATCACCTTGGATTTCTGATAATCCTACGATAATAGGTATTAGCTTCTGCGGAAGAAGATCATCCAGACTGTTAGAGAAGTTCTTACGTGCAAGTTTTAAGAAATCTCTTTGTATTCGAGCATCCAGCTGTTCTTCTGATAAAGCCGGTTTTAAATCGATGCGGATTCGATATTTTCCTGACTCCATCTTTCTCAGATAAGAGCTGGCTGATAGAATAACCGGTCCGGAAACTCCATAATGGGTGAAAATCATTTCTCCAAAATCTTCAAAGACTTTTCTGTTACGCTTATCAACGACTGAAAGGGAAATGTTTCTTAGAGACAATCCCTGGGCTTGAACTGGCCACTCTTCAATGGATTCTAAAGGAACCAGAGAAGGCTTGGGCGAAACTATTGTATGGCCTAATTCCCTTGCAAAGCGGTATCCATCTCCTGTTGAACCAGTTGTAGCATAGGACACGCCTCCTGTAGCGACGATAGCACTATCACAAGTAATAACACTGCCGTCTTTTAGATTCACTCCTGAAATTTGATTGTTTTCATATAAAATTTTATCTACTTCCCCTGTCAAACGATGGACATGATTATTCTCCAGATGTTTTTCCAAAGCCTTAATTACATCAGAGGACTTATCGGACACCGGGAAAACCCGGTTTCCTCTTTCTACCTTGGTTTTCAGACCTAGTTGGTTTAAAAGAGCAAGTAAATGCTGGTTGGTAAAGGTGTAAAAAGCACTATATAGAAACTTAGCATTTGTTGGCACGTTGGCAATGAAGTCTTCCATATCTGCATTATTGGTGACATTGCAACGCCCCTTGCCGGTTATATATAACTTCCTGCCTAATTTTTGATTTTTTTCAATTAAAGTGACATCCAATCCACGGCTGCCTGCTGTTGCTGCTGCCATCATTCCTGCCGGCCCGCCGCCGATGACTACAAGTTTCTTATACATTTTAGTTAAACCTCTTCCCAGTTATTACATGGTTATTTTAACCCAAGCATGATATAATAACAACACAGAAAAATATTTCTGATATATGTAGAATGTAAAAATTAGACATGTTTTTCACTAGATGGAATCAAAAGGAATGAAAAGGCACTTGTAGTATGGATGCTATCATGATAAAATAGAAAGCGTCTCTTAAAAAAGATATCAAGTTTGCTGTGCTAGACGGGGAGGTAGCGGTGCCCTGTAGCCCGCAATCCGCTATAGCGGGGTTGAATTCCTGCCCGCGGTTTCGAACTTGTAGGGTCTTGGCCTAAGTAAGTGATGTTGATAATCGGGTCCTGCGCAACGAAGAACCATGAACCCTGTCAGATCCGGAAGGAAGCAGCAGTAAGTGGACATCTACGTGTGCCGCAGGGAAGCCTGGTTGGAGTTAACTGCTTAGTTACCGCTTATGGGTTCCAATCTGAGGCAGGTGCACAGCTTAATTATTTATAAGCCATGTTTAACATGGCTTGTTCTAATTTTTGGCTAACATTGAGCCTACACTTATGTTATAATAAATACCACAGATGAAGCAAGAACTATGGTTCTTGCCCTGATGTATTTACTGAAACGGTGTGAAGCAAGCTGATTCACAGCTTGCACCTATGTTACAATAATACACGAATGAAGCAAAGGCAGGTGAAACATTATCTATACAGCACTTTATCGCCAATGGCGTCCAGATACCTTCAAAGATGTAGTAGGTCAGGAAACCATTATACGTACCCTTACAAATCAACTTTCCAGCGGTCATATTGCGCATGCCTATTTGTTCTGTGGTTCACGAGGAACTGGAAAAACCAGTACTGCTAAGATATTTGCCCGGGCTATCAATTGCATGTCGCCTACTGAATACGGTCCTTGTGGGGAATGTGAGGTGTGCATTAACTTATCCTCAGATAGCAATATGGACATTATGGAAATTGACGCAGCGTCCAACAATGGTGTAGATGAGATTCGTGATCTTCGTGACAAGGTTCGTTTTCCTCCCACTCTTGGTAAATTTAAGGTGTATATTATCGATGAGGTTCACATGCTATCTATAGGTGCTTTCAATGCATTATTGAAAACACTGGAAGAACCACCTTCACATGTTGTCTTTATATTGGCTACTACTGAGCCGCATAAACTGCCAGCTACAATTTTATCTCGCTGTCAGCGTTTTGATTTTAAAAGAATTTCGCAAAAGGTTATAGTGGATAGAATGCAGACTATTTGCGATAATATGAACATAAAGGTTGAAAATGAAGGGCTTCACACCATTGCCCGCTGGGCAGAAGGTGGAATGCGAGATGCCCTCAGCCTGCTGGACCAGATTATAAGCTTTAGCGGAGCTAAGATTACCAACGATGATATCCTCGATATCCTTGGAACTGCAGATCAGAATTTCTTATTTCAAGCAACAGATGATATTCTAACTGGAAACCTGCAGGGAATGCTACAGAAGATAAGTCAACTACTGGATGAAGGTAAGGCCCTCAACATTTTTACCAGGGACTTACTTCAACATATACGAAATTTATTAATCGTCAAAGCTTGTGATCAACCAGAGGATCTGTTGGACGTAGCTGAATCCACCCTGGAGCAATTGAAGGTTCAGGCAAAGAAAGCAGGAGAAGCTAGGCTAATTCGCTCTATAGAAATATTATCTCCCTTAGAAACTGAAATGAGATACAGCTCTCAGTCTCGAATTATCCTGGAGTTGGCTGCCGTTAAGCTATGTCGGCCGGAACAGGAAGAATCACTTGAAGCCTTGCAGGATAGAATTGAGCAATTGGAAAAGCAGCTAAAGAATGGAGTTGTCAGTTCTAGCAAGTCACCAGTGACAACAGAGCAAAATGAGGCTAGCTACACAGCTGACATGGGGCAATCTTACAGCTCTGCAAGCCCTATAACGGATGCTGCTTATGATCCTTACTACGATCCTTCTATTCCACCGGTTCCTCCAGAAATGGACGACAATTACTACCCAGATGAGTACCAATCACCTTCGCCTAGAAAAAATGTTGCTGCAAGTAATAGGAACACAAGCCAGCAAGCCAACAAGGCGATACCACAGAGTAAGGCTGAACAAGAGTCTAGCTCAGGTATGGTAGAAGTGGAAAGAAGACCAAGGATGGCAAAGTCTACTGAAATTGAAAGCCAGAATACAACAAAAGAAGCGTCTACCAAGACAACAGCTGGTATTATAAACAGGGATCCTGTTGCAGCCTGGCCGGGTATTTTAGATATCATTAAAGGTGAAAGACCATCTATCCATGTAACACTATCAGATGCAAAGCCCAGCATGGGTAACAATGGTGTACTTACTTTGGTGTTCCCTCCAGCTTTAGGATTTCATGCAGCGCTAATTGAACAGGACAACAACCGGAAAGCACTGGAGGAATTAGTTGAGAAGACCACAGGACAGCAGGTTAGAATAAAATGCATGTTGGAAGATCAGATGGATGAACTTGCGGCAAGTATGGATGGAAATTATGCTGTAAATAAGGCAATTGAAGTTTTCGGTGAAGATAGGGTTGAAATTGTGGACGAAGAATAGCTAAAAACTTTCAATATAGAGTAAAATAAATGCATGATTATGGTATAATCAAAATGCAATAGAAGAAATTTTGTTTTAAGGAGGAAGTGACTATGGCAAAAGGTGGATTCCCCGGTGGTATGGGGGGCATGGGAAACATGAATAATCTAATGAAACAAGCCAAAAAGATGCAAGAGCAAATGGCGAAAATACAAGAGGAACTGGAAGAAAAGACAGTTGAAGCTTCTGTTGGCGGCGGTGTAGTATCTGTTATTGCCAACGGCAAGAAGGAAGTAATAGAGATTAGTATCAAACCTGAAGCGGTCGATCCAGATGACGTTGAAATGTTACAGGACCTGATCTTAGCTGCTGTCAACGAAGCAATGCGTAAGGCTGACGATATGGCACAAAGTGAAATGGGCAAGCTTACTGGCGGTATGGGTATGCCAAGCGGTTTATTCTAGTACCTAAGCTATTTAGAACGGAATAAGAACTAAATAAGAACAAAGGAATGTGGAGCTGTCCATGAATTATTATATAGAACCAATTGCCCGCTTAATTAACGAGTTATCCAGGCTGCCTGGTATCGGAGGAAAAACCGCCCAGCGCCTGGCTTTTCATATCATTGATATGCCGGCAGACAGAGTAAAGGATTTAACCCAGTCTATTTCAAGGGCAAGGGAAGAAATTCAGAATTGTTCTATCTGCTGCAATCTTACTGATCAAAACCCCTGTGCAATCTGCAGCAGTCACAGTAGAGATCATTCTCAAATCTGTGTCGTTAAAGATCCCAGGGATGCTATAGCTATGGAAAAAATGCGTGACTATAAAGGTGTATACCATATTCTACACGGCAGTATATCTCCCATGGAAGGCATTGGACCCGATGATATTCGAATTAAGGAACTACTTCATCGTATAAGCGATGGAGATGTAAAAGAAATTATACTCGCAACTAACTCCGATGTAGAAGGAGAAGCAACCGCTGTTTACATTTCTCGACTGCTAAAGCCAATGGGGATTCGGGTTACTCGAATTGCACATGGCATTCCCGTTGGGGGCGATTTAGAATACGCAGATGAAGTTACCTTGTCTAAGGCATTTGAAGGTCGTAGAGAGATGTAGATATAACGAAGTTGTTCAAAATATTTAGAATTAGTGTAGGGGGAAAGAAATGAACATACTTATAATGACTGACCTTGAGGGCATTAGTGGCATTGATAAGATGGAAATGGTTTCTGAAGTAGGTACACCTGGGCACAAAATAGGGTTGGAAAGACTTATGCTTGATGTAAATGCAGCAGTAGAAGGCGCCTATGAAGGCGGTGCTGAAGCAGTGTTTGTGGTAGACGGCCATGGAGGCGGAAAGAACTTCATAAAGGAAATGCTTGATCCGCGTGCCGTGCAACTAGAAGGAAAAGCTTGGCAGGAAATGATATCAAGTAGAAAAATTGATGCATATATGGAAGTTGGAGCTCATGCCATGGCGGGCACCATAAATGGGTTCCTGGATCATACTCAAAATTCAATGAGATGGTATAATTATTACGTTAACGGGCGTAGGAGTGGCGAAATAGCTCAAGGTGCTATTTTTGCAGGAGCTTTTGATATACCTTTTGTCATGGTAAGTGGTGACGAAGCGGCTTGTGTAGAAGCGAAGGATTTCTTGGGTGATATTGAATGTGCAGTAGTAAAGTACGGTACAGGTAGAAATACGGCAAAGCTAGTCCCATTAGATGAAGCGCTTATTAGAATTAAAACAGCAGCCAGAGAAAGCTTGAAGCTAGTAGGGAAGGTAAAACCATATAAACCCTTGTTGCCATTAGAAGTAAAGCTTGAATTTTGTCGCTCTGACTTCTGTGAAGCCATTGTACAAAGGAACGATGATGTAGAACGACTGGATGCACGTACAATTAGAAAGCTTGTACATAGTATTAACAGCTATGGAGATATATTGTTTAGATGAGAACATTAAAATTGATCATTAGGTCTGGCATAGGAGTTCTTTTGCTGGGCCTCTTTCTTTACTGGCAAAATAACGACATTGTGATTACTAAATCGAATTATGTAAGTGAAAGAGTCCCTAAAGATTTTAATAATTTTAACATTGCTCATATTTCGGACTTACACAATAAAGGTTTTGGAAAGAACCAATCGGCTATATTAAAAAAGCTAAGCTCTCTTTCTCCTGATATCATATTTGTAACCGGGGACCTAGTAGACAGAAGAAAATATAATCTAGCATCTGCTATGGAGTTTATTGAAGGGGCTATTAAAATTGCACCAATTTATTATGTTTCGGGGAATCACGAAGCTTGGTCAGGAGAATATTCACAAATTGAAGAGAGCCTGGAACACGCAGGAGTAAATATTTTGGATAATTCTAAGATTGAAATATCTAAGGGAGAGAGTAACATTGAACTTTTAGGAGTAAGAGACCCTGCTTTTCTCACTTCAAAGAATAGTAGAGTCATAGACAAGTCCGAAATTAAGGAACAATTAAAGAAATGGTCCTTTTCTGCAAATTTTAAGATGCTCTTGATCCATAGGCCAGAGTTATTTGACATATATGCAGAAAATAAGATGGACTTAATTTTCGCAGGTCATGCACATGGTGGACAGATTCGATTGCCGTTTATTGGGGGAGTTCTAGCTCCCAATCAAGGATTATTCCCTAAGTATACTGATGGAAGTCATACTGATAATGCGTCTACTATATTTATCAGCAGGGGGTTGGGGAATAGCGTTTTCCCTTTTAGGATAGGAAACCGTCCTGAGATTGTAATGGTTACTTTAAAAACAGAGTAAACCTATGCAACTGTGAAAAATAGTGTGGTTTTAGAAATGTTAGTAGTAGAGGGGATGTACATAAGTACATCCCCCGTGTTTTTAGTATCTTACTGTGGATTCTATCCTTATTCTATGTTTAACTTATTCCTCAGTATATAATTAGTTATAGTAAAGTGTACAGCTGACAATAGTACTGCTACAACGCCTAGCATTCCAAGAAAAGACAATATCTGAGGGCTTGTTGGCTCTGCTGCATGTATGAGGGATGCAAACATGGTGCTTCCTAGTGAAAATATGACAATAACCAGTATAATCTGAGTGATAAAGTACAGGACAATATACATAGCAAATGAAGCCAGTAGTTTTTGTTTTCCAAATAAATGCCCCAAAGCCATGGCATCATATATCATCAAGGTGCCATGTATTAGCTGGACTAGTATAAATAGTGGAAGAATTAAAAAGCCGACATCACCAAAGCTGCTTCGGAAAGTTTCCGCTATATTAGGCAAAAACTCAAAAAATTCCTTTGGACCAACCATTATAATAATTGAAGAAATCACAGCAACAGCACTTAGGATATACCACATAACAGCTGTTAGCAATTTGCTTGTAACATTCTGCCAGGTCTTGACGGGTAAGGTGAACATCAGATAACCTTCATCGCCTAAGAGATTCTTATAGAACCTTTGAATGGCAATAAATAAGGTCATAACAAATATGGCTACAATCATAATAAAATAAGCAGTAACGCTTAGTGCTTGAAAGATTGATTGTATATTGAAGCTTACAGATGACTCCATTGCCTCAAAGGGATTTAGGAATTTATTGAGCAGAGCAAAGGCTAACAGAACAGCATATAGGGGTAAAAATATGCGGGCAGTGGATTTGATTTCATATTTCATAAGCTTTCCTAACATTTGAATACCTCCCTGAATAGAGAATCTACGGACATGCCGGATTCCTCACGAATTTCATCCACGGTTTTAGCCAATACTATCTGTCCTTCCTTAAGAAAGATTACATCATCAAGTACCTTTTCAATATCAGCTATTAGGTGGGTGGAAATAATGACCGTTGAATTCTCGCTGTAGTTTCTAATAATGGTATCCAGTATATAATCACGAGCAGCTGGGTCCACGCCACCAATAGGTTCATCCAGCAGATAAAGCTGTGCCTCTCGGCTCATGGTCAGAATTAATTGAACTTTTTCCTTCGTGCCCTTTGACATGGTTTTAAGTGGATCATTGGAATTTAGCCCTAGTTTGCTCAGCATGTCATATGCCTTATCCTTATTAAAATCCTCATAAAAGTCCTGGAAAAATTGGATAAGCTGGGAAACCTTCATCCAGTCATTAAGGTAGTTTCTCTCTGGAAGATAAGATACAATTTTTTTAGTCTCGACGCCTGGTTCGAATCCTCCTATTGTAATAACCCCACTAGTGGGTGTAAGCAGGTTGTTGCATAATTTAATAAAAGTAGTTTTTCCACTGGCATTGGGGCCTAACAGACCTATAATCCTTCCTCTGCCAATGCTGAGGTTTACATTTTTCAATGCTTTGAGTGACCCAAAGCTTTTAGTAAGGTTTTTGCACTCCAATAGATTGGTCATTTTTTCAACTCCTCTGTTATTTTCTTAATAATGGACAGTATTTCACTTGTCTCAAAGCCCAGGTCTATCATCTTCTGTAGAAACTCTTCTATCTGTTCTTGAGCAAGCTTGCTCTTGGTTTCACGTATTCGATTTGTGTCCTCTGTGACAAACCTGCCACTAGTCCGATGGCTGTACAGTAGCCCGTCTTCTTCAAGCTTGGCTAATGCCCTTTGCATGGTGTTGGGGTTAACTGAGGCCTCTTGTGCAAGATCTCGGACAGAGGGCATCCTTTCGCCTGGTGGATAGACACCAGAACATATCTGGAGCTCCAATTGTTCAATGAGCTGAGCGTAGATAGGCCGGTCTGATTTCAACTCCCATGACATTTCATCACTCCTTTGTATTATAGTATTAAGTGCCTAGTACAATGATACAATAGCTTATTTGCCATGTCAACACTTTTTTTATTTTAATTTAGTTATAGTTGTTCCTATCCAAGGTCTGCAAATTATAAATTTATACGCAACAAAGCTTTGCAGGAACAATTAACATTCTTCTATAGATGCCATACATTTTGATTGATATATATCCTGTGCACCATATTGCTTATAGCTTTTCCATTCTTATGTATAACAAGTTTACCTGCAGAATAATATGGTAATACTATAGATACTTTATCTGTGGGAGTTGATGGCATGAAAAATTACCTACTGTCTTTATTTAGCAATAATAAGTTGGGTGAAAAGCAAGTTGATGAAAAACAAACTGAAGAAAATCAAGAGCTAATCGATTCGGTTCGTGCTGCAAAAGAAGAGTGGCAAGCAGCTCAAGTTTATTTTGAGAATGTAAGTGAGCCCGATCTGGTTGACTTTTCTATTTATAAATTAGAAGCGGCAAGAAGAAAGTATATGTATTTGCTTAAGCTGGCAAAAAATAAAAGCGCTGAGGACAGGCGAATACTAGAGGAAAAAAGTGAGAAGGCCTTGTCATAAAACAATTCAATCCACCATATGTATTAATTGAGAGATAGGTGGACAATGGTCCCCTATCCAGAATTATAAATACAGGGTGTGGTATGATGGGTTTAGACATTCCTTTTGATGTAATACTTGCTTATGCCTTGGGTTTGATACTTTTGTATCTGCTGGGCTGGCTTCTTTTGGTCCCGCTGAAGCTGTTATTTCGATTCATGCTAAACGGAGTAATTGGCGGGGTTGTATTGTGGTTGTTGAATCTAGTTGGGGGCTTAATAGGTTTTTCTATTGCATTAAACCCGGCTACGGCTCTTACGGTGGGGTTCTTAGGTATTCCCGGGCTGATCCTTATACTGCTGCTGCAGCTCATGTTGTTGTAACAACTTAATTTTATCATTCCGAGTTTATGGAGGAATCTAAAATAGATTAGGCGTTATCCTGATGGGACAACGCCTCACTTGTTTTTCTCATCTTCACATCAGCCCTTAATAATGGACAAGTGTGTAATTCATATAGGGTGAACATTTTTAATTAAGCAAGCTCGTAGTAACGACCTAGACTTAAGCCGATGGCATCAATAACACCATCATATGCTGAGCAATCACCTGGGTGGGAGTTTTCTTCAAGCATCTTGGCAAATTTGGATTTTTCTCTTGATACAATAACTTCGCGCATAGCATCTAAAATGATTGGTGATTGAGAAGTGAAATCCAGGTTGGGACAAATTGTTGCAAGTTTAATAGATACATCCTGCATGTTTTGGTGTTCGCTTGTTACTTCTACTTTCATTCCGCATCGCTGGCAATCAAAATCATATTTACACATATCTTGCACCTCCGCTAAAAACTCAATGAAATAAGGGGTATATTACGATTTAATTATAGCATACCCTATTTGCAAATGAAACCCCTGAAGCTAAGATTATAAAATAAATTTTTAGATAAATGAATTTATAAGTGATAAATAATTCACCGAATTAATGACATCATTTTAACATTTTTTACTTGAATGATATATAGTAAATAGGATCGTATCGGTTTTCGCAAGGGCAATTGGCTTTGGACCTACAACTAAGAGTTACTAGGAGACATGTAAATCATTAAAGGGTCAGCTGTATCATGATAGTTCTTTAACGAAGCTTTGTTATACAACAGTTTAACTTGTTAAAAAACTGGCATATTAAGCTAAAATAAAAATTATGCTACTATTCACAGTCACAGATTTGGATAATAAATTTATTATTTTCATTGTTAACAGTAGAAAAGGTAGCATAACCATTAGTCGCTACTTGAATCTAATGCACCGTAAGTGCTACAATGGATAAAGATGAAAATTACCAAAGAAATGGGTAATAAATCGATATTGCATTGGGGTATGAAATAAACAAGTAAGGGAACCAATGATAGTAAATTAGGATACAAGGAAGTGACTGTGATGACCAAAAAGAAAAGGATTTTCAGTGGTATGCAGCCAACTGGAATTCTTACATTAGGCAATTATCTTGGAGCTATGCGTAACTGGGTGGCTCTGCAAGATGAATATGATTGTATTTATAGCGTAGTTGATTTACATTCTTTAACCATTCGCAACGAAGCTAAGGAACTCAGAGAGCAGCGAATGTCTTTATTGGCACAATATCTGGCTTGTGGAATAGACCCAGAGAAAAGTATAGTGTTTATGCAATCCCACGTCAGTGCTCATGCCGAGCTAAACTGGGTACTTGGTTGTTACACCTATGTAGGTGAATTGAATAGAATGACACAGTTCAAAGAGAAATCAGCTAAGCATGAAGAAAACGTTAATGCTGGACTATTTACTTACCCTGTTTTAATGGCAGCTGATGTTTTGTTATATCAGACTGATCTTGTTCCTGTTGGAAATGATCAGAAACAGCACTTGGAAATTGCACGTGATATTGCTGAGCGATTCAATGGTGTCTATGGTAATGTGTTTCAGATACCAGAGCCCTATATTCCTAAAGTAGGTGCCCGGATAATGAGCCTGCAAGAGCCAACAAGTAAGATGTCAAAATCTGATGATAACAAAAATGCCTTTATATCATTACTGGACCCTCCACAGACGATTGTAAAGAAATTTAAGCGTGCGGTAACTGACTCGGAAGCAGTTGTACGCTATGATCTTGAAGAAAAACCAGGCATCAGCAATCTGATATCCATCTATGCCAGCGTAAGTGGTAAAACACTGGAAGAAATAGTAGAGGAATTTGAAGGGAAGGGCTATGGCGACTTCAAAGTTTCAGTAGGTGAAGCTGTTGCAGAGACGTTAAGGCCCGTACAGGAACGCTACCAGGAATTGATGAATTCCAAAGATTATTTGAATGATGTTTTGAAAAAGGGTGCAGAAGACGCTGCGAGGCTTGCAAGTAGAACACTTAATAAGGTTTATAAAAAAGTAGGGTTATTGTGATAAACATAAGCAAATACTATTTGCATTAGGGGAATGAACGAAGAGGTGAAAGTATGGATTTTTTTAGTGAGCTTGGTAAAACCCTAGATAATGTAATTAATCAAGTAGGAGAAAAGTCGGAAGAGATTTGGGAATCTGGAAAGGCTAATCTGGAAATAGTAAAGCAAGAAGACGCCATAAAGAGGATGTACCGAAAAATAGGGAAACTGGTTAGCGAGGATTTTGCTCAGGGCCAATTATTCAGCAATGAAATCAATGAAGCATGCGCTGAGGTGCAAGAACGAAAAAATGTGGTTGAAGAGCTTAAGTCTAAGCTTAGAAAGTCAAAAAATTCGGAAAAGAATACTGATAGCTCTACGGTTGAAGATACCGATCAGGCTGTCGAAACAGATGAAAAAAGTGACGATGCAAAGGATAAAAGCTAATGATTTTAAATATTTACTTAAAAAGATGTTTCGTTGCGTTCTATCTGGGTAAAATTATTATTAATACTCGTATTGCGTAAATATAAAGCAATATGTTCTAAGGTAGAAGGGGAGGAAAAAACAAAATGAAAAAGTATGAGTGCACAGTATGTGGTTATGTCTATGATCCGGAGCTAGGAGATCCAGAAAATGGAGTTGCTCCAGGAACTGCTTTTGAAGATGTACCAGATGATTGGGTATGCCCAGAATGTGGCGTAGAGAAGGACTTGTTTGAAGAGTTAGACTAAAAGATGCCTACCCGTTAGCGGAGGGTAAACAAACAATACTGCGGCATGGCATTCGTCTGCCGCATTTGTTTTAATCCTAAAGAAAAGTGGGGGATTTATCATGACACAGACCTATTTTAATGATTTAGAAGCACTTGAGATTGCCATTCGTATAGAAGAACGGGGAGAAAGCTTTTATTCTCAGGCTACAGCTCTTGCGACTACTGAGGATACAAAGGCCATGCTGGAGGATTTGGCTTTACAGGAAGGACAGCACGCCGCTACATTCCGGGAAATCTATAATGAATTATCTGGAAGAAAGCATGAATTTGATGATTTATACCTTCACGAGCCTGAGGTCGTTGCATATTTACGAGCTATGGCAGAGAGTTCCATTTTCCCGTCGGACGATCGTCTAAGAGAAATCATGGAGAATGTTGAGGATATTCAGGGAGTGCTAAAAATTGGCATTCAAGCTGAGAAGGATTCCATTCTTTTTTATACAGAAATGATAATTAATGCAAAGTTTGTAGAAGCCAAGGACGCTTTTCGCAAGCTTCTAAAGGAAGAGAAAAAACACCTTATTGATCTTCAAACTAAGTTGAATACATATAAAAGCTTATAAGTTAATTAAAGTGAACTCGTTTTGCCATAGGTAAAACGAGTTGTTACTGTTCACTGGGAAGTAAAATAATAAATATATTCCAGTCGCTGTTGCAATTACGAATCAATCTAGAGCTCATCTCAGCTGAAAATTCTACACCATCCATATAGATTATACTTTGACATAAATCAAAGACAGGGGTATTATACAAGAGGTCGAAAGTTAGAGCTTATAAGGTGGAGATTAGAATACGTGAAAGTTCAATGATATATATAGCAAATAATTCACATGACCCATATTACAATCAGGCCTTTGAAGAGTATATATATGAGAATTACAAGGAAGGCACAATTGTCCTCTTATGGCGGAACAATCCAGCTGTTGTATGTGGCTGTCATCAAAATATTTTTGCTGAGGTAAATGTTATTAAAGCTCAAGCTCAAGGTGTTTCAATTGTCAGGCGTATTACTGGCGGTGGCACAGTTTTTCACGATTTAGGCAACCTAAATTACACAATTATTTCAGATAAAGATTCAAAAATGTTGGATTATACTAAATACATGGATTTTATGATTAATATTCTACGTAAATTAGCTATACCAGCTTCACTTAACAGAACAAGTGATATTGTCATAGATGGGCTGAAAATCTCAGGCAGTGCTCAAAAGATAACAAAAAACAGGGTGCTTCATCATGGAACTCTTCTTTATAACAGTGACCTGAAAACCCTCTCCAGCTTAACAAAGGGTCAACGTAGTTACTATGAAACAAAAGGCATTCCATCTGTCCCGTGGCCAGTGACCAATATCATTGACCATATGGAAAGCCCTCTAGTTAAAACCCAGGAGTTTGGTGAAATGATACTGGAAGCAGTTAAGCAGGGCTCTAACTGGGAAACCATGGTCTTATCCCCAGAGGAGGATGACCAGATTAAGCGCCTTGCTGAGGAAAAATACAAATCATGGGAATGGACTTATGGCAATTCTCCAGCTTTTACTTATAATCGTAGCTTTGAATTGGAAGGAATACCAATGTCCGTTTCATATCAAGCAAAGCATGGAATAATTACGCAGTTTTCCATAGACCCAAACGAACCGGATTTGGAAGAAGCCTTATGTGGACAGAAGCTTTCTGTTCCTGATATTCGCCAAAAATTACTTTCTTTTCCGAAGCTAAGCAATTTGTACAAATATCTATTTTAGGAGGAAATTCATATATGAATATTATAATGCCCAAATTAAGCGATGACATGGCGAAAGCTGTATTGTGTGCATGGCTAAAGGAGCCAGGAGAGGCTTTTAAAAAAGGGGAGCCTATTTTTGAAATAGAGACTGAAAAGGTTGTCAGTCAAGTAGAAGCAACAGAAGATGGGATTATGGGTAGGCAGCTAGTAGAAGAAGGAGACGAGGCAGCTGTAGGAGC
>CAYFSR010000051.1:13108-14673 GCA_964345785.1 uncultured Eubacteriales bacterium | reverse complement strand
GGTCATTATATTCGTCCGTATCAGGTTTTTTCAATAAATCAGTGTTCCACTTTATCTGGGCTTTAACTGTTGTTACTTCACCATCATTTTCAGTTACTACTTCATAGTTTGGAAGCTTTTCTCCCTTTTCTGATACTGTGTAAGTTCCAGCTGGCCAATTCTCAAGCTCCCATTTATAAGCTATATCACCGTTTTCTACACTGTGGATACCTTCAGAAAGGATTAAATCTGCAGTTATCGTTGAATCAATTTTAGATGTGATGGTGATCTTAAAGTCCTTTAGCTGGTTAATCTCTTCTTGGGTAAGACCTACAAATGTTTTACTTACTCTTATCAATGGGTCATCAGGAGTTGCATTCTCAAACACCACTTGTAGATTCTCAGCTGTTACACTGATATCATCAGATCTCTCACTATCTTCGCCTACTCCATCAACAACACCATCTGACTCATCCGAGTTGCCCAAAGCAACATCCAGATCATCATCAATCTTGTTTGTAAGATTTATATCATCATTAGCATCCGTTTCAGTAGCCATAACCACATTATGTATAGGCATAACCAACCCAAACAACAAAAAAATAGTCAGAAAACAGGTAATCACCTTATAGGTTCTGTTCCTGGTTACATATCTTTTAATCATAGCAAAAGCCCTCCTGACCGCTTATATCCTTAATATGTATACGATTGATTACTTATCCGATATTCCACCTGAAAAAAATAAATATTGATGAAGATACTTCTGATGTAAATGTAGTCAAAACATAGTTATAAAACTTAGAGTACTTCGCAGGTAAACGATGTTGTTACTATAAGGTGTCTAAATCTAAAGGGTTTGATAGCTTAAAATATAAGAGACTTAAGTAAAATCAAGTGATGAATTAAAAAAGGCTACCATGTTATACTTCCTAACATAGCAGCCTGACAGTCATAGCTATTGCTTTAGACTCAAAGCTTTGCGTCCTTACCTTTCGGCAAGTTTGCCCGTGTTATAGATTAAATAGATTGTTGTAAAGCCTTTTTCTTGCGTCTTTATATTTCTTATCTATTTAATTATAACACTGATTAATTAAGTTTGTCAACCAAAAATTAATCAAATTCTTTGTATCTACAAAGGTTCTTATAATTCTACAAAATAACAAGTGAAGCTAATTAACAGCCTCTTTCACCTGCTTAACCAGCTCTCTTACACGCGTTTCTATAAGCTGGTAATCTTCCTCCAAAGGGCTGCCCTTAAATTCTACTGGTTCTACCCAGGACCAGTTCATTTTATTTTTGCTAAGGATTTCATCCAGCTCTTTTTGTGCGCCACCGGACCATCCATAGGAACCCATACGAAATCCAATTCGGTTTTGTACTTTTTTCTTGCCAATCTCATCTAAAACCGCTGCCATAGGAGGAAACATTTTATATTCGTAAGTTGGCATTGCAACTATAATCCCAGTTGAAGACCAGGCAGATGTGAGAACCGTCCCCCATGAGGTCTCCGGAACCCGATGTACCTTGAATTTTATATTTTCCTCTTCCAATATTTTCTTAACCGGTAAATCATTATCAATTTTGAT
>CAYFSR010000051.1:0-13098 GCA_964345785.1 uncultured Eubacteriales bacterium | reverse complement strand
CCGTCATACCGTACATTGAACCCCAAATTACAGTGATTTCTTCCCGGGCTGGCCCCTTTTGCCAGGAGGCAAAATCCGAATATTCCTTTAAGATCCGCATCGGATCCTTTCTCCATACTATACCATGGCCCGGTGCGACAATCTGAATAGGTAACTGTTCACATTTTTCTATGGCCTTCCTAACCGGTCCTGAAAAAGCAGCGATAATATTGGCATAATACCTGATAGCTTCATCTCGGAAGAATGATAAGTGTTCTTCTGTAAGTCCATCATCGAAGTTGGATACTTCCGCCTTACCAAATGAGCCAAAAGCATCACAGGAAAACAAGGTACCGGTAAGGGTGTCAAAGGTAGCAATGGTATCTGGCCAATGGACGTTTGGAATTTCACGAAATTGTAGAACATGACCTTTACCTAAATCTAAGGTGTCATTATCGCCAACACAAATTACATTATCCGTATGTCCATAAAAATGCTCCAGCAGCTCTGCAGATTTTTTGCTGCAGACCACCTTGAAATCGGATTTGATTTTCTTAAAATCCTCGATCCATCCAGAATGATCCGGCTCCATGTGGTTAATAATCAGGTATTCGATAGACTGCGGATCGATTTCAAGTTCATCAAAAAGTTTGTACAACTTTTCAGGTACTCCGTCCCATCCGCATACTCCGTCTACAATTGCAGTTGAATCACCTTTTATTATATATGAATTGAGGGCTACTCCATTGGGCATTTCCCAGAGCCCTTCAAATAGAATGTTATCTACATTAATAGAAAGTAAATAGGTGTCTGTAGTTACTTTTGTTGTTTGCACTTTTTTTCTACCTCCTAAGATTATTGTTTTGTGCAGTAAAGTTTACTTAATGATGAAAAAACTCATGTCATCATTATATATTATTAAACTTTTTTCAATTAATGAAACATGGTTTTAGCTAAAGTAAAAGCCCCAATCATTTGATCAGGGCCTTGGTGTTACTAATTATTCGAATCAGTCATATAAATCATGCTCAAAGCAGAAATACTGCTGTTTTTATAGCAATATTTTCTCCAGCTCATCTACCATTTTTGAGAAGGTTTTTAGAGCTTCATTAATAGGATCTGTAGAAGTCATATCCACGCCTGCATCTTTCAGTAGGTTAATTGGATAATCTGATCCACCGCTGGATAAGAATTTAATATAGCGGTCCACCGCTGGTTGGCCTTCATTCAATATCTGATTTGTCAATGCCGTTGCAGCACAGAAACCGGTAGCATATTTGTATACATAGAAGGATGAATAGAAATGAGGAATACGAGCCCATTCCAGGCTTATCTCATCATCTACAACCATATCCTTGCCATAATACTTAACATTTAGGTCCTTGTATACAGCTGAGAAGCTCTCGCTGGTAAGTGGTTGACCTGCTTCTGCCATACCATGAACGATTTTCTCAAACTCAGCAAACATGGTCTGTCTGTATACTGTTCCTCTAAACTGCTCTAGATAATGATTTAGAATGTAAGCTCTTTTTTTATCATCATCTAAGGTACGCAGAAGATGCTGAGTTAATAAGTTCTCATTTAATGTAGATGCTACCTCTGCTACAAAAATCGTATACTCTGCCTTTGCATAGGGTTGATTTTTGTTTGAAAGATAAGTATGGATTGCATGGCCCATCTCGTGTGCCAGTGTATATAGATTATCCACATTATCCTGATAGTTAAGAAGTACATAAGGATGTGTGCCGTAGCAACCCCAAGAATAAGCACCGCTGGTTTTGCCTTCGCTCTCCATAACATCTATCCAGCCATCTTGATAGCCTTCTTTCAATATTGAGAGATAATCCTTACCAAGTGGCTCCAATCCCTCAGCTACCATATCCTTAGCTTTATCATATGGAACCTTCATGTCAATATTTTTAACAATAGGAACATAAAGGTCGTACATGTGTAGCTCATCGAGCTTTAGTGCTCGTTTCCTGAGAGACACATAGCGATACATTGCATCTAGGTTCTGGCCGACAGCTTCTATTAAGTTGTCATAAACAGATACTGAAATATTATCTTCATCCAGTGAAGCTTCCAGATCCGATGAATACTTACGGGACTTGCTCATAAATATATCCTTCTTGATACTGGAGCTCAAGGTTGCTGCAATTGTATTCTTTTGCTTGCCATAAGTGTCATACAAGGCTTGAAAAGCATCCTGACGAACTCTTCTGTCTGGATTTTCCATGAAATGGGTATAACGACCCTTCGTCAACTCCATGTCTTCCCCGTTTTCATCCTTTATGCTTGGGAAGCGGATATCTGCATTATTCAGCATGGTAAAGATATTCCTGGGAGCAGCTGCAACTTCTCCGGCCATGGCCAATATCTTCTCTTCATTAGCTGATAAGGTGTGTTCTCTTCTTCTGCCTATATCATACAGGAATTGGTCATAAATCTTTAAGTCATCTGTACTGTTGATATAATTCTCCAAGATATCCTTTGGGATAGCAATTATCTCGGGAATGATAAAGGAAGCTGCGCTTTGACCTTCCACTAATAAAGCCATCGCTCTATCCAGCAGAGCTTGTGACTCTGAATTGCCATTATCCTCATCAGTCTTCATTTTAGCGTATACGAAGAGTCTCTCAATCTTATGAGACAAATCCATGTATAAGTTGAGCCCACTAAGCAATGATTCAGCTGATTCACCCAATGTACCATTAATCTCTACTACCTTAGGCAGCATATCCTTTATGTATTGATAATCCTTTTCCCAGGTATCTTTGTCTAGATAAATATCTTCTATCCTCCATTTTAATTCCTTGGGTACTTCACTTCTTTTTGGTAATCTCTTATTATCACTCATTCATTTGGGTAAAAACCCGTTCCTCCCTTCAAAACCTATTATTTTGATCTTTCCATAATAACTATCGTTGCTACATACTACGATTCCTTCACATAATCAAACCTGGACAATGCCCTCTTCAATGGAATATACAAAGCTACAGCCACTACGATAGAAAAAGTACCATTAATTAGCGTAGCAGGAAGACTGATTGCTGAAGTTATAATTGCTGGTAAAAAACTGCTGCCAGCTAGTAAAAGTGTCCCCAATCCAAATAAAAACTCTCCTACCAGGTTAAATGCAATACTTGCTACAGCACCTATAATTGCATATTGAATCTCAATGGAATACCTGTTAGCTAATACTCCAGCTATTATCAGCAATCCCCCTAGTATCAGAGAAAAGATATATAATAAAGGATTAATAACCAGTGCTTTTTCAATACCCGGGATAACAATCTCATAGCCTCTTACAAGTGTAGTAATTAATAGCGCAACACCAACTACTATGAAGAATATAGCTGATGCGAATATCCATTTCGCTGGAGAAATTCGTGTTTCCTCATCGTTCTTTGAATTTGCTATCTTCCCAGTTATAACCCCTATACCAAATTTAAGTATAAAGGTTTTTGGTGCGTAAGCAGCAAAACCATTCATTAGGTCAAATAAACCCATACCTAAAGATCCCGAAATTCCACCTATGTATCCGTTGAATAGCAAAGATGCTAAAATAACAAACATATTACCCATGTGTAAAAAAGGGCTTCCTACAGGCGACGGTATTGGTATCATAAAATATAAAGAAACATAACAAATTGCTGAGAATAACCCTATTAATACAATTGTTCTAGTTGATGTAAAACTCCTTTTGCTCAATTATTCTCACCTTTCCTTAAATTAAATTGTGCATATGATGCTACTTGTATTATACTACTATATTTTTAATCTTAATCAAGGATTATTCTATCACAAAGTGTGCTTAAAAACTATTTTTTCATAGAATTCACTATGCAGCCATTTCATAGGCAAAAAAATCCTCCCTGGTTATACTCCAGAGAGGACTCCTACATTATAAAATTAATTATAGAAGGCATGATTGCCAATAGTGGTCAAATATTGCCTTGACCTTACTATCCATGTTCCAGCCGCCTTGCTTGGGTTGAAGAAATACAAGGCTGAGCCTACAGGTTTACTGCCATAATATGATTCCTCAGCAGCCCTGATACTTTCAGAGTTCGGCTCGTTGTATATTGAACCATCGGCAACTGGACTAAACTGAGGAATTTTGCCGGTATATTCAAATATAACATTGTACACACTGTTGGGGAAACTTGGCGAACTAACCCGATTCATTATTACATTCCCTACCGCTACCTTACCTTGATAGGATTCTCCTCGCGCTTCGGCATAAATTATTCTTGCCAACCAATAGATGTCTGCCTTTGCTTTTTCAGAGCTTACAGTTGAAGTAGTAGTATTATTGGAACCTCTACTTGCCATCGATATAGCAGCTTTAGGTGTATTATAGCTGTATAGTCTAGACTGCATAACAGGATCTGCTATTCCATCAATGGGCAATTTAAGTTGCTTTTCAAAAGCAATTACTGCATTTTCTGTAGCCTTGCCATAATATCCAGTTGCTTTCGCAGAAAGCATACCTGCATTCCTTAATCCTTTTTGCAGATTGGTGATGCTGGAACCACTCATTCCAAATCTTAACTGCATGTAACCTTCATGTAGGGCTGCATTAGTCTGATTTCCGACAATACCATCCTGGAATAAATTTCTATCTCTCTGTAGTCTTAACACAGCATTCTTTGTTACGCTTCCAAAATATCCGGTAGGTTTTGTGGAACCAAAATATCCTTGTTCCTTTAACTTATTCTGAAGCTGTGTTACCTCTGTACCCCTGCTGCCTTCTTTTAATATGCTTGCAGCAAAAGCTTGTCCTGTAGGGAATATCAACATACTGGTAATCAGCAATGCTGAAGTTACTTTAACTACTATATTATTAAAACGATCTCTATATCTCATATACCTCACCTCTCTATAGCTACATTATGTCAACTTTTTTACTGTCCCCCATTATAGGCTAAGTCCCATTTTTATGTCAAAATGGCTGAGATGGCATACTCTTTTGTTTATCGTGATTATTAAGAAATCATTACGGAATCATTAATATTCCTCACTTTCACAGGTGCATACCAAAATAATCCACAATTATATTAACACTAGTTACAAGATTTTAGATGATTTAAATGTGTCATTATGCAATTAATGTGTTATGTATATAATAAGATTGAACAAAAGAAGGATTTTTTCAGAATTTATAGAATATTATATAATAAATAAAATGATAATATATAGAATATAGAATCTTGGGTTTAATATAAAATTAAATATCTCCTGACTGCTGAAATGGATGTCTAGTGTAATCAAAGTTCCACTAAGGAAGTTCAATATATGTGTTTTAGGAAGGAGAATAAAAAATGAGTAAAGCATTTAAAGTATCATTAAAGAAAAACCCATCAATAGTTACGAAAGTAATTCCAGGGCATTTTACAACCAGCCATTCTCACCTTACCCACTATCTAGATTTAGACAATCTAAAAACTAATTCATCCCTAGCCAGAGCAGTTGCTGTTGAGTTTGCTCGACCATACTTTGCCAAGACCCTTGTAGACACCATAGTGTGTACAGAAGGAACTGAGCTAATCGGTGCTTATTTAGCAGAGGAGCTTAAACGAGATGGAATATCCGTAATGAATAGCGGCAAAGAGATTTATGTAGTTACTCCCCTTAATAATGTTAACAGACAATTGACCTTTCAAAGCAATATTCAAGAATTAATAGTCGGCCACAATGTAATATTACTGGCTACCTCAATATCTAGTGGAATAACCATCAAAAGTGCTTTGGATTGCCTTGCCTATTATGGGGTTAATTTAGTCGGAATATCTGCCCTATTTAACTCTTTTACCAAGGATTTAGATCATGAAATCAATTATTTGTTTACTGAGGAAGACATCCCAGGCTATCAAAAATTTAGTCCTGGTGAATGTGAAATGTGTAAATCTGGCCGAAAACTAGATGCCATAGTCATGCATGGTGGCTACACAAAAATATAATTATAAAAGCATTCCTGCTGTTTTTGTCATTATATTGGGAATGCTAACCAGTCAACGAGATGTAGATGCTGTTGTGTTATCCGTTGGTTATAGAGCAGATCAGACACTGGTTGATAGCTTCGCTGATGTTGCTCCAATAGTAAGAACTGTCGGAGATGCCAGAGCTGTAAGCAATATTGGTATGGCTGTTAGATCTGGATATGAAGCTGCATACGGAATTAACTAAGCTAACTGGGAATTTTATATGAAGTAGGATCTAATATAAAGTAAGACTAAGTAAAGTCCCTACAGTCAGTGTGATAGTAGGGACTTTTCATGCTAGATGATTTGTATGAGATTACATGTATAAATTATTTGCTCTCATTTATTAGATATCAAACAATCTTTTAAACATCTGGTACAATTTCGTCGCCATATTTCTCCATCCATTCAACAGCAACGTCATAAGCCTCATAATCCAGATCTGCCATTGTATTTGTATGTAGAACAACACCTTCTGCTTCTTCTTTTAAGATAAGTTCACGATATCTATTAAGCTGCCACTTAACCGCTTTACCAGTTGCTTGTTTATGCTCACCAAAATTATAAAGATAGCAACCGAACATGCGACGATTATTTGGTGTAAGCTCTTTAAATATTTCAAACTTATCATTAATAAGTACTACATCTGATTCCTTCCAAGTCCACATGATGATTCCATCGAAAGGTTCAATATATCGTTTGAAGTCTTCATCTTTTGCCTTGTCAAGACCAAACTCTTGAGTATAAAGAACCATCCACATTTTAAGTGGGCGGACTTCATTTGTGTGAAGTCGTTCTCTAATCTTCCATAGATTTTCTATTGGAATCTTCTTGTAGCCATCCCCCCGTTGAAAATCATCAAAGACTACGCAGCTAATATTCGGGAAATCAGCTGCTTCTGAAATATAAGGTTCAATAACTTCCGGATTCTCTCCTGCTGCGTAAACTTCCCAGCCCACCTGGCTAAGTGTCTTAAAAGATTTGTTATATTGTCTTCGATTAACGTCAATACCTACTGGCACCATGAAGGTATTATTAATACCAAGATACATACAACCTTCCATAGGTGTCATACGTGAGTTTTTTGTATTGCCATATTCATTGTTATACCGACCTTCCGGATGGCCCCACAGCCAGAATCTTTCTCTTAATAACATTAACGCAACCTCCCTTGTATCTCAATAATTATTATACTCGATTTCTGTAACCTCAAAATTAAACCAATTAAAATCTCCTGTATCTAATTTCCAGGTAACGTCCCCTTTGGTAGGAATCCTTATTCCCTCAAACTCCTTATAATCTCGTACAGGAATTGACCAAGTCTCCAACTTGATTTCTCCATTAAATTCACCATATCTTTCAGCCTCAAAGTTAATAACCTGACCATTATCATTAAAAGTAAATATTCCTGAAGCTGTTATCTCATCGCAGGTCATAGTCACTTTGGCATTATATTGATCTATCTCTTCCCAAGTTAAGTATTCATTTATAGCTGCAGTTGGGAACCACATTGTCTCAGCTAGATATCTTAATAAGGTACCTTGGTCGATTTCTTTTCCCTTGGAGTCTGCAACAGTAAATAATGAAAGAATCTTAATTAGCATATTTCCTCTTCCATTCTCGTATTTATCTCTTCCCGAAATATGGAATAAGGGAGCAACCTTAATATTTGCTTTCCATATGAAACCTGGTTCATCTGAAGTGAAATATTGTTCTGCTTCAACTGGCATCCATGGCTTATCTTTTTCCAATCTCATATCTGCTTTTTGCTTTACGTGAACAGAAACAATTTTTTCTTTTCCAATAATTCCAGTGTATTTAAGCCACTTTTTGACGTTTTGCGGTAACTCAGAAATATCTTCTAAAGTCACAATTTCACCCTTGTTTTTTACCTTGCTAAACAGCTTTTCAATTTCTTTTTCTACTTTTTGGTTAAACACATATTTAGCTATAGAAGAAACCGCTATATATGTAACCACTAGAACTACGATAATAATTAACACAATTTTAAATTTTGTCATGTAAACCCTCCTCCCTTCTTTACGCTCATTTTATTTGGGTAGAGCTTCTTGTATAAAAGGAGAGTACATCATAATTGCAGAATTTTTTATAATTAACTTTTCATCTATGATATTCCCCACAAGATCAAATTTTTGCTGGTAGAGTTCGTTATGCCTGCTGTAACCTCCCCAATGTTCACCTTTCATTTCATGATTTCTCTCTACTATCTTATATGTGTACTTCGCTATAGATGATGCTCGCCATTCGCCTTTAAGAAATTCGTCACCTACACATACAAGGAGCTGATAAGTATCTTCCGTATCATTTCGAATCATTAAATCTCCGTGGGGATAAAAGCAGGTTGCACCACTACCGAATGGTTGTGTCCTATTAGAGTCTGGAAATACATCGTATCCATGTCGATGGCGTTCAATAACTGTAAGAGGTGTATGTATTGTCATCCAAAAAATCAAGTTGGATAATTGACACAATCCACCACCTATACCAGGACTAAATGTTCCATTTTTTAGTATCATCCCGTCAACATAACCTTTTCTTTTCACTGGCTTGCCAATCAATTTCCAATAGCTCAATACTTCTCCTGGTCGGATTAAAATTCCATTGAGACTCTTGGCAGCTATTTTCAAATTAGTTATTTTGTTATGCTGTAACCACATATCTACATCTCTTAATTTTCTAAGAAGAACTGCTTTATGTGTATAATATAAATAGGGTAGACTATCCTGCTGATACTCAGATGCAAACATTCTGTTCATTTTAATCCATAAAGTTTTACGGAGCATACCATAATATATCTTACCCAGCTTTAACCTTATGTTTGATCGCTTTATTGGTTTTGAGATTTCAGACATACTCCACCTCGCAAATTACTTTTCAACAAACATGGTATGTTTTTCTCTAATTTTACAAAATCATTTTACAAGGGTGGTATATTTCTCCACAGGTGGTACACTTATATTCAGTATTAGTATGTTTGTAAGAATACCTAGAAACTAAAATGCTATTGTTACATTTAGGACAGAGAACTTCTTGAGATTTGATTAGCTTTGCTGCAAGTTCTCTGCTTAGTTTTGTATTGCTAGACATAACTGGCCTTCCTTCGCAAAGTGATAATCAGTTTATCTTAGAAAAAATCCAAAAGTTAGGGACAAAGCACCAGAAATAACAGCAATAAAAGCACCAAATATTAAGAGGCAAACAATAGCCGTAGGATTCCATTTTTTCCTAAATGTTATTCCTAATATAACCATCAGTATACCTATAACTAAGAGTGATGCGAAAAGTATTAGATATTTTCCCATTATTAACCTCCTGCCTACATTTTACATTATACACATTTTGGCAGCCAAAGCAAATAGAATGTTTGATCAACTAATTGTATTCTAAGTGAATCTCCGCTAAAATAGACCTTGAGGAGGGGCAAAAAATGTTAGAAATCAGTGGGAAAAATAATACAGCTAAGGTCTTTACTGATGTGTTGGATGAAATGTCAAAGGCACAAATTGTTGAACTGTGCGATCAGGAGTTCACCAAGGGAAGCAGAATTCGGATGATGCCTGATGTGCATGCTGGGGCTGGCTGTACTGTGGGCACAACCATGACTATAAAGGACAAAATTGTTCCAAATCTCGTAGGAGTTGACA
Source organism: uncultured Eubacteriales bacterium (assembly GCA_964345785.1). Classification (GTDB taxonomy): domain Bacteria; phylum Bacillota; class Clostridia; order Caldicoprobacterales; family DTU083; genus UBA5454. Next base: position 3,470 of record CAYFSR010000051.1, on the reverse strand, counting down.
TAGGTTGTGGTATGGAAACCATACAACTTAGCGAAACTCATATAGAATTAGATAAGTTAGATAAATTGATATATCATAAGATTCCATCAGGGTTTGCCATACGCGATAAGACTCACCGTTATATGGACGAGATTGATCTTACCAAGCTTTATTGCTATAAGAACATTAATGCTCGTCGTGCAGAAAAAAGCATGGGTACCCTAGGTGGGGGTAATCACTTCATCGAGTTGGGAAAGGATGAGGAAGGTAGATTATTTCTCGTTGTTCACTCGGGCAGCCGACACATTGGCTTGCAGGTAGCAAGATATTATCAGGAAGAAGCTTATAAACAATTGAATGGTAGCAGCGCTGAGGATCAAGCTGCATTAATTGCTTCACTAAAAGCTCAAAACCGGGATAAGGAGATTAAGAAGGCGCTAAAGGACTTGAAAAATAATAAACGCACCAGCATCCCCAAAGCTCTATGCTATGTTTCAGGAGAATTGTTCGATCAATATATCCATGATATGAAAATAATTCAGGGATTTGCTGTGCTTAATCGTAAGGCAATGGTTGATGAGATCATACGTGGTATGAAGTTGCATGTTGTAGACTCTTTTACTACAATCCACAACTATATTGATACAGATTCCATGATGATCCTTCGTAAGGGCGCTGTCTCTGCTAAAGCTGGTGAGCGCTTACTAATTCCTATAAATATGCGAGACGGCAGTCTCATTTGCGTAGGCAAGGGCAATGAGGACTGGAACTTTTCAGCTCCTCATGGTGCAGGTCGCTTGATGAGCCGGACCGAAGCAAAGCAAAGCTTCACTTTGTCTGAATTTAAGAGCGAAATGGGCGGCATTTACACCACCTCTGTAAACAAAGACACTCTAGACGAGTGCCCCATGGCTTATAAGCCAATGGAAGACATTATTAAGCATATTGGTGATACTGTGGACATAGAAAAGGTTATTCGACCGATTTATAATTTTAAGGCTGGCGGGGATTAATACCAAACCTTAGTTTTCAATCTAATTCAACCCACTCTGTGATTAACTCTCCATCTACTATCTTAATCTTTCCTAAACAAACAGGAAGACGAAACCTTTTTGGTCCAGCACTACCCGGATTAAAATACAGAATACCACCATGCTTTTTCTCTTTTGGCATATGTGAATGGCCATAGATGACTACTTCTACTCCTGCTGCTTTAAGGTCAATATTTAGATCCTCTATATCATGCCGGACGTAGAATACCTTACTTTCAAATTCTACCATCTGAGTCATAGGTAACCTTTGAGCCCAAATCCCTCTATCAGTATTTCCCCTGACTGGATACACTGGGGCGATTTTCTCCAATGCTTGGATTATCTCTAGGCCTCCTACATCCCCTGCATGAAAAATGACATCACTGCCTTTTAATGCTTCGACAGCCTGTTCAGTTAGCTTGCCATGAGTATCTGAAATAACACCTATAATCATTCGTTTCACCTTTCAAGCATAAGCTGCAATTAGCTTCGGTTCAATTTGCAGCCTGCTAATTTGTGTATGTAACCATGAAAATTATGCAAACTCGTAAAATTCGGGTTCCTCGTCTAAGAAGAAAACTCCAACTCCACCAATTCCCAAATGAGAACCTAACACAGCTCCAATTTGAAATATAGTTATTTTGCAACCCTTAACAACTTCTTTTATTTTCTCTTCCACCTTTAATGCTGTCTCTAAATCATCAGCATGGCTTATTGCTATGATCTGCTTCTTAAATTTAGTTATTCCTGTCTCAACAGCACTAACTAAGGTATTAAGAACTTTTTTGCTTCCACGCACCATTTTAGAAACAACTATCATTCCGTCTTCTACTGTAAGATAAGGTTTGATTTGCAGCATATTACCTACATATCCCAATGACTTGCTTAATCTTCCACCCTTTGCCAGCCAGTTTAGATCAGAAATTGTAAAGTAATAAACCACATGCTCTGCCATAAACTGCATTTGTTTAAGTATGGTTTCATAAGGTAAACCCTTCACTATCATTTTCCGTGCCTGTATAGCGATTACGCTTGCTCCACCAGCACCGCCTTTGGAATCTATTATCTCCATTTTACGCTCTGGATACTTTTCTTTGTAATCATCAAGTATCATTTTAGCGAAGTTGTATGTGCCAGACATTTTAGACGAAAAAGCCAGATAAATGAAGTCATCAATTTTTGAAACACACTTGTCAAAAGCTTTAGTTACTGATTCGTATGACACTTGAGATGTCTTAGGAACTACTCCATCTTTCATATAACCATACACAGTATCCACGTCAATTTCAACACCATCTAAGTATGATTTATCATCTATAGTAATGTTTAAAGGAATTATCTCAATACCATAGTTATCAGTAATTAAGTTGTTTATGTCGCAAGTGCTGTCGACTATTAATTTTATCATTTTTGTCCCCTTCCGTTCTTTACCAATAGAAATATATTCCTAATTTTATCATGAAACTGCGATATTTCCACATTAGATTATATCATTAAATTGTCCATAATATTATAATTTTAAATTGATACGCAAAGCATCTTAGCGCAATCCCATAATTTGTGGATTTGAGGTGATGGAAGGCTGTTATGGAAGACCATGGATTTAATTGGAGAAAGATGACATAATCAGAATTGTGGCTGTGCTTATGAAAAGGTATCGAGAATTAACCGATTAATAAAGCAGGTTAGAAGTAACTCTCCGGAGTGGTAATTGTGTATGTTGATATACAGGATGGTTTCTTCCCTTGACAAACTTGAGGCAATCTATGTCATTGCGTCCAGCTCCTGTAAAACCAACTTTAGCGGGTTCCCCGCAATATCACATAGGCTTCAAGTTGTTATTAAGTCTGTCAACGATTTTTTCAAAATCTCTTTGTCGTGCTTCTTCGGTCTTATAAGAAAGGTATCTCATTGTGTATGTGCGCCGAACAGATGGTGACATATTACAGAAATTTTCATATGCTGGAGATATGTCAAGTAACCTTTCAGCGAATGCATCAATCTGTGCGCCGGTTATTGGATTGTCTTTGGGAGTATCCCATGTTCCATTTTTAATAGCTGTTTCTACGGCTTTTTCGCCCAATTCAGTCATCAGGCCTTTATTTCGCAATACTTCAACTGTTTTCTTATTCTTTTCAGACCAAACACTTTTTGCGCGGCGCTTTGCAAAGTATTTTAAGTATCTTGTGTTATCAATACTCCGCATTTGACCGTCTATCCATCCGAAACAAAGCGCTTCCTCCAAAGCATCATTTGCGGATAAGGTCACGACTGCTTTTGTTTTCCCAAATACGAGCCATACACCTTCACTTGTTTCGGAATTGCTCTGTAACCATTCACGGAAATCATTACGTTTGGAAAATAATAATTCAGCTATATCTCTTAGCATAATTTAATTCGCCTTCTTCAGAGTTCGGGACACCATCCCAAACTAAAATATATAGCTAAAATGGCACCTTG
>CAYFSR010000050.1:0-14749 GCA_964345785.1 uncultured Eubacteriales bacterium | reverse complement strand
CCTCAGCCTTCAGCCTTTGAAAGAAATATAGAATACTTGACTGAAAAAGGAATTATGCTTCTGGAATTATCACCAGATAGTACCTTAACATATGAAACCTTCTCATCCCTACTGGTTGAGACTTATGAGGCGCTTGGGCACGAAATAGATATTTCCAAGGTAAATCCTAGAAATGAGAATAGTGCTGCATTAAAGAAAATGGCTATTGCCGGCATAGACAACAGTTTTTTCGCATACGAAGAAATCACTGCTATGGATTATGGTTTTGCATCTTACCTGCTAATGAGGCTTCAGGACTCTATTCAAGAACGATTGTATTGGAGATATAGTAAAACAGCAACAGCTGGCGATTTACTGCGACGGATAAATGTTAGTACTGCACTATACAATTGGTCAAATGATATGTACGAGGAAAAAACATACTCATTAGAAGATTTACTTGTAGGCGGGGCAGAGTTAAATCAGAGGCTAACCAGGTTGATGATTGCTGAAATGCTGGTATCTGCATATGAAGACACAGCTGGAGAAATCCAAGTGAATGACACTGTGATTCTAAACGATACTGATGATATTAACGCACTTAAGGCTAGCCATTTCTTTTTCTGGATAGAGGACGTAGATTTCCAACCTAAAAAAACAGGCCATTGGGATGATTGGGACTTTATTTCAGCAATGAGTTATGACAATCAACTTGGTGCTGTCATACCACTTGAACAGTATGATGTTAAGTATGATGCTGTAGTAGCAGCAATAGTAGCCCTAATGAAAGGCTATGAAGGAATTGAAAACAACTTCGTAGAAGAGACAATTGTTCTAAATGAGCGACCCTATGATTGGCACGTAAATCAGCAAGAATCTGGTAAATATAGTGATGCAAACTGTATGCCTGCATGTGTAGAGATGGCTTTACATTTTCAAGGGCATACAGACGTGCCCTCAGCAGAGGAACTACGAAAAGAATATCCTTTTGATGGTGAGGGATGGAATGATGTGCTAGCCGAAAATGTCATGTTAAAGTATGGTTTGAACTTTACTTATACTTTCGATCTTGATCTAGATACGATGTTAAGTTTGTTAGATGAGGGTAACATTCTATATGTAATGTACCTAGACCTTGATAGCTTTAGTGATATCGGCCACTCAGTTATGATAAAAGGTTATTGGAGATTGGGCAGGGATATTAACTTTATCGTATCTGACCCTGACTACAACTTCATAGGGCCCTTTGGCTATCTGGAATATACAAAGGATGCACAAACTATGATAGCTGATATGGAGAGGCATGTTCCCAGATACTTTATTATTCCTGGGGAGTAAACTTTTTAAATAAAGGGACAAAGCTTTACTAGGTTCAAAGCTTGTCCCTCTTTCTTAACACTTCTAGTTTACAAAACTACCTTAAGTAATTCAGCTGCATCTAATACGTAAAATTATCTTCACAAGATTATCTACATTAATTATTCTTACACCAGACATGCCACATCTAGAATTTGATCTAAGAGTTTATCATCTAGAATACCTTCAGATTTTGCAATATCTTTTACGCTTAAACCGGTGTTCATTGCTTCCTTTGCAATCTCACATGATTTTTTATAACCAATGTGAGGACAAAGAGCGGTAGCTAGTGAAGCGCTGCTGTTTAATAAATCTTCGCAACGCTGACGGTTTGCAGTTATATCTACAATACAGTTGTCTACAAAGGTTTTTATTCCTTTGGTTAGCATTTCAAGAGAATTAATTAGATTATAGAAAGCAATAGGCTCAAAGGCATTTAATTCTAGCTGTCCTGCTTCTGCTGCCATTGTGACAGTTACATCATTCCCAATTACTTCAAAAGCAATTTGAGAAACAACCTCTGGAATAACAGGGTTAACCTTTCCAGGCATAATGGATGAACCGTTTTGTTTTTTCGGAAGATTAATCTCTCCTATGCCGGTTCTAGGACCGCTCGACATAAGTCGTAAATCATTAGCTATCTTGGAAAGATTCACAGCACAGGTCTTAAGCGCCCCTGAAAAACTGACAATGGCATCCTGGTTTTGTGTTCCATCAACCAGATCATCAGCCATTTGAAGGTCCATTTCTGTTGCGTCTATTAAATTTCGAGTTATTTCCGATAGATACTTATCACTTGCATTAATCATGGTGCCAACTGCTGTTCCACCCATATTGACAGTTTTAAGTTCAGCGGAAGCATTAACAATTCGTTTAATATCTCTTTTTATCGGTTTTGCATATGCTCCAAATTCCTGACCTAGACGAATGGGGACAGCGTCTTGAAGCTGAGTTCTTCCCATCTTTATTACGTCATAGAATTCTTCTGCTTTATTAGATAGAGCAACCTCAAGGATTTCAAGCTCTTTAAGCAAATCCTTAACAAGGACTAAAAGAGTAATCTTGCCAGCAGTAGGGAAGACGTCATTAGTAGATTGACACATATTCACATGGTCATTAGGATGTACCTTGTCATATTCGCCTTTGTTACCACCTAAAATTTCATTTGCTCGATTTGCAATAACCTCATTAGCATTCATGTTTGCTGAGGTTCCGGCACCACCTTGAACAGGGTCAACAATAAAATGTTCATGAAGCATTCCACCGATTATTTCATCACATGCACTGATAATTGCATCGGCCTTTTCAGCAGGAAGTTCTCCGCGATTGGACATTGCTGCTGCCTTTTTTACCTTTGCAAGGCTGATTATCATTTGTGGGTGAAGCATTCTTCCAGTAATGTAGAAATTCTCTTTTGCTCGTAATGATTGGATTCCATAGTAGGCGTCGGTCGGTATTTCCAGTTCGCCTATAAAGTCACTTTCTACTCTTGTCATGGTTAGCACTCCTTGTAGTCTTTATGTATACACTTAACGGTGTATATTGATTATACTAGACCTGCATGTTATAATCTAATATGAATAATTATATAACAATTATAAGTTTTATTTATGGCACAGTTATGTTAGGATGACATGGACATCTAATTAGATATACAATCAGATACTAAAATTATGTAGCATGTACTAATATTATTTATGGAGTGATCATTTGAAAATATCAGATTATGTATATGAAGTGTACAAAGAAAAGAGCTTTACTAATGCTGCAAAGAATTTATTTATATCACAACCTGCTCTAAGTACCGCAATTAAAAAGATTGAGAATGAAATTGGTGTAGAACTTTTTGACCGCAGTTCCAGCCCAGTTGTTTTAACTGATGCCGGGGAAGCATATATTAAGGCTTTAGAAGAGATCAAAGTAATTGAGACGAATCTTGAGTATGAACTTAATGATATCACTAATCTTGAGAAAGGATATGTATCCATAAGTGCTGCAAACTTCATATCCTCATACATAATCCCTAAGATTATCCTGACTTATAAAAATAGATTTCCCAAGATAGACATTGAATTGATTGAGTCTAATTCAAGCGATCTCCATGAGAGGCTGCTGGCAGAAGAAACGGAATTATTAATAGACTATAGCTTTGATGAAAAGCTATTCCAGAGCTACACCCTGATGGAAGAACAGATTCTGCTCTCTGTGCCGAATGACAATCCGCTAAACCAGCAGTTAGCTGAATACGCTATCTCAAAAGAGGATTTCTACGAAAATAAATACCTGAATAGTGATTATAAGACTGTAGATTTAAGAAGGTTTTCAGATGAATCCTATATATTTTTGAAGGCCGGTAACAACACACACGACATAGCATTAAATCTATGTAAAAGTGCAGGTTTCAAACCTCGGGTTTCTCTATACTTAGACCAACTAATGACATCTTACAACTTTTCAACATCCGGTATGGGTATTGCATTTATTACTGATACGGTGATTAGGAACACCAATAACTTCGATGCTAGTACTATCTATAGCCTAGGAGCGGGCGCAGCAAAAAGGACAGTATACATAGGTCATAAGAGAAGCAGATATATAAGCAAGGCAGTAAAACAATTTATTAGTGTAGCTATTGAGGTGTGTAGCAGTTTTGGTAATGGTAAAGGTCAAGTGATATGACTAATTCTTAAACTAAAGTTGCCACCAATATAGGAATGGCTACGAGATTCGAGTACTAATCTCTGATACCTAATCACTAGTCTCTAATCCCTATTCCTCTAACCCTTTATTCTAAGCATAATCTAATTGACTGAATTACACGTGTAATCTTTGAACTACTTGAAATTTTGCACAGCGAGCTTAATCTGCAACCCAGAGTTTACTATTACGATTGACTTTCCAGTCAAATTAAAATACTATTGTTCTGGAAACATTATTACACTGTCTTTAGTGTGTATGCAGTAAGGGTGAATGCCCGGATAAACTATACTATATTGCAGTTTGGATTGCTAAACTATGTCGTGAGATGCAAAGCAGCAATGAAAAAAATGAGATTATGGTTTGGACTCCAAACCGTAGTGAAAATGCAAAGTTGTAGTGCAGATAATTAGTGTATAGCGAGGGTTATTATATAGTAGTAATGGTAAAAAAGCAGATTAAATTCAGCAATATGGAGCTGTGTATTAAGAAAATGATGTGATTGTAGGGTGTCACAGAAGGGGTAAACTGGTATATGGGAATTACTTTTGATATAAAATTCATTGCACAAATATTTGGCTTTGTAGGAGCTGCGGTTTTGTGGACATCATTCCAGTGCAAAGATACAAAGCGGCTTTTTTTATGGCAGTTTATAGCATCTTTAATCTTTTCTTTGCATTTTTTCTTGCTAGCTGCTTACACGGGAATGATACTTAATCTTATAGCGGTTCTGCGTTCTTTGCTATTATTTAACGGCCATAAGAAATGGGCAAGTCACCCTATTACAATGGTAGTCGTTATGCTGATGTTTGCTGTTAGCGGAGCACTTACCTGGGGCGGATGGCTCAGCCTATTGCCTACAGCGGCCATGGTGCTTGGTACAGCTTTTATGTGGAGTCGAAATGGAAAAACTCTGCGATTAGCTTTGCTGTTTTTCATATCCCCATGTTGGCTGATTTATAATTTTGCTATGGGATCCATTGCTGGCGTATTAACCGAGGTAGTAAATATAATATCGGTTGTAGTTTCGCTGTTTCGCTTTGGCCTAAAAGAATTAGATAGAACTGCGTGAATCTTTGAAATTGACTTTATTGCTTAAATAACATAATATTGACATGGAAACGTTATTATGATTTCTCAACGCTAATACATTTTCTAGTGAATTGATTACTATACTGAACTATAGCTCAAGTTACTAGAAGTGGCGCGATTACTACAATTAGACAAAGCAAACTGACTGTCACAAAAGGGGTAAACGATTTATATGGGAATTACAGTAGATAGAGAATTTATTGCACAAATAATTGGCTTAATTGCTGCAGTAGTCCTGTGGGCATCATTCCAGTGCAAAAATACAAAGCGACTTTTCTTAATGCAACTTGTTTCATCTATGATCTTTTCTTTGCATTTCCTGTTGCTCGGCGCTTATACAGGCATGATACTTAATCTTACTGAGGTCCTGCGATCTTATCTCTTATATCAAGGCAACAAAAAATGGGCAAGTCATCGCATTACAATGGCAGCTGTTATGCTGATGTTTGTTGTTAGTGGTGCGATAACCTGGGATGGATGGATCAGTCTCTTACCTACGGCAGCCATGGTATTAGGTACATTGTTCTTGTGGAGTCGAAATGGAAAGACTCTTCGATTTGCTATGTTATTTTTTATATCCCCATGTTGGATGTTATATAATATAGCCATGGGCTCTATTGCGGGCGTATTGACTGAGGTAGTAAATATAGTCTCGATTATAATCTCACTGTTCCGCTTTGGAGTAAAAGAATTGGATAACACATATGAAGGCTAGTGTAATAGAATCAATATATAACATATAAAGGAAGTAAACGTAATAAGGCTGATTTATATCTTTTGAAGGTCAACATAAAACAGAAGCTTAACTTTTACTCACTTTCCATTGACTTTACTCTCCAAATATCATACTATAAACGTATAAAAACGTTATCACAATTAACTCAAATTTTAGTTAGAACTCTCGACGAAAATATGCAAACAAACAATTGCAATAGAAAGAAGGTAATTTTATGCGACCTATGAAACGGGCAATACATATCGACTTTCACACTATGCCGGGAATCTATAACTTTAATCAAAACTGGGACCCTAAGGAATTCGCTAAAATACTTAAAGATGCAAAAGTTAAATACATCAATGCCTTTGCCAAGTGTAACTTGGGCTTTGCATACTATCCTACCGAAATAGGGGTACCATATCCGGGCATGAAGGGTGACATGTTTGGAGATTTACTACGTGAATGCCATAAGAATGATATCGGGGTAACAGCCTATTTTAACGTAGGCCTTGATCACGAGCAGGCAAGGCTTCACAGAGACTGGACCGTACTCAATAAAGAAGGCCAGGTAATCTATGGTGATAGAACTGCTAACTTCTTCCGTAATATGTGTTTTAACCATGAAGGCTATCGTGCCTACATAATGGGAATGATGCAGGAAGTTGTAGACCAATATGATATAGATGGCTTATTCCTTGATTGCATGGGCTTGTATCCATGTTACGGCAATGAATGCCAGGAGGACATGGCAAAACAAGGCATGGATCCATTAAATGATGATCATGTACGTTCACATACAAAGCAAGTTATGATGGATTTTAGCAAAGATGTGAAGAAACTGGTTGGCGATGACAAATACTTATACCTGAACGGAATGGGATATCGCGAAGTACAAGACTTAGACACACATATAGAAGTGGAATGCTTACCCAGTGGCTGGAGCTACGACTTCTTCGGCCCCCAAGCTGCTTACGCCAGAAACATACAGAAAAATGCCATTTACATGACCGGAAGGTTCCAGAAGAACTGGGGAGACTTTGGCGGCTTGAAAAGTAAAGCATCCCTTGAATATGATATATGGGACGGTTTGTCGAATGCCATGGACGTCTCCATTGGTGATCATATGCATCCTGCAGAAAATCTTGACCCTAATGTTTACAAAATCGTAAAGGAAATTTATACGGAAGTAGAAAAATGCGAACCTTGGACTGAAGGTGCAAAATATGTCGCTGATATTGGTGTACTTACCGATTCTCAGGGTTATCTTAATGAAACTTACAAGGGTTTATCTAGAATGCTCGGCGAATTGAAGTATGGCTTTGATATTGTAAACGAGTCCATGGACCTTTCGAAATATAAGGTATTAATTCTGCCTGACATTATGAAGGTAACAGATGCTTTAAAAGAAAACATTGAAAAACACCTGTCCGAAGGCAAGGGCGTATTGAGCACCGGAGAAGGCGGGCTGAACCTCGAAATGACGGGCTTCGCACTTGAACAATGGAAATTTAATTTCGAAGGTTTGGATCAATCCAATTCTTCCTATTTTAAAATGCTAATGGATGACAGTGAAGATATCGGAGATATGCGGTGGGCAATGTACTCTCATGGTATATTAATGAGCGCCACAGATGAATCAGAAGTAATAGCAGAATACATAAAACCATATTTCAACCGCCATTGGGATGGATTCCATGGATATTTTTATACACCACCGGAGAAAGCTACTGGTCAGGCAGCAATCGCCAGGACAGGAAATGTATATCACATATGCTTCAAAGTATTTGATGCCTACTATAATACAGCTATGATCTCCCACAAAGGAATTGTGAAGTATTGCCTAGAGAGGCTGTTAACTAAACCTGCTCTAAAATGTAAAAACATTCCTTCCACTTCAAGGGTAACCCTTACAGAAAAAGAGAAGACAGTTCAATTGCACGTAAAGGCTACCTTCCCGGAAGTAAGAGGGCAGATGAATATCATTGAGGAGCATCAGGTGATTACAAGTGGAGCGGAAGTAAGCGTAAAAGGCAGCTATAAGAGTGCTTATATGGTTCCTAGTAAAGAGCCAGTCAGCATTGTTCAAGAAGATGATTATACAGTTGTAACTCTTCCCGAAGTGGTGGGCTACGCAATGATAGCTTTAGAAAAATAATAGGAGGTTTGCATAATGTTTCAAAAGTCACCTGAAAAAAACTATGATTTTAGAAAACGGTTGCTGGAAGTACATAATGTCGATGTAAGAGATTTTGATGTGATACCACAGGCTGACGAAGTTGAAGTGAATGATGAATGGGAAATTGTCATTTCGGAAAATGCTGACAGAGTTATTCTAACTGCTGCGAAGGACTTGCAAGATTACTTTTTTACTTCTATGGACTTATCATTAAGGTTGGTTCGGTCTGACAATATAAAGTCAGAAGCAGAAACAGGCCAGAAGAAGATAGTGTACATAACAAAAGAAACAACTCTTGAGATGGGAGAGTGCTTAGATACTCCTCGCAGTTATCGATTTATAGCCGGCGAAGATAGAATAGTGCTCTGCGGGCATGATGAAAGAGGGGCAGCACAAGCTTCCTATTATCTAGAAGATCTTATGAACTTTAATCATGCTCCTATTGTAGAAAAAGCTGACGAAAATAGAAAACCTCACTTTTCGCCTAGAATGATACATTCCGGTTATGGATTGGATATGTTTCCAGATGCACATCTGAACAAAATTGCTCATGCAGGTATGGATGCAATTCTAGTATTTACCAAGGATGTTGACACTACACCTCAAGGTTATCTTGATTTTAATGAACTGATATACAGAGCGGCTGCCTATGGAATCGATGTATATGCATATAGCTACCTAAAAAGTATAAAACATCCGGAAGCAGCAGATGCTGAAGAATATTATGATGGCACCTATGGCAGAGTTTTCGAAAAATGTCCAGGGCTCAAGGGAATTGTTATGGTTGGAGAATCCGTAGAGTTCCCAAGCAAGGATCCTCATACCACAGGACGTCTGCGTCTGGATGCCCCTAAGGATGGACTGCCCAGCGGAAAACCTAGCCCAGGCTGGTGGCCTTGCGAGGATTACCCCCAGTATTTGAACTTGATTAAAAAGATAATCCGAAAACACAAAGAAGATGCAGATATTGTCTTCTGGACCTACAACTGGGGATATGTAGATAAAGAGTACCGCATAGAATTGCTGAAGAACATACCTACAGATGTTACCCTCCTTGTAACCTTTGAGATGTTTGAACAAATCAAAACAGGAAATGTAACAAGCACCTGTGTAGATTACACTTTATTCTTTGAAGGTCCAGGCAAATACTTCATAAGCGAGGCAGAAATCGCCCATGAAAGAGGAATAAAGCTCTATACCATGAGCAATACAGGCGGCTTAACCTGGGATATTGGAGTGATACCCTATGAACCAGCCCCTTATCAATGGATGAGACGTTACAAAGGACTTCATGAAGCTAGAGAAAAGTGGGGCTTGAGCGGTTTGATGGAATCCCATCACTTTGGATGGTGGCCATCCTTTGTCAGTGAGGTGGCAAAATGGTCCTATTGGACCCCATCACCTTCAAGTGATGAGGTTCTTAGGATGATAGCCGAAAGGGATTTTGGAACTGAGAACATTGATACAGTAATTGAAGCCTGGAAGGCCTGGAGTGAAGGAATAAGAAATTATGTCTCCACTAACGAAGACCAATACGGTCCATTTAGAATCGGGCCTGCTTATCCACTGGTTTTCAAAAGTGATGTAAAGATTCCTACTGTACCTTATGCACATTTTGGTGGAAACCGTATATGCAACACCAACTATGCATCTGCTGACAATGGAAGAAGCTCGCTTTCCCAATTCAGAACACCGGTGGAAATCGAGAGGCTGGAGAAAATGAGGGAATACTTCCAAGAAGGAACTGAGCTTCTGGAAAGCACCTTTGAAGGCCTTCCTGATAATAGAAAGCTAAATGCATTCTATATGATCAATCTTGGTAAGTTTATTGTGAATTGTGTTACAACTACAATTAATGTAAAGCATTGGTACTCCATAAAGAATAAACTCTTCCTGGAAACTGATGAAGTCAAAGTAGTTGAATATATTGATAAAATGATTGAGATTGGCCAGGCTGAGATTAAGAATGCGGAAGCTACCATACCTCTAGTGCAAGCAGATTCCAGATTAGGTTGGGAACCCAGCATGGAATACATGACTGATGAAGGTCACCTCAGATGGAAGATAAAGCAGGTAAAACTCGCCATTGAAGGGGAATTACCAGGTTATAAATCGGCCTTAAGATTTAACTACTAAGTATATAGTAAAGCAGGGACAAGTTACTTGTCCCTTTTTGCAGTATTCACTAGCGCGTGTGTCTAACGAAAGCATCTATAAGTAATAACGGAAAAGGAGCAGTACAATGTATTTGAATCTATTGGATTGTATTGAAAAGAAGTTTTTTAAAAATGTTTATGATGTAAAGATTTGTGCAGATGGAAGCGCATGGCCAGTAAGGTTTTCTGATAAATTGTTTTCACTATACAGCGAAGTAGAAGGTAGGAGGGTACGGAGCTATTGTGCTTCCGGTGTGTGTATTGACCTTATCACAAACTCAGATTTTTTAAACCTATGTGTAGACACATTAAGTTTTGCAAGAGACTTTGCCTACTTTGATTTGTATATTGACGATGTATTTGTAGAAACCATTGGAACAGAACCAGTTGCTGATTTAGATGAAAAGATATTTTTCCAATTAAATTATAAGCATGTTAATGGAAAGACACCAGGAGACGGGAAAAAGCAAAGGATCACCATATATTTACCTCATTTGGTTGACATTCGAATTAAAGCAATAGAAGTGGAAGATGGATGCATATTAGAAAATAACAGCAATTTCTCAGAAAACCAAAATACATTATTATGCCTGGGAGATTCCATAACCCAGGGAATGACAGCGAAAAGGCCATCTTCTATGTTTCCTGTACAATTAGCCAGAAAACTCGGAATGAACCTGCTTAACCACGGGGTAGGAGGGCATATTTTTGATGAAGACATCATAGACGAAGATATGGGAATTAAACCGGAAATCATTACAGTTGCTTATGGTGTAAACGACTGGATTCGATATGAGTCAATGGACATTTTTAGTGATAAGTGTCGCGGTTTTTTTAACAAACTCATCAATGTATATCCAAATTCTAAGATCTTTGTCATCACTCCAATATGGACTGACCGGGAAAATGAATTGCAGGCAACAGGTTCACTAAATGATATTAGAAGAGAAATAGAAAGAGTTGCAGGTAAGTACGAGGGGATTTCCATAATCAACGGACTTGAGATGGTGCCTAACATCTCGGAGTATCTATTTGATGGAGTTCATCCTAACGATGAAGGCTTTGCCCATTATAGTATTAATTTACTAGCGCAGTTGTTTAATAATCGGAATTAGTACAAATAGAATAAACTTGCCCATACAAAATGCTATAGAGTACAGTGACATTTAGTGGGGTTCGCAAGGGTCAGTGAAGTGCAGATTTGATATTCGCAAAAAATAATAGTAAAAGTACAAGGAACTTGAAAACAAAAGCAGAAGATAATATATAAGAAACTAGATAAATAGCAGCAAAAAGTGTACAAGTAACTGATGGGACCAAGAAATTAAAGATAGTATACAAGTAACTTAATGTAACCAAGTATCAAGAAGATTATGTAAAATCGTTAGGAGGTTTATTATGGAGCATAGAAGACCACACACGGAGTTTTACAATATACCATACACAACAGACGAGTTCAATGGTATGCCCTACAGGTTAGTTGGAAAGTCAGGACTTAGGGCATCAAACGTCGGGTTGGGAACATGGAAGATGGGTTATCCTGAAACCGGCGATGGAGCCAGGGTTGATGAAAAGACATCTCTTAGAATGCTTGACAGAGCGGTAGAACTGGGAGTGACATTTTGGGATACTGCTAACAGGTATAACGATGCATCTGGCAATTCCGAGCGCATTATTGGGACATGGATGTATAAAAATCGCGAGCAGAGAAGAAATGTTGTAATAGCCACAAAGGTATTTGGCGGCATGGATGGAATTACACCCAACCACAGCCGATTATCAAGGAGTAATATTCTTGATGCCACTTATGCTTGCTTGGAAAGAATGAAGCTGGATTACGTTGATGTGCTCTACTTCCATAGATACGAGGGAATCACGCCTGCAGAGGAAAGTCTGTCGGCTATAGAGGACCTTGTTCGACAGGATCTTATCCGTTATTTTGCAGTATCAAATTTCACTGTAGAACAACTTAAGCTCTATCAGAAAGTGGAGAAGACACTTTCCAACAGATGTCGGGTAATCGCTGTACAAAATAAGTTTGATATACTTACTGGTGAAAACAAGGATCAGGAAGGTATGCTGGATTATTGTGCAGAAAGCGGTGTTTCCTTAATAGCCTACAGTCCTTTAGCTAGAGGCCTGCTATCGGAACGCTATTTGGATGTTGCAAGTGTAGGGCCTGGAGATCGCCTTTATGATGAAGGAAGCTTTAACAAGTTTGCAGACAACAAGGCTGTTATGTCTAAACTGCAAGAGCTGGCATCTTTGTCGAAAAGCTGGGGTTATGATCTAAGTCAACTTTCATTAGCTTATATGCTGACCTTACCGGGCATGGGGCCTGCAATACCATCATCGTCATCTTTAGACCAGCTTGAGTCGAATGCCCAGGCGGGGAAGATTAAGCTGGCAGATAACCAAATTCAAGAAATTCGAAAAATTCTAGTAAGATAAAAGAAAAATGCACTGAATAAAGTTCTAAGGAGTGTCAATTGTGAATAACTATCTTTTTGAGAGGTTTACCGACGACTACTACCGCCTAATCAACCAGACAGGGGTGCAGCAAGCACTTCCCAAGGAGGAAGGTAACGAAAACCATAATACCTGTTGGGATGGAGCACTTAGCCCCGATGGAACCTGCTATTTTACCCTGTCTTCGGAAGCGGGAAGATCCGATCATGCTAAGCTAGTAAGGTACGACAGAGAGCAAAACAAAATTGTTGAATGCTTTTATGCAGGTGATCTGCTTCTACCCAATCCTCGTAACTTGCCTCATAGCAAGCTTCACACATCCATCAATTTTCTACCCGATGGCAGAGTTATAGCTACCACCCATTCCACAGACCGTGCTCAACAGCACAAGGAATGGATGCCTTTCGGTCATCATAATCATGTATGGGAAGGCTTTCCTGGATCCAACATTTTAGTCTATGATCCCAAAACAGGAAAAGCAGAGAACTGGGGAGTACCCGTTCCCAGGGAAACAATTTATGGAGCTAAGTATGATCCCAAGCATAATAGATTGTATATGATAGGATTTATGAGAGGCCATGTATACAGTTATTCCTTAGATACTAAAAAGGTTACTGATCTAGGGAAAGCAGCAGAATTATATTGCTACCGTTTAGTTTTAGGAGTGGACGGTAATATTTATGGTTGCACTAAGTCTGGATACTATTTTAGAATTAATACAGAATTAAATAAGCTGGAGGACTTGAACTTCAGGGTTCCGGATTATCCTGGTAATTATAAAAACAACACTTGGTATCGCTATATGACAAACGGGAGAAATCATCCATCTGGAAAGTTTATGTATACAGCAAATTTAGCTGCAGATGATTTCTTCAAATTGGATTTTGAAAGCCTGGAAATTACAAAGCTAGGAAGCAAGATTCCAGGAGATGGATTATATGAGCTTCCTAATGAATATTCCTGCTTTAACTGTTGTGCTTTTATACTGGATAAATATAATGTGCTTTGGTACAACTTATATGCAACCTCGACGATACAAACAGAAGATGTTATTTATGGCGGGCTGAATTATTTGATGCGCTGGGATATTGAAAATGGCAAGGAACCAGAATGCTTAGGAGTAATCGGAACACCTGAAAGGGCACAACGCTTAACTACAGAAATGGAATATGATAAAGAACGTGATATCATATATTGCGTCAGTGTTGGTCGTGGTTTTGGAGCTGAAGGCCCATGTGTCTTATCCATTGACTTAGCTCAGTTTAGAGAGAACATGTATGAGCCCGGTCCTATATCACAAGATTCTGTTTTACGCCCGCGTCCACTTACAGCAGAGGAAAGAGAGAGGCGTGAAAAAAGACGTAAAACAAATATAGGTGAGGAAGTTACAGAGCATAATCCTTTCCAGGCATTCCCCATACAAGATTGCTACCCTGTTCGTATTTGGAGAGAGGTTCCTCATACAAACATTGAGGATTCCAAGGTTATAGGCATGTGCTATGATGAAGATGATATTTTACACGTACTGACTGGATCGTCTTTAAAAGCAGAAACTGCATCTTATGTGTTCAAAATCAAGTATCGAGATGTACTTGAACGAATGGATTATAAGGAACTTGGTGCTGACTATAAAGAATGGCTGCTTAAAAACATCAAACCTGGAGACCTGAAGTTTGATAAGGATGTAAAACTACCAGAAGCTACGGGTAGACGCTATCGTGCAGTTGCCTCCGCTTCAGTTGAGTGGAATAATGGCCGAGAAATTGTTGGCACCATGGATGCATTGCTAGCCATTGTAAATGCAGAAGGAAAAGTTTATTCCCTAGGAAATGCGGCAGCATATGGTCCAATCCAATGTATGTGCACAAACAAGGCTAAAACAAAGCTTTGGGGCGTAGCTGGTGATCCGGAGGATATGGGGTATGTATTCTATTATGATGATGAAGAAGGATTAAGGCAGTTAGGCATAATCAATTACAATTCCCATGGTTATTATAGCACCACTGCCTCAAATGAGCTGTCTAGTATAGTTCTTAATAATGCTGAGGACACCTTGGCAATTGGCTCAATTGATCGTACTTCTACAGTACATATAGTTGATTTATA
>CAYFSR010000049.1:0-15130 GCA_964345785.1 uncultured Eubacteriales bacterium | reverse complement strand
CCGCCTGCTAGATGCTGGAGGTTAGAAAATTGGCTGGGACGGCAGGACTCGAACCTACGAATGCGGGAGTCAAAGTCCCGTGCCTTACCGACTTGGCTACGCCCCAACAACAATATTAAATTATAAAACTTAATGGGGTGAGTGATGGGATTCGAACCCACGACCTCCAGAGCCACAATCTGGCGCTCTAACCAACTGAACTACACCCACCACATAAATAAAACTCTGGCGCGCCTGAAGGGATTCGAACCCCTGGCCTACGGATTAGAAGTCCGTTGCTCTATCCAGCTGAGCTACAGGCGCAAAATGGAGCGGGTGATGGGAATCGAACCCACACGACCAGCTTGGAAGGCTGGAATTCTACCATTGAACTACACCCGCAACTACCGCTGACGAAGTAAAAGTTTATCACATTTGTCTTGGAATGTCAATAAATAATTTTCCTGCATCTACTTCTGTAGAGCCAATCGCCAAGGCACATGGTACAGTATAACCCAAGTTAAATTATTCGTCAAGCATCATTTTTAAATTGTGTCATTTTTCTTTGACAGCAATTCTACCATTGCTTTTATAGCAATAGCCCTGTGGCTTATTTTGTTCTTCTCTTCAGCTGTCAGCTCTGCCATTGATTTGTTTAGTCCGGTTGGTAAAAACAAAGGATCGTAGCCAAAGCCACCTTCTCCAACAGGCTCAAATCCAATTTTGCCAGGGCATGTCCCTTCTGTTTGCAAGTATGTACCGTCTGGCCGATATATGGTGATAACACATCGAAATCTTGCTCTCCGCCTTCTTTCAGGTATTTCCTTCATCAATGACAGCAGCTTTACATTGTTATCATTGTCGCTGGCTGTCTCACCTGCAAAACGAGCTGAATAAACACCAGGCTGCCCGTGTAAGGCTTCTACTTCAAGACCGGAATCATCTGCTAGCACGATTTCACCTGTCTTAGCACTTACTTCTTTAGCCTTCTTAAAGGAGTTACCCGCAAAATCAGGTTGATCTTCTTCTACATGTATATTTGTACCAATATCCCTCATTGATACAACATTATAATTCAGCCCTCTAAATAACTCACGAATCTCCTCTACCTTACCTTCATTATTACTAGCTATAAGCAACCTTGTCATATCAATTACCCACCAAATCTTTCAGATCGCCTAAAGCTTCTTCTTGGATAGAGATTAACTTTTTAATTCCTTTCTTTCCAAGAGTGAGAATCTGCTGTAGTTCTTCCAAAGTAAAGGGATCTTCCTCCCCAGTACCCTGAATTTCTGTAAACTCATCCTTATTTGTCATAACCAGGTTCATATCCACCTTAGCCATAGAGTCTTCCTCATAACAAAGATCCAAAATAGCTTGTCCATTATAGATACCTGCGCTAACAGCTGCTACCTGTCCATGTAGTGGACTCTTTTCTATTAAGCCGTTTTCTATCATCCAGTTAATACAATAAACCAGTGCAACAAAGCCCCCAGTTATAGATGCTGTACGAGTTCCACCATCTGCTTGTATCACGTCACAATCAATCCATATAGTCCTTTCTCCGATTTCCTCCAGGTTAATTATGGAACGTAGAGAACGACCTATTAATCTTTGAATTTCTTGTGTTCTCCCATCTACCTTTCCTCTACTGGATTCCCTTGCCTTCCTGCCCTGAGTTGATGCAGGAAGCATACCATATTCTCCAGTTAGCCAGCCCTTACCTGTTCCCTTAAGGAAAGGAGGTACCTTTTCCTCAACAGTAGCTGTACAAATTACCTTGGTATCTCCAAACTCAATTAATACTGATCCATTTGCACTCTTGATAAAACCTGGTGTTATTCTTATGGGACGCAATTCATCATTAGCTCTTAAATCCGATCTCATACCTTTTCTCCTTTGTATATGTAATTGTTTAAAAATCAGGCTGCTAAGTTTCAGCAGCCTGACAGAGTTTCTACCATTGGTTGGCAAATACAGAAATATTGTCGAGTTGAGCAGATCCAGTGTAAGCCTTACCCTCTACGAGGATTTCCACCTGATCTACGTCTGGATACTGCGCTGCCACCATCTTAACTGCTCTCAATACCATGGCTTCACTATCCTCTGAATTTGCTAGAGCTTTGAACTCAAAACCCAGAATGAGGCATTGTATCCAAAACCTTTCCGTCAAAGAGGAATTGCACCTTTTCAATTGTAGAAAACTCAGAAAGAGTCATTACAATATCTTGTATCATGTTACTTTCTTCTGTGGCATCTTCACAATCCAAAACTGCCTTGTTAAGATCCAATTTAGCTATGCCATTTTGGTCTATTGACATTCCAAGTATCTCAGTGTCACCAGGAAGCAATGGCCGAAGCCCCATTAACATTAAGTCTTCCTGTTGGTCCGGAGTATCCATCATCACTCCCAGAGTATATTTAGCAATGCCTTCTACCCATGGTATTTTTCGCATAACAGGCACCAAATATCCGGCATCATCCTCATAATAAATGATGGTTTCTCGGATTAGTTCATCAGTATCACCATTTGCAGGTGGTGTGCCCTGGGGACCCTCCTCGCCTTCCCCTTCATTGTCTCTGCTGCAACTGATAAAAAGTAAAGTAAAGATCAGTATCATTGCAGTAAGTAACCATAATTTTTTTCGCAAAAATGATCTCACCCTTGACTATATCTTGTTATTAATTATATTAGGCAAGCAGGGGTTGTATGAATAATTTATGCGAAATTGTTTCTCGTCTCAGTTTATCACAAATAGATCCTAGTGAACAGGATGCAATAACAACTATATCTTCCCCGAAAACTAGTGTATAATGTTAATGAAAAGGAAGGTGTCATAATGGCATTAGATGGAGTACTACTATATGGACTATCTAAGGAATTGGAAAATGACTTACACGGTGGACGTGTAGATAAAATACAACAACCAGAAAAGGATGAAATTCATCTTACTCTGCGAAATAAAGGGAGCAACTACAGGCTTTTACTGTCTTCAAGTGCTAGTCATCCCAGAATTCATCTCATAGACCAAACTAAACCTAATCCAATGGTTCCGCCTATGTTTTGTATGGTGCTTCGCAAGCATTTGTCAGGCGGAAGACTAATAAGGATTCAGCAACCTAGCATGGAACGGATTTTAGAGCTGAGCTTTGAAGTTATTAATGAAATCGGTGACTTAGGTGAAAAAACCCTTATAATTGAAATTATGGGCAGACATAGTAATATTATACTTGCAAATCCAGATGGTACTATTTTAGATGCTATAAAGCATGTTGATTCCAGTATTAGCCGGGTTCGTGAAATTCTACCGGGCAAACAATACGTCTATCCTCCTTCTCAGGGAAAAACCAATCCTCTGGAGGCAGATTTATTTGATATTGAAAACAAACTCCAATCATCTGACTCAGGTAAATCTCCAGCAAACATACTGTCTAAGTCCTATACAGGTATTTCCATAGCCACTGCAGAAGAAATCCTTCATAGGAGTGAGGTCAACAATGGAGCTCTGTCGAATACCTTCATTGACTTTTTTAACAATGTTAGAAACAATGAGTTTCTTCCTTGTCTATTAATGGATCCTTCAGGTAAACCGAAAGATATTTTACCTATGGCTTACACTATGTATGATCGAGGATCCTTAAAAACCTATCCTTCCTTCTCCAAAGCCTTAGATGAGTTCTACCTGGTTAAAGATAAAATAGAAAGGATACAGCAGCGCACGGCTCATCTTCACCGGGTGATTAATAACAATTTAGAACGCTGTCATAAGAAACTGAGCTTATATATCGAAGAATTAGAAAAGGCTAAAGATGCTGAGCTTCATCGCTTATATGGAGAGCTAATTACTTCAAATATCTATCAAATTCCTGATAATGCTGAATCTGTTTCCCTGCTAAATTATTATGAATTAGATAATCCTATGATTACCATAGCTCTTGATCCTACAAAAACTCCTGCGCAAAACGCCCAAAGCTATTATAAAAAGTACAATAAGGCAAAAAGAACCGAGGAAAAGCAATCAAGGCTTATGAAGGAAACACAGCAGGAAATCGATTATCTGGAGAGCATTAATCAGAACCTATCCATGTGCAACAATGAAAATGATATTATGGAAATACGTGAAGAGTTGACCCAGGAAGGCTATCTCAAAGATTTATCAAAGAAAAAGAAAAACAAAGGTCAACAAACAGCCTCTACAAAACCTCATCACTTTCTTTCCTCTGACGGTTTCGAGATTTTTGTAGGTAAAAACAATATCCAAAATGACCAATTAACCTTGAAGATTGCCCTGCCAAGTGATCTTTGGCTGCATACCAAAACCATACCGGGTTCACATGTCATAGTTAAAGCAGGCGGTCAGTCCGTTCCAGAAGCAACTTTGCTAGAAGCAGCCAATCTAGCAGCCTATTATAGCAAAGCTCGACTGTCTACAAGTGTACCAGTTGATTACTGCCCCAGAAAGAATGTTAAGAAGCCAAATGGAGCAAAGCCAGGCATGGTTATTTATGAGCACTATAAAACTCTGTATGTCACTCCTTCTGAAGAGAAGGTACTGGAAATGAAGAAGCTATAATAGATAATCAGAGAATTAAAAAGCCTTGTCGAAAATGACAAGGCTTTCATCACATAATTTTATGCGGTTTGTTTCTTATGACTCCCGATATTCAACAGCCAGTTTAGCAGTATACCAAATATAGATGCACCTGCTACGCTAGGTATCTCTAGACCGAAGAAGGGAATATTTCCACCAAAGCCATACTGACCACCTAAGCCAATAACCATTATTGTAGCAATAACAGCGATATTCTTTGAGCTGAACATATCTACCTTTTTATCAATCATGATGGCGATACCCTGTGCAGCAATAGCACCGAAAAGGTAAATTTCTAGTCCGCCTATAACTGCAGTGGGGATTGAATAAATGGCATTTACCAAGGGGGAGAAACAAGCGATAATCATGGCCAACACAGCTGCTACCATTAGGACTGGTACAGAAAACACTTTGGTAATAGCCATAGCACTAATATTTTCACCATAATTGGTACCTGCTGGTCCTCCAACAAAACCTGATACTATATCACCAACACCGTCACCAATAAGATTTAGCCCTAGGAGATCAGCGATATTATATTTCTTTTTGCTTTTCTTTTTCTTAGCTAAATCATTAACATAGATATCAAGCTGATAAATATGAGCTGTGGATTCTGGTATAGTTGCAATAGCTATAGGCATGATAGCGGCTATTGCCATCCAAGTAGGCTTAGGTAATGTAAAGATAGGTAGAGCAAAAATTCCAGTATTCGCATCCATAGGCAATACTTTAAAGAAATCAATACCAGTAGTCCAGTTAATAATTAACGCTGTTAAACAGCCTAATGCTGGACCAAGTATCAATGGGATCTGGCTCCAGAATCCTTTCAAGTAAACAGAAAATAAGATTGTAGACAATAGAGTTACCAAAGATATAACCCATGCTAAGTTTTGTGCTGTTTGAACTTGAGCATCAGCTACACTTATATTACCCAAGGTGTCAACTGGAATAGCCACAGCATCCTGTAATGCTGTACCAGCTAAAGTTAAACCGATGATCATTGCTATAGGACCTGTTATGGTTGCAGGAAGAATTTTTTCAATTGAGTCTTGTCCAAAGCGTTTGACAATTAAGCCTGCTATAATTGACACGAAACCAGACATTATAATACCGAACTGTGCAACTGCAATTTTATCGTTTAATGAATAACCGCTAAGTGCTTCAGAGGCCATCAAGCCACTGATAGCTGCTACGTAAGAAAAGCTTGAACCGTAATATAGGGGGATTTTTCTTCCAGTAATAAGTAGGAAACATATGGTTGCCAGTCCACTTGCAAAAATGGTAGTAGAAACATGAAATCCGGTAATAATGGCTACAGCTACTGTTGCTGGGAACATAACGATTACTTGCTGAATGGCATAAAGAAATAGTTTCCATATCGGGGGTCGCTCATCTGGTAGATAGCCAATTGTCTGATGGTCGTTTGTCATAGTAAAAACCTCCTGAAATTTAATTTGTTCATTAAAATGCCTTGGCATCCACTGTCAAGGCACAATTGGTCTATAGCTAACCAGCTTGCCCTTGACAGCCTCGCAGGACTGCCGTTAAAGGGTTATAATTTCACTACAAGCACCAAAAAACGCCTGTCCGATTCGGAAGGCGCTAAAAAAATCAACATATCAAATGATTGTTGTACACCTTGCCGGTTTCTCGGAACCGAGTTAAAGGTTCTTGCTTTAATTAATGAGATTATACCACGGTAATATTTATATGTCTATAACAAAATTAAGCTTTTTTCGCGGAATTTCGTAAGACCGTCAACAAGTTAACAAAATAGTCTGGTAATGGAGCCTCGAAAGTCATATGTTCCCCTGTGCGTGGGTGTGTTAAGATTAATTTGCATGCATGGAGAGCTTGGCCTTCTAAACTAAACTTTTGATTGCGTCTTCCATATACCGGATCTCCTACTATGGGATTCCCCAAATGATTAAGATGAACACGAATTTGATGTGTTCGTCCTGTCTCCAGTGCTAGCTCCAAATAGGTATAATTACCAAATCGTTCTAAGACCTTATAATGTGTTACAGCCTGCCTTCCACCCTTGACTACTGCCATTTTCTTTCTGTCCCCCGGGTTTCTGCTTATAGGTGCAGATATGGTTCCCTCATCTGTTTTTATATTGTCTTCTGCTACGGCCAGGTAAATTCGAGCAACCGTCTTATTTTGGATTTGCTTTGAGAGATTAAGATGAGCAAAGTCATTTTTTGCAACAACCAGAACCCCAGATGTATCCTTGTCTATGCGATGGACAATACCAGGCCGGATTTTTCCATTGATACCAGACAATTCTTCACAATGATATAGCAAAGCATTTACTAAAGTGCCATTATAGTTGCCGACTGCTGGATGGACAACCATTCCTTGAGGCTTGTTTATTACAGCTATATCACTATCCTCATAGATGATGTCCAACTTAATTTCTTCAGGAAGGACATCGAGTTTTTGCGGAGCAGGAATTTCGATCTGAATCCGATCTCCCAGTTTCATCCGATGGTTAGCCTTTACTGGTTTTGAATTTAGGCTTACATTTCCCTGTTTTATCAGTGTCTGTATACGATTTCTGGAAAATTGGCTCAGCTTATTAGAAAGGTAGTGATCCAACCTTTGACCTGTCTCTTCATCCTCTACAATAAGATCAAATTGTTTCGTCGGAGACACCGCCTTCCGAACTCTCATCATTTATTTGTTTTTCCTCGGAATCAGATGTTTCCTGATAAAAGAGTAATTGCAAGGCTAAAATGATGGTGCCGCAAACCACTGCCATATCTGCCACATTGAATACCGGAAACTGTATGAAGGTGAATTCAAACATGTCTACCACATAAGTGCGAAAAATGCGATCTAGTAGATTGCCTATAGCACCTCCCAGGATGATAGCTAAGCTTATTCGGCTTAAAAGACTCTCATTACGATTCTTAATTAAAAAAATTATGGCTACGGATATAATTAAGATAGGTAAAACTATCAAGAACCACCTTTGGTTTTGTAATATACCGAAAGCTGCTCCACGATTTTCTACATAAGTTAGACTGAAGACACCTTCCAGAATAGGTACGGTACTCAAAGGTTTTAGATATTGTACTGTAATATATTTTGTTAACTGATCGGCAACAATCACCAACAGGATAATTAATAGCTCCAGCATATAAGCCTCCTCTTTGTGTTTTATACTAGGTGCTATTATATCATAAGCTAGACCGACTTACTAACATTTCTCATTACATACACCAAAATAATAAATAATATGGAAGGAGCCTTTGCAGGAACGATTATCAATTTACAAAATATCGGTATCATCTTCTCCGAAATAGTTAATTTTGGTTTCACTATCAGGATTGACATAACCATCGTAGGAGTTACCATGGAAATCCGGCAGCTGTTCTTGATAGTCTTCATTGCTGATATTTTCGATATCGTCTATATAGCCCGGTGTCTCATGGTTTTCATACCAGGTATCACCATAATCTAAGACGTCATCATCACTAACATCCTGTGGCCCGCTGGAGCTTCCATATTTTTGAGTGTTATTCAGTGCATCTGCCCTGTCATAAATCCCCAGGTTTTTATTATTAACAGATCGATGGAAATCTGTTTTTTCTTCTTCACATTCCAAACACAAACTTGTCTCCGGTATAGCATCTAGACGCTCGAAGGCTATGGAATCACCGCAGGTTTCACAATACCCATATGATCCTTTTTCAACTCGTTCCAAAGCTGTCTGCACCTCTTTCATCTGTTTGTCTTGGTGTCTATCTAATGCTTGCTGTCTGCCCAACTCATATGTCTCGCTGCCTAGATCTGCTGGGTGATTGTCATAGGTAGATAATTCACTGGTGCTTTCTATCAAAGATTTTGTCACACCCAACTCTTTATGCTGAGCATAGCTATTTCGTTGCATTTCCATTTTTTCATGTAATTTATTTGTTAAATATTGAAGCTCATAATCTTTCACAAAATACCTCCTAGCTAATGATGTCTTATAAATAAAAACAGGACATACATAAGTATGTCCTTGAAAACTTTTGATATTCTGTTACGAAAAACTTAACTGACCTCTGATGATGAATCAGATGAAGTATCGGTAGGAACAATAGTTGAAACAACATCCTCATCAGCCAATTGATCAATTTCTTCAATCTGAGATTCCAGCAGGGTACGAATTTTCATCTTTAGTATACGAATCTGCTTTTTGATTTCAAACTGTTCTCTATTAGCTTCTACAACATCCTGATTGGCGTTCGCTCTAATTTGACGAGCTTGCTCCTCAGCTTCCCGCAGAATCAGCTTCGACTTCTGTTGGGCCACAGCAGTAACTTCGTCTGCTGTCTTTTGTGCTGTAACCAGCGTATCCTTTAATGTTTTTTCCATAGTCCTAAACTGATTTATTTGATCCATTAAGACTGAAATTCGTTCTTTCATTTCCATGTTTTCTTTATACATTTTCTCAAATTCATCAACGATGTTATCCAGGAACTGGTCTACCTCATCTTCGTTATATCCTCGAAATGACCTTTCAAACTCTTTATTGTGAATATCCATAGGAGTCAGTGCCACAAGCATCCCCTACCTTTCTTAAATTAGTTAGTTTCTGTAATTCATATGTATTTTTCCAAGTGGACAAAGAGTCTGTCCTTCCTGGTAGTTCCCTGGAACTCAACTAGCTTGCCACGACCTATGCCACGTATGGATAAGACATCGCCAGGAGATAGAATATAGTCTGGCTTCTCCACTAGATTCCAATTGACCCGAACCTTAGCGCTAGTAATATAAGGAACAGCTTTGGAGCGAGACATTTGAAAGCATGCACTAATAACACTGTCCAGTCGGGGAGAAGCTACTGTTGTTCTAATGGTTTTCACCTTTGGTTCTGGTAAGACAAGTTCTTCGCTAGGAATTACCTTTATTGTTACAGCTGCCCTGCCTACCCGGTCTAGCCCACTTGCTACAAAGGAAGATAATTCCTTTGAGATGAAAACATGAGCGAAGTCATGGTCCATTATAATGTCGCCAATTTTCTCCCTTTTTATTCCAAAGCCAATCAATGCACCAAGAATTTCTCTATGTTCCACTTGACTATATTGAGAATTCCAGTTTATTCTCAGAATATCTATAAATGTTGGGTCTGGCTTTTCCATGTACTGGGGATAGATAACAAAAATAACACGTTCCGCATGCATGTGGCCACCGAAACGAAAATATAGAATATCATCACTATTTCGGAGAGTAATATCTACAAGCTCAGCTTGGGAGGGATCGTAAAAAGAGGTGCCAAGGGCTTTATAATCTCTAATGGCCATTCTTACTTCGTCTTCTATTTTAGCTAAAAGTAACTTATTATCGGAATCCTCCAAAAATATATACACCTACTCTAATATGTAAAATTATTTAAAATATTTGCCAGCTGACTTAGCAACCCAGATATCACCCAGATTAAGATTAAAGACAAGATTGGTGAAATGTCAATAATGATTCTTTTACCACTTAGCCTGCCTATCAGCTCACGAAAAATATTATTAACAGGGTCTGTTATTTTTTTAAGTGTATTTTTGACCTTACTAGGTTTATCCTTTGGACGAGTAAATAAAGTAAGAGTAGCACTGATGACTATAATCCAGGAATAAAGCTGTAGAAATAAAACTATGCCTTCTATTGCAGAAGCCAGGACTAGATAAGTCAAAAGCCTACCTCCTAATCGTTATCTATCCGTGAGCCTAAGGTATAAAAGCTCTTTCCTTTGAAGTCCTCAGGAATATTACCTATAATATCAATGTTGCTGGGAACTAATACAAAGATACTTCTGGATACCTTTTGAATGGTTCCATCCAAAGCATATACGGAGCCGCTTAAGAAATCCAGTACCCTTTGAGCCAAATCCTGCTCTAGGGAGTCAAGATTGACAATAATGGGCTTTCGGCTTTTAAGATTATCAATTATATTTTGGGTGTCTTCATATGTAAGAGCCTGGTATACAACAACCTTAACATAGGTAGATTGATGAATATTTACCACCTTCCCCTTTTTGTTTTTTGTCTGAAAGGTTGGTTCGATGAGTTCATCACGCTGCTTTTCCTGCATCTCTTCTGGAATTTCTTCCATGGATTCCTCATCGATATTTTCTTCTAAACCGATGAAGTTTAGAAATTTATTCATAAATTTGCCTGCCATTGTTTCTCCCCCTTTTATCTTCTTCCAAAAATTGCTGTTCCTATGCGAACCATAGTAGAGCCTTCTTCAATTGCAGTTTCAAAGTCATTGCTCATCCCCATAGATAAGTGTTTCATTTCGATATGAGGATAGTCATCTTGTTTTATACCATCAAATAGTTGCTTGATCATGTTAAAATAAGGTCTTATGGTTTCAGTATCCTCCACCATAGGTGCTATTAACATCAATCCCATGACTTTAATGCTTTTTAAGCTGTAGATAGTTTCAATGAAAGGTATAACTTCATCATAGGGAAGACCAGCCTTGGATTCTTCGTTCGCTGGGTTAACTTGTACCAATACAGGTATTACCCTATTAATCCTCTCTGCTTGACGATTGATTTCCTTAGCAAGTGAAAGCCTGTCAAGTGAATGAATCAAAGATACCTTGTCTACGATGTATTTAACCTTGTTTCGCTGTAATTGGCCTATCATATGCCATCTAGCATTTTCAACTTGGTCATACTTAGCCTGTAGTTCCTGTACCCTGTTCTCCCCAAAATCCTTTAATCCGTATTCGACAGCCTGGTTAATTCTAGTATAGTCTATAGTTTTGCTTACTCCAATTAACGTTACTTCGTCAGGATTGCGTCCAGAAGCTAAGGCAGCGCTAGCAATTTTTTCACGCACCGACGCTAAATTTTTCATTATATCCACTAAAACACTCCTATTCCTTGTCAGCCAGTACTTGATCATGAAGTTTCAAAGCCTGGGTGTCCGATACCGACTCTACAATAACATAGCCATCTTGTTTGGCTTGTACGGAGGTTTCGACAAACCTGTTTTCTTCTCTGTCTTTTATATAAACGCCTTGCCTGCCTTTGCTTTTCTTCAAAGCTTTTTCTGGCAATATCAGACCTTCCACAGTTTTTTGAATCCGTAGAGGCAACACCCGTTTGTTTATTATTTTGTCTACCTGCTCCGAAAATTCCAAAGTAAGTAGGAAATAATCCTTTTCTTTTTGGATTCTGCTTACTTTTGCTGATACTGGATCTTGTCCGTCAAAAACAGCTTCCAGAGTTTCACCTTTTTTCAAGTAGCTCTCCGAGCCTTCACATTTCAGAACAGCATACCAATTATCATTAGGATTTACCATGCGAAACAAAGCTTGCTGTGCCTGTGCTTCACCAGCCGATTGCTCCTCTTCTTCTTTATCAGTGGAATCAAACTCAGGAATTTGCTGGATTAAATTAGAGTAATCCTCTGGCGTTAATCTCTCCACTGAACTGATACCTAAAACGTTTTCAAACCCATCTACGGTGAAACTTACTAATCCCGATTTCGGAGCTTTTATATCTACCGTCCATTGATTTATATCTGAAACTAACTTTGATTCCTTTTTATATAAATCTGTTAGGTAGTCATCTGGTTCTGTTGCAAGATCAAGTAATTTTTGTTTGCTCTCAAGAAGTTTGCGTAAACTGCTATCCAATTTAGCAGCTTCTGTAAACCTTCCTTCCCTTATAGTCAATTGGACTTGGTAAACCAGAGATTGAAGATCATTATTTACCTTGGTTATATCGCTGTTAATGGCTTTATCAACAAGCTGTTCTTGTTGATATTGAACGATTTTTTCCTGAACATCGTATAGCTGCTTGACAATACCTTCATCGAAGTTTTCCTTATATAGTATAGCTAAAGGCTCATTTTCTTCAACAGCAGCCCCATCAGCAACGAGATAAACAGCTTTTCCGTATGCAGGTGCTGCTTCCACTGATTCATCTCTGATAATAACAGCAAGGCCATTATGAGCTACCACAAGTTTGCCGTAGTTGATAGTAGCATATGCAGCAATCTTATCATTGCCAAACAAAAGGTAAATAATGCCACCTAGCAACAAAGCAAGTATGACAAAAAAGCGGAATTTTATCCTTCGTTTGCCAATCACCAAAAATGCTGCCATAAACATAATCCTTCCTGCTTCATTCTTATTAGTAGTTCTCTATGTATCAAAAAAATCCTGCAATCTAGCAAAAAAGTTTCCCATGGAAACTCTTTACATTGAATCTTTTTGAATACTTTTCATAATTCTAATTTGGTTACCGCTTTGATTAAATCGAATGTTGTCACAGAAGGACTTAATTAATTTCAACCCTCTTCCACGCTCAGAATAGAGATTAGAATCACATGGATAACTCTGTTTAAAGAAACCATGATAATCAAAGCCAGAACCCTCATCCTCTATTGTTATACCTATGGTAATAAGATCAATAGCTTCAATTTGAGCTTTAATAGTTTTGTCACAGTGGTTTCTGTTACCATGTACTGTACCATTGGCGATTAACTCATTTAGGATTAACCGAAACTCGTACTCTTCTTCAGCGGACAAACAATAATTGGATTTTATGGAATCCATCATGTCCTTAATCATAGTCCTTATGCAATTGGATTCACAACCGGTTATACTTTTGCTGTACAGTATGTTCACCAAGTCTGCCTCCCGCTTTGTAATAGCTTATTTACTATATTTTTACCCCTGACTAGTAAAAATGAAACATTTTAACTGGAAACTACATGTCCTTTTTTAGCTGTCTGCGGAACCTTTCCAGTACCCTTCTTTCCATTCGAGAAATATACATCTGGGAAACACCCATTTCTTCTGAAATTTCTCTTTGACTTCGGCCCTTATAAAATCGTTCAGTAATTACCTTTCTTTCCTGTTCACTTAAGGTTGACATTACTCTTTCAATAAAATCTCTGTCTTCTATTAAACGGTAATTCTTTTCCTCGTTACCAATAACTGCCATTAAGTCAGCTTCTCCTTCATTGTCAATATAGAAGTCCAATGAAGCTGTCTTGGTGGAATAGTTGGATTCCATCAGTTCAAGAATTTGTTCTGATGTTATTCCTAAATACTCCCCTATTTCCTCAGGTGTAGGAGATCTGCCATACTGATTTAATAAATAATTCTTTGCATTCTCTATTTTCTTTATATACTCGCTCTCTTTTCTAGGTAATCGTATGATTCGACTTTTATCTCGAAAATAGTTTTTTATTTCTCCTACAATGGTGGGTGTAGCAAAGCTTGAAAACTTAAAGCCCTTTGTTATGTCGTAGCGCTCTAAAGCTTTCAAAAGTGCAAGGGAGGCGACCTGATATAAATCGTCATATTCTATACCACGATTGGTGAATTTCTTGGCAATTATCTCTGCTATATATAAATATTTGCCGACCAGCTGATTTCGCAGTTCAACATCTCTAGTTCTGCAGTACTCTGCAAGCAACGAATCTTCGTGTTGGTCTTTCTTTTTCACCTCTACCTGATCACTCATGCTTAAAATTGCCTCCACCTGATTTTAGTATTGAAAATCCATTAATTACGCCCTGTTCTTCTTCCTTTATTACCTGATCGGAAACAGATTCTATTATAAATAAGCTAAGCTCATTGTCATCCATTTGTTTTTCCGAACTAGCTATTGCCCCAATAACCTTTACCTTAGCTAAAATACTAGAATCCATATTTATCTGATAATCAATTGATATATGAGAAGTTCCTGAAAACTTATTGATCAGATAATTGCTGGCTTCAGAAATAGCTAATTTTAGATCTTCTATATCATCGATGGTAAAGCCCACGCGATTGGCAATGGCTGCTGTAGTTAACCTGGCAACCGACATATATTCGGGTTTGGCCGGTAATTTTATATTAATCTCATCCATCTTCATCACCCCTGTACCTCGATAGTAAATACCTTGTCCAAGCCGGTAATAGTGAATATCTTATAGATATAAGGCTGAAGATTTCGGATAATGATATCCCCATCATACTCTTTTACATTTCGTAATGCACTTATCATTACACCAAGACCTGTACTGTCTATATACTTTAAGTCAGCACAATCAATATTAATATTCCCCTTTTTTTCTTCTACCATCTTCAAAAGACTGGTCTTTAACTCAGGAGCGCTGTAAATATCAATCTCCCCAGCCAGCTTAACGTTCCAGGAGTATGTTTGTTCGTTCCACGCTTGTTGAATATCCATGTAGTACACCCCTCTTTGTTCTTCATTGGAATTTTTATGGTGAATTAGCTATACACCACTTCAATAATATAAAATACATTGGTCCAAAAGCGCTGGCTTTTGTTCCTTATTGGTATTTATTATAACATAGAATGTATGTAAAGGGAAAGTAACAGAACTTTTTTATTTTCTTAGTTGACACCTTGGAAAAAATGTTGTATATTAATATACGTCGTTCGAAAACGAAAAGATTGGCGGGGCGTAGCGCAGTTTGGTAGCGCACCTGGTTTGGGACCAGGGGGCCGCAGGTTCGAATCCTGTCGCCCCGACCACCTTTTTGGCCCCTTGGTCAAGCGGTTAAGACACCGCCCTTTCACGGCGGTAACAGGAGTTC
>CAYFSR010000048.1:0-15396 GCA_964345785.1 uncultured Eubacteriales bacterium | reverse complement strand
TTTATTCTACGATAGAAGCAACAACGCCAGCGCCTACAGTCTTGCCGCCTTCGCGAATAGCAAAGCGCAATCCTTCTTCAATAGCGATTGGGGTAATCAGGTTAATTACCATCTGGATGTTGTCACCAGGCATAACCATTTCTACACCTTCTGGTAATTCAATAACGCCAGTTACGTCAGTTGTTCTGAAATAGAACTGGGGACGATAGCCGTTGAAGAATGGGGTGTGACGTCCGCCCTCTTCCTTGGTCAATACATATACCTCGGATTTGAAATGGGTATGGGGCTTGATGCTGCCGGGCTTGGCCAATACTTGTCCACGCTCGATGTCATCTCTTTGTACACCACGAAGCAATACACCTACGTTGTCACCGGCTACTGCCTGATCAAGCAATTTTCTGAACATCTCTACTCCGGTTACTACTGTGGAACGGGATTCGGGGGTTAATCCTACGATTTCAACTGTGTCAGATAATTTTACAGTTCCTCTTTCTACTCTACCGGTTGCTACAGTACCACGACCGGTAATAGAGAATACGTCCTCAACTGGCATTAGGAATGGTCTGTCTGTTGCACGCTCTGGTGTTGGAATGTATTCGTCTACTGCTTCCATAAGCTCGAATATTGGTTTGCACCAGGGGTCGTTTTCTACGTCAGCATCGTTCTGAACTGCTTCCAATGCTTTAAGAGCTGAGCCCTTAACTATCGGAATATCGTCGCCCGGGAATTCGTATTCGCTGAGCAGTTCTCTAACTTCAAGCTCAACCAGCTCTAATAGCTCTTCGTCGTCTACCATATCAGTTTTATTCATGAATACGCAGATGTAAGGTACGCCTACCTGACGAGCAAGCAGAATATGTTCCCGTGTCTGAGGCATTGGGCCGTCAGCTGCAGATACTACCAAGATAGCTCCGTCCATCTGAGCTGCTCCTGTGATCATGTTCTTAACATAGTCAGCGTGACCGGGGCAGTCTACGTGTGCGTAGTGACGGTTTTCAGTTTCATACTCAACGTGAGAAGTGTTGATGGTTATTCCTCTTTCCTTCTCTTCAGGTGCCTTGTCAATTTCGTCGTATTTTGTAGCTGTTGCTCTTCCATACTTGGACATTACCATTGTTATAGCTGCTGTCAGGGTGGTTTTACCGTGATCAACGTGTCCGATGGTTCCTATGTTGACATGGGGTTTGTTTCTTTCAAATTTTGCCTTTGCCATGATTAATAATCCTCCTTGTAAAACTATTTATAAACTTTTCTTCTGTAAGACGCCCACTTCTATAAGTGGTGCGTTCACTCTTAACAATTCAGGTGGAGTAGAGTCTCCATCTGAATCCCCGATGTTTTGCTGGAAGCAAAACGAGTTCACTTTGTAATAAGCTTTTCCATTATATTCCTTGGAACTTCTTCGTAGTGAGATAATTCCATATTGTATACACCGCGTCCTTGGGTTCTTGATCGAAGATCAGTGGCATAACCAAACATTTCTGCCAGTGGGATAATGGAATCAATTACTTGAGCTCCTGCTCGAGCTGTCATTCCCTCAACCCTGCCACGGCGTGAGTTAATGTCGCCTATGACATCACCCATATAATCTTCGGGTACGGTAACCTCTACTTTCATAACCGGCTCTAACAGCGCAGGATCTCCTTTTCTCATGGCTTCTTTGATAGCCATGGAACCGGCAATCTTAAATGCCATTTCTGAGGAGTCGACATCGTGATAGGAACCGTCTACTAAGGTGGCACGAACGTCTACAACTGGATAACCTCCTAGAACGCCGCTTTCCAATGCTTCCTGGATTCCATTGTTAACAGGCTGAATGTACTCTCTTGGTACTACACCGCCAACAATCTTACTAACAAATTCGTAGCCTGCACCGGGTTCCATAGGTTCGACCTCCAGCCATACATGACCGTATTGACCATGACCTCCGGATTGTCTGACAAACCTACCCTCACTTCTAACAGCCTTGCGAATGGTTTCACGATAGGCTACCTGTGGCTTACCTACATTAGCTTCTACCTTAAACTCACGAAGCATACGGTCTACGATAATGTCAAGATGAAGCTCTCCCATACCAGCTATAATGGTTTGTCCAGTTTCCTGGTCTGTGTAGGTACGGAAGGTAGGATCTTCTTCAGCCAGCTTAACCAAGGCTACACTCATCTTTTCCTGTCCAGCTTTGGTCTTAGGTTCAATGGCTACTTGAATAACCGGCTCTGGGAATACCATGGATTCCAAAATGATGGGATCTTCTTCGGCGCATAAGGTGTCACCGGTGGTAGTATCCTTTAAGCCAACTGCTGCTGCTATGTCACCAGCATAAACTTCCTGAACTTCTTCCCTGTGGTTGGCATGCATAAGAAGTATTCGACCGATTCTTTCCCTCTTACCCTTAACAGCATTGTAAACATAGCTGCCTGTCTTTAGAACTCCGGAGTATACTCGGAAAAAAGCCAGTTTACCTACATAGGGATCTGTTGCAATTTTGAAAGCCAAAGCACTGAATGATTCTTCATCAGAAGAATTTCTTACCATTTCTTCATCAGTGTTTGGTTTTTTACCTGTAATCGCAGGTACATCAAGAGGTGATGGCAGATATTCAACAACTGCATCTAGTAAAGGCTGTACACCCTTGTTCTTATAAGAGGAACCACAAACCACTGGAACTATATCCAGTGAAATAGTTGCCTTTCTAATACCTCTATTGATTTCTTCTATAGTAAGCTCTTCACCTTCAAGGTACTTAACCATCAATTCTTCATCGGTTTCCGCGATGCTTTCCAATAGCTTGGTACGGTAATCCTGAGCCAGCTCCTGCAAATCATCTGGAATTTCAGATTCCTCGCTGTGAGTTCCTAAATCATCTGTATAGATGATGGCCTTCATATTAACCAAGTCTACTATTCCCTGGAAGGTATCTTCCTTTCCAATGGGCAGCTGTAACGGTACGGGATTGGCAGAAAGCCGATCTCGTATCATGTCAACCACATTTAAAAAGTCGGCTCCCATGATATCCATTTTATTAATATAGACTAATCGCGGTACGTGATACTTATCCGCCTGTCTCCAAACAGTTTCGGATTGAGGCTCCACGCCTCCCTTTGCACAAAACACGGCTACTGAACCATCGAGGACGCGGAGCGAGCGTTCGACTTCAACGGTAAAGTCAACGTGCCCTGGCGTATCAATAATGTTGATACGATTACCCTTCCACTGAGCGGTAGTAGCTGCCGAGGTGATAGTGATTCCACGTTCCTGTTCCTGGTCCATCCAGTCCATGGTAGCACTGCCTTCATGGGTTTCCCCCAGCTTGTGCACACGACCGGTATAGAACAAAATTCGCTCAGAAGTAGTCGTCTTTCCGGCATCAATGTGTGCCATAATGCCGATATTTCTAGTGTTTTTTAGCGTAAATTGCCTAGGCACTGATTTGCCTCCTTTCTTAAAGTTAAACTCTCTATTGTTGTTCCCCAAATTTGCTCAGTCAGCCCTTTTTCACATTCCATTGTGAGTATAACTAACTTACCATTTGTAATGAGCAAAAGCCTTGTTGGCTTCAGCCATTCTATGGGTCTCTTCTTTTCTCTTTACTGCATTACCTGTGTTGTTGGCAGCATCCATAAGTTCCCCTGCCAAACGCTGTACCATGGTTTTTTCTCCTCTGTTTCTAGCAAAGGTGATAAGCCAGCGAAGACCAAGTGTCTGCCTTCTTTCAGGACGTACTTCCATAGGTACCTGGTAGGTAGCTCCACCAACTCTTCTAGCCTTTACTTCCAGAACAGGCATTATGTTGTTTAGCGCCTGCTCGAATACTTCCATAGGGTCATTGCCAGTTTTTTCTTTTATTAAATCAAATGCCCCATAGCAAATCTTTTGAGCAGTACCACGTTTACCATCTTTCATAACCTGATTGATAAGCTTGGTAACAATTTTATCACCATATATGGGATCAGCAAGCACTTCGCGCTTGATTATATAGCCCTTCCTTGGCATTCATTTCCCTCCTTTAATAGGTTTGGCGACACTTCTCTTCTTTGGGGTTATCCTGCTTGAGAAATGTCCCGCATAATTCTAGTTTGGCGACACTTCTCTTCTTTGGGGTTATCCTGCTTGAGAAATGTCTCATATTTATTATTTCTTGGGTTTCTTAACTCCGTACTTGGACCTGGCTTGCATTCTGTTAGCCACGCCTGATGTATCAAGAGCTCCCCGTACGATATGATAACGTGTACCAGGCAGATCCTTAACCCTTCCTCCTCGAATCAGTACAACAGAGTGCTCCTGAAGATTGTGGCCAATTCCTGGTATATAAGCTGTTACTTCTTCACCATTAACCAAACGGACTCTGGCAACTTTTCTTAAGGCAGAATTGGGTTTTTTTGGTGTGGATGTCCTAACACTTATACATACTCCACGCTTCTGAGGGGATTCATCCAGAGCAGGTGCATTGGATTTATATTCCTCTTTTTGCCTACCTTTACGGATTAGTTGATTAATTGTTGGCATTTCCCCACCTCCTTTCAATGGAAATCATATATTCATGGATAATGAAAAGGTTCAAGAGGGGCATAGCCCCTCTATTGAACCAGTATTCTTTAAAACTTGAATACAGGTAAAACTATACTTAGCAATAGGCGCACTCAAGTATTTTAGCACTACAGCACCTTGATGTCAACAAAAACATATGTCTAATTCGTAGCTCCAAACACTTACACAACTATATTTAAACTTCTAACAAATCGCTTGCTGACGGTAATTCCAATTCAATGGAATCTTCCAATTCTTCGTTTAATGCTTCATCTTCCTGCCCTACTACATCGATTTCGATATCTCTGTATAGATTCATACCAGTACCTGCAGGAATTAATTTTCCGATGATTACGTTTTCCTTCAAGCCCATCAGTGGATCGCTCTTACCTTTTATTGCTGCTTCCGTTAGAACTCTTGTAGTTTCCTGGAAAGACGCGGCTGACAAGAAAGATTCGGTGGCAAGAGAGGCCTTAGTAATACCCAGCAGAACACGTTTTGCCTGTGCCGGTGTGCCATCCTCTGCTATTACTCGCTGATTCTCTCTATCAAAGGTAAATATATCCACCAGGCTGCCTGGCAACAGGTCGGTATCTCCAGCATCTTCTACGCTGATTTTGCGCAGCATCTGCCTTACAATTACCTCTATATGTCTGTCGTTGATGTCAACGCCCTGCAGTCTATATACCTTCTGTACCTCTTGCAGCAGATAAGCCTGAACTCCCTTTACGCCCTTGATTTTCAAGATGTCGTGGGGATTAATGGAACCTTCAGTTAATTCGTCACCAGCCAATACGCTCTGGCCTTCTGTTACCTTGATTCTTGATCCGTAGGGGATCAAGTAGGTCTTGGATTCGCCTTCATCGTCATTGGTAATTATGACCTCACGCTTTTTCTTTTGCTCATTGAGGGTAACCCTACCAGAAATATCGGAGATTATTGCCAAACCTTTTGGTTTTCTGGCTTCAAAGAGCTCCTCAACTCTGGGTAGACCCTGGGTGATATCGTCTCCAGCTACACCACCAGTATGGAAGGTTCTCATGGTTAGCTGTGTACCCGGTTCACCAATGGACTGGGCAGCTATAATACCAACTGCTTCACCGATGTCAACTGGGTCGCCAGTAGCCAGGTTACTTCCGTAACATTTCGCACATACCCCATGCTCTTCCCTACAGGTAAGCACGGAACGAACTTGGCATTCTGTAATTCCAGCTGCTACTATACGTTCACCCATACTTGGAGTAACAAGCTGGTTCTCTCCTATTATTACTTCACCTGTTTCAGGATGCAATATCTGCTCTGCTGTATAACGTCCAACAACTCTATCAACAAAGTGCTCAATGACTTCATCGCTTTCTACAATTTCCTGTACCAGAACTCCTCGGATTTTGCCACCATGTTCAGCAAAGCAGTCATCAGAATGAACAATAACATCCTGGCTGACGTCTACCAATCGACGGGTTAGGTAACCAGAGTCGGCAGTACGTAAAGCTGTATCAGCCAAACCCTTTCTAGCTCCATGAGTAGAGATAAAGAACTCTAGAACGGTTAGACCCTCACGGAAGTTGGCCCGAATTGGCAGCTCTATAATCTTGCCTGCCGGGTTGGCCATAAGTCCACGCATACCTGCTAACTGACGAATTTGGTTTATACTTCCTCGAGCGCCGGAGGCAGCCATCATATTAACTGGATTAAACTCATCCCATGCCTTCCTTAGTGCCTTTGTAACCTCATCTGTGGTTTCATTCCATGTATCAATGACTCTTTCGTAACGTTCTTCCTCGGAAATGAGACCTCTACGGAATTGACGGTGAATTTTTGTAACCTCTTCGTCCGCCTTTACAAGAAGCTCCTTTTTCTCAGTAGGAACGATCATATCAGATACACTAACAGTAATAGCGCCCTGGGTTGCATAATGGAAGCCCAGATCCTTAATTTTGTCTAATACTATTGAAGTTTCTGTAGCACCATACTTGTGATAACACTTGTCTACAATTCCACTTAAAATGCCCTTGTCAACGGTTCTATCGATTTCCAGCTCAAACATTTCTTCCAGGTTACTACGATCCTTAAAGCCTAAATCCTGAGGAATAGCTTCGTTGAATATTACTCTACCAGCAGTTACTTCAATGATACGAGAAAGCATCTCGCCATCTACTTCTCTTTGTACCCGCATTTTTACTTTGGCATGGAGAGTGATGGTACCTTCGTCATATGCCATAATAACTTCATCGGCACTAGCAAAGGCTTTTCCTTCGCCTCTCTCGCCATCCTTAGAAATTGTTAAATAATAACAACCAAGTATCATATCCTGGGTAGGTGTAGCTACTGGTCTTCCATCCTGTGGCTTAAGAATATTGTTTGCAGCCAACATTAAGAACCTGGCTTCTGCCTGCGCTTCTACAGATAGTGGTAAGTGAACCGCCATTTGATCTCCGTCAAAGTCAGCATTATAAGCAGTACAAACCAAGGGGTGAAGCTTTAAAGCCCGTCCTTCTACTAAAACAGGCTCAAAGGCCTGGATGCCCAATCTATGCAGGGTTGGTGCCCGGTTTAACAGCACTGGGTGCTCCTTAATAACTTCTTCAACAACATCCCATACTTCCGGCCTTACCCGCTCTACCATACGCTTGGCACTTTTGATATTGTGTGCAAGACCTTTTTCAACCAAACGTTTGATAACAAAGGGCTTGAAGAGTTCCAAAGCCATTTCCTTTGGCAAACCACATTGGAACATTTTGAGCTCAGGACCAACAACGATAACGGAACGACCTGAATAGTCAACACGTTTTCCCAGCAGATTCTGACGGAAACGACCTTGTTTTCCCTTAAGCATGTCGCTAAGGGACTTTAGCGGACGATTGCCAGGACCGGTAACCGGACGGCCTCTTCTTCCGTTATCTATTAGAGCGTCTACTGCTTCCTGCAGCATTCGCTTTTCATTTCTTACAATAATATCTGGAGCGCCTAAATCCAACAATCTTTTCAAACGGTTGTTGCGGTTAATAATCCTGCGGTAAAGATCATTTAGATCGGAAGTAGCAAATCTGCCACCGTCAAGCTGTACCATAGGGCGAAGCTCTGGAGGAATGATCGGTATTACATCAAGAATCATATATTCTGGTTTGTTACCGGAATTCCTAAATGCTTCTACTACTTCAAGACGTTTTACTATACGTACACGTTTCTGTCCTGTAGAGTCTCTTAATTCAGAACGAAGCTCACGGGACATGGCAGCTAAATCAAGGGAACGAAGTAAGTCTCTAACGGCTTCTGCTCCCATGCCACAGCGAAATGCATCGCCGTATTTTTCATAATTCTCTCGGAATTCCTTCTCATTTAGGAGCTGTTTTTGGGCTAATCCGGTTTCTCCGGCATCAATTACAACATAAGAACCAAAATACAGGATCTTTTCCAAGGACCGAGGGGACATATCCAGCAATAGCCCCATTCGACTGGGAATTCCTTTGAAATACCAAATATGAGAGACCGGTGCAGCCAGTTCTATATGGCCCATACGCTCCCGGCGTACCTTGGAGCGTGTGACCTCAACACCACATCGATCGCAAATAATTCCTTTGTATCGTACCCTCTTATACTTACCACAATGGCATTCCCAATCCTTTTGGGGACCAAATATCTTTTCACAGAATAAGCCGTCTTTCTCGGGCTTAAGGGTGCGATAATTAATAGTCTCCGGCTTTTTTACCTCACCACGGGACCATTCCCGAATCCTATCCGGGGACGCCAGACCTATTTCAATGGCATCCAGATTATTCAGCTCGAACAATGGCCATCTCTCCCTTCCAACAATTAGTCTTCATCGTTTTCATCATCTTCAAAATCCAGGTCTGACAAATCAATATCTACATCATCAGAGATGTCGACATCGTCAAAATTTTCTTCACTGTCACTATCATTATCATCATCTAAACCAGGGATGCTCGCAATATCATCTAAGTTGAAGTTCAGATCGTCGTCTTCCAGTTCATAGTCGTCGCCTGATTGCTTCTGATCTTCCTGACCTTCGATGTTAATATCCAAATCATCCATGTCTTCTTCAATAACTTCCTGGATGAGTACTTCTTCATTTTCATTACTAATTACTCTTACATCCAGAGCCAAGCTCTGCAATTCCTTGATTAGAACTTTAAAGGCCTCAGGTGCGCCAGGCTCAGGGATATTTTCACCCTTAACGATGGCTTCGTAAGTCTTAACCCTGCCTACTACGTCATCGGATTTTACGGTTAGGATTTCCTGTAATGTATGTGCAGCACCATAGGCTTCCAGTGCCCAAACTTCCATTTCACCAAATCGCTGACCACCAAACTGGGCCTTACCACCTAGAGGCTGTTGGGTAACCAGTGAATAGGGTCCTGTAGAACGAGCGTGAATTTTGTCGTCTACCAAGTGGGCTAGCTTAAGGAAATACATATAACCTACAGTAACCCTGCTATCAAAGGGTTCACCAGTTCGGCCGTCATAAACAGTAAGCTTTCCATCACGGTTCAAATTGGCCTCTTCCAGGGTATTCATAATGTCAATTTCAGACGCCCCGTCAAATACAGGTGTGGCGATGTTCCAGCCCATAGCCTTGGCTGCCAGGCCTAAGTGAACCTCAAGTACCTGTCCGATGTTCATACGGGATGGAACTCCCAAGGGGTTCAGACAGATTTCAAGTGGTGTACCATCAGGCAGGAAGGGCATATCTTCTTCGGGGAGGACCAGAGAAATTACACCTTTATTTCCATGGCGGCCTGCCATCTTATCACCGACAGATATTTTCCTCTTCTGTGCAACATAGCAACGAACCATCTGGTTTACGCCAGGAGGCAGCTCGTCACCATTTGCTCGAGTGAATACTTTAACGTCAACAACAATACCACTTTCACCATGAGGTACCTTCAAAGAAGTATCTCTTACTTCATGAGCCTTTTCTCCAAATATGGCGCGAAGCAGCCTTTCTTCAGCAGTTAGCTCAGTTTCACCTTTAGGTGTAACTTTACCTACTAAAATGTCACCTGCTGTAACCTCTGCTCCTATACGGATAATTCCCCTGTCATCAAGATCCTTCAGTGCATCTTCACCTACATTAGGGATATCTCTTGTTATTTCTTCCGGACCAAGCTTAGTGTCTCTGGCTTCAGACTCATATTCTTCTATATGGACTGAGGTAAAGACATCTTCCTTAACCAATTTTTCGCTAATGAGGATAGCGTCCTCGTAGTTATAGCCTTCCCAACTCATAAATCCAATGAGTACGTTACGTCCTAGAGCTATTTCACCCTCATCGGTAGATGCACCGTCAACTATGGTTTGGCCTTTTTCCACGATTTCGCCTTCGGAAATAATAGGCCTTTGGTTGATACAGGTGCCCTGGTTGGAACGTTTAAATTTCAATAATTTATATTTGTAATCCTTATTATCATCGCCTCGGATAATGATCTGATCAGCAGATACCTTCTTTACAACACCTGATTGTTCTGCAAGTACTACAACACCTGAATCCTTAGCGGCTTTATACTCCATGCCGGTACCAATTACCGGGGCTTCAGGCCTGATAAGCGGAACAGCCTGACGCTGCATGTTTGCACCCATCAGGGCACGATTGGCGTCGTCATTTTCCAAGAAGGGGATCATAGCTGTGGCAACTGAAACCAACTGTTTTGGGGAAACGTCCATGTAATCAACTCGGTCTTTAGGGACCTCGAGGATTTCTTCACGGAGACGAACCATAACATTATCGTCAATGAAACGGCCTTCCTCATCTAGTGGCTCGTTACCTTGGGCAATGACATAAATATCTTCTTCATCAGCAGTAAGATAAACAATTTCATCGGTTACCACCTGGGTTTCCTTATCCACCCTGCGGTAAGGGGCTTCGATAAACCCGTACTCGTTAATTTTTGCGTAGGTGCTTAATGAACCGATTAAGCCAATGTTAGGGCCTTCAGGGGTTTCAATAGGACACATACGACTATAGTGAGAATAGTGAACGTCTCGAACCTCGAAACCTGCTCTCTCACGGCTTAGACCACCAGGTCCTAATGCGCTGAGCCTTCTTTTATGAGTAAGCTCTGCCAAAGGATTGGTTTGATCCATAAATTGGGACAGCTGACTGCTTCCAAAGAATTCCTTGATAGCAGCAGAAACAGGCCTAATGTTAATAAGAGCTTGAGGGGTAACTACGTCTATATCCTGGATGGTCATTCTTTCCTTGATGACTCTTTCCATTCTGGACATACCAATTCTGAATTGGTTTTGCAGTAGTTCGCCAACAGAACGAAGTCTTCGGTTGCCCAAATGATCGATATCATCTATATGGCCAATACCATCAGGTAAATGTAAATTATAGCTTACGGAAGCAATGATATCATCGATTAATACGTGCTTGGGTATTAACTCGTCCAAAGCTTCTTTGAGGCTTGCCTTCAAAGCATCTTCATCTAAGCCCTGGTCAAGAAAGACCTTTAAAGTAGGATAATGAACCTTTTCATTAATACCCACTTCTTCTGGGTCAAAGCTTAAATATTTATCTGCATCTACAAAATAATTCCCGACTACTTTGGCAACCCTATCATTATCCAATTGAATCAAGAATTCGTTGATGCCGGCATTTTGTATGGCATCCGCCTTTTCTCTGCTTACTTTTTCTCCTGCTTCTACCAGTATTTCTCCGGAATATGGATCAACTACAGGCGCAGCAGCAACTCTGCCAGCAATTCTAGCAGATAAGGCCAGTTTCTTATTAAACTTGTAACGACCTACTCTGGCCAAGTCGTATCGTTTGGAATCAAAAAATAGAGAGCGAATCAATTGATTGGCACTTTCCACTGTAGGAGGCTCTCCTGGCCTTAAGCGTTTATAAATCTCCAATAAGCCCTCTTCCACTGAATTGGAATTGTCGCTGTCAATGGTAGCAAGAAGGCGTTCGTCCTCACCGAGAAGTTCCTTTAGCTGAATATCTGTACCATAGCCAAGAGCT
Source organism: uncultured Eubacteriales bacterium (assembly GCA_964345785.1). GTDB lineage: Bacteria > Bacillota > Clostridia > Caldicoprobacterales > DTU083 > UBA5454. The sequence continues at coordinate 3,884 of CAYFSR010000048.1, read as the reverse complement.
CGCAAAAGTACCGTAGCATTAATTTTTCTAGTGCGGTCTACCCGGACATGCATTATATCGTTGGAGTCGGTTTCATACTCCAACCATGCCCCACGATTGGGAATCAAAGTTGCGGAATACAGTGGCTTTCCCGTTTTATCAATTTGCTCTGAATAATAGACACCTGGGGAACGAACCAATTGGCTGACTATAACACGTTCTGCCCCGTTGATGATAAAAGTGCCCTGATCGGTCATGATTGGGAAGTCACCCATAAAGACTTCTTGCTCCTTAACTTCCCCTGTTTCTCTGTTTATCAGCCGAACCCGTACCTTCAGTGGTTTGGAATAGGTAACATCCCGTTCCTTGCACTCTTCCACCGAGTACTTGGAGTTCTCGTCAAAGTAATAGTCCACAAATTCTAAAACGAGATTTTCGGTGTAGTCGGTGATAGGAGATACATCGTCAAAAACCTCCTGGAGCCCTTTTTCGAGAAACCACGTGTACGAGTTTTTCTGCACCTCAATGAGGTTGGGCATTTCAAGAACCTCATCAATTCTAGAGTAACTCATCCTGGTTCTCTTTCCTAGTTGAATTGGATGCAGCATGTACATCTCACCCCTTAAGTAAAGTTAAAACCAAATACATCCATGTGTGACCTTGGTTATTTTGGTAATATTAGTAAATAAGCATTAATATATATTATACCCTTGCAATTTGTACCTTATTCAGTGTAAAATATATGTAAGACATAAAAAATACATATACACTTGTAAAAGCTAAGAATCCAGCTACAAACTACGAATAAAAACGCAAAAAAAGCTTGTCAACAAAAACTATTAATGCAATTTATAATCCTAACAAAGAATTGCAAGTTTGTCAATGCTTATTTTGTTTTTTGTCTTTTTTTCTTAATTTATCAGTTTCACAGCTAAAAATAATAAATAATATGTAACAAGCCTTTGCGGGAACGACCAACATTCTTAGCGAATATCAGCAGAAAATCCGTTAAACAACTTCCGCCTGTTTGAACGCAGTGAGTTCGGAAGGTGTAGGATTTTTTGATGATAGAGCTTTAGAATGATTCGTGATCGCAACAGCGAGTGGAATATATTTATAATTCTACTGATAAGCTGTCAGTAATAATACTGACCAACTAAAATAAGGAGCTCTATTGAAAAGAGCTCCTTATTGTTTTGGCTAAAACCTCTTGCTAAAACTAGCTTATTTAACTTCGATTTTTGCTCCAACTTCTGCAAACTTAGCAACAACTGCTTCTGCATCTTCCTTGGAAACGCCTTCTTTAACAGCCTTAGGAGCTGCTTCTACTAAGTCCTTAGCTTCTTTCAGACCAAGACCGGTTAATTCACGAACAACTTTGATAACCTTGATTTTCTGATCGCCAACATCGGTAAGAACTGCGTCAAACTCAGTTTTTTCTTCTTCAGCTGCTTCAGCTGCACCAGCTGCAGGGGCTGCGGCTACAGCTACAGGAGCTGCAGCACTTACACCAAATTCTTCTTCCAAAGCTTTTACCAGCTCGGAAAGTTCTAGTACTGTCATATTCTTAATGGCATCCATAATTTCTTGTTTGTTCATTTTTAAATCCTCCTATTTTTTCTTTCCTGATTTTTTTTAATTTGTTTATGCTTCCTTGGTTTCTTTTATTGCATTTAAGGTGTACAGCAAGGACCGTACGGTTCCACCCAGCACATTGACCAGCCCAGATATTGGGGCGTTCATGCTGCCAAGCATTTTCGCAATAAGCTCTTCTCTAGAGGGTAGTTCGGCCAATACCTTAATTCCATCTACATCGATGACTTTGCCATCAACCACGCCAGCTTTCAGCTCCATCTTCTTAAGCTTCTTAATGCTTTCAGTAAGAATTTTTGCGGGAGCTACAGGGTCTTTAACTCCAAAGGCTATTGCTGTTGGACCTTCCAGATGGGGAACAAGGTCATCCAGGCCAAGTTCTTTGGCTGCAAGCTCAATTAAGGTGTTTTTGTATACCTTGTAGTCAACATCGTTTTTGCGAAAATCACTTCTTAATTGTGTTACTTCTGCGACTGTTAGTCCACGATAATCAACTAGTATTGCACTGCTGTAATTGGAAAGCTTATCTTTAATTTCAGCTACTACTTGTACTTTTTGTTCTCTAGCAGACATTCTTCACAGACCTCCTTTCCTTTCCTAATGTTTCAGTTGGGGCCTTTGCTTATCACAGAAAGGATTTTAAACCACAATGCCCCCTTACCAAAAGGCAAGAGGGCAGTATTTATCAAAATACATTCCCTTACCTCGGCAGGCTGGTAATTAAGCTTGTTAAAGCACCTGCTGTCTACGATAAGACCATGCTCCAATATTCAAAAATCATTTGTTAGTATAGTACAATCAGTTCTAATTGTCAAGCAATTTGGAAAGCCTGTGCAATTAGAATTTGGTTGCGTTTACCCGAACCCCGGGACCCATAGTGCTGGACAGCACTACACTTCGCAGATAGGTTCCCTTTGCAGCTGCAGGTTTAGCCTTAACAACGGCATCCATAAGAGTTGTAAGGTTGTCATTGAGCTTTTCGGTACCAAAGGACTTCTTGCCAACAGGTACGTGAATAATAGCTGCTTTGTCCAGCCTGTATTCTACCTTACCAGCTTTGATGTCCTGAACGGCTTTCGAAATATCCATGGTTACTGTGCCTGATTTGGGATTTGGCATTAAACCTTTAGGTCCCAAAACACGACCAAGACGTCCTACTAAACCCATCATATCAGGTGTAGCTACGCAAACGTCAAAATCAAACCAGTTTTCAGACTGGATTTTTGTAATCATGTCCTCTGCCCCTACATAATCAGCTCCGGCTTCTTCTGCTTCTTTGGCTTTCTCGCCTTTAGCAATAACTAAAACCTTAACGGTTTTACCGGTTCCATGGGGTAAAACAACTGCTCCACGAACCTGCTGGTCGGCATTTCGCGGGTTAACGCCCAATCGAATGGCAATTTCTATGGTCTCGTCAAATTTTGCTGTTGCTGTTTTCTGAACCAGTTCCAATGCTTCTACTGGATCGTACAATTTGGTGCGGTCTACTTGTTTTGCACTTTCCAAATAGTTTTTTCCATGTTTCATTTCTAATTCCTCCTAGTGGTCATAACGGGTTCGCACCTTTCATATGGGAAGGTGGGGCCCCTGCCACATTAATAATAATGCTTTCGCATAATTTGAAGCTATTATGCTTCTACTGTAATGCCCATGCTGCGAGCTGTTCCTGCTACCATTCTCATAGCTGCTTCCAAGTCTGCTGCATTTAGGTCAGGCATTTTAATTTCTGCGATTTCTTGTACCTGCTGCTTTGTCAGCTTAGCTACTTTATTCACATTAGGTTTATCAGACGCTTTATCCAAGCCTACTGCCTTCTTAATGAGGACAGGTGCTGGTGGTGTCTTGGTGATAAAAGTGAAGGATCTATCCTGGTATACGGAAATAACAACAGGAATAATTAATCCTGCCTGTTTTGATGTTTTTTCATTAAATTCTTTACAGAAGCCCATGATGTTTACACCGTGCTGACCTAGAGCAGGACCAACTGGTGGAGCTGGTGTTGCTTTGCCGGCAGGAATCTGCAATTTAACATAACCAGTAACTTTCTTTGCCATTGTCTACACCTCCTTACATGATTACGTAGTCTATATTATTTGGATTTGATGATATTCCAATTCAACGGGAGTATCCCTTCCAAACATAGAAACCATAACCTTAACCTTTTGTTTGTCAGGATAAATCTCCTCTATGGAACCGATAAAGTTTTCCAGGGGACCTGAAACAACCCTAACATTATCTCCAACTTCCGCATCCAGTTGCATGGGAATATGCTCTACACCCATGACACGGACTTCGTCGTCGGTCAATGGAAT
>CAYFSR010000047.1:0-15561 GCA_964345785.1 uncultured Eubacteriales bacterium | reverse complement strand
GCCTTTAGCTCAGTTGGTTAGAGCAACCGGCTCATAACCGGTCGGTCCGGGGTTCAAGTCCCTGAAGGCCCACCAACATTAACCGGAATCAACACCTATCAGGAGACACCGCAAACACGGTGTTTTTTGCTTTTTTACCCACCAGATATATTAGCTTAGCGTTGGGTAGTAAAAACGGAATAAGTTGCTAAAGAGACATTAGCTAAGGAGAGTTTTATGAACATAAGACCGCGACTTCGAGCCATAGCAGATTTGATACCTCATTCTCGGAAAATGGCAGACATTGGTACTGACCATGGTTATCTACCCCTATATTTAGTGCAATGGGGCAGGGTAACAAGTGCAATAGCTGCAGATGTTAGCGCCGGTTCCCTGAAGAAGGCTAGTATTTTGATTGAACAAAACAATATGAACCATGCAATAGAAACACGATTGGGCAATGGTTTGTCCGTTTTGTCAGCTGGCGAAGTGGATACAATTGTCATTGCAGGTATGGGTGGTGTATTGATTAGTGAAATCTTACAGCAAGGGGAAGAGGTAGCCAGAAGTGCATCCACGCTTATCCTCCAGCCAATGATCGGCCAAGAGGAATTGCGCCGCTGGCTGCTGCAGAATCAATACCGTATTGAGGATGAAGATCTGGTAAAGGAAAGCAATCGGATTTATGAAATCATAGTAGCCGTTCCAGATACTGAGGTCAGAGGATATGATAACGACATCTACTACGAAGTAGGACATAGCTGGATTACAAAGAAGCATCCTCTTCTTAAGGAATGGATGGAAAGAAAGATAAGAGGATTAAAAGAGCTTATAAAAGGCCTGGAGATGGGTCAAGCAGAAACAGTATCAATCCGGCTGCAAGAAGCCCAAGAGAAGCTTAGACAATACGAGGAGGTTTACCGTTGTCACATCAAGTAAAAGATATTATTAGTCTTATGGAGGATATTGCACCTCCTCATTTGGCGGAACCTTGGGACAATGTAGGCCTTTTGGTAGGTAGCGAGCAGGCTTCCGTAGATAAAATCATGGTTACTTTGGATGTTACAGATGATGTAATACAGCAGGCTATCCATGAAAAGGTGAATCTGATTATCAGCCACCACCCGGTATTGTTTAAGCCAATTAAGGAAATCATTGATACAACATTAACCGGTTCCACTCTGCTAAAGCTTATACAAAATGGTATTTCTGTCTATTCTGCTCATACCAATTTAGATAAAGCAAAGGGTGGAACCGATGATACATTGGCAGAGTTATTAGAAATACAGGATGTTTCACCCTTATTACCAAGCTCATCATCAGCAGAGAGTTGGGGTTCTCTTGGACGAATAGGCAGACTGTATGAAGCAATTACTTTAGACGAATATCTGAGGAAGGTCAAGGGAGCGCTTAAGGCAGAAGTCGTTGATTTCATCGGAGATCCTGCCAGAAAAATTCAGGTAGTTGCTTCCTGCGCCGGAGCTGGCGGGGATTTTGTCGAAGAAGCTCGAAGGGCCGGTGCTGACTTATTTATTACCGGAGAAGCGAAATATCATGAGCAATTGCCAATACTGGATGGCGACATGGCTTTGGCCACATTCGGACACTATGCTACTGAATACCCAGCAATAATAAGTCTAAAACGGCGTTTACAAAACTATACTCATGCATTACAATGGAAGGTAGACGTTATTTCGTCTCAAGATTATGGAAATCGCTTTAGAAGGTTACGGGAGTAAGCAAAGCTTATTCCTTTTTATCATATAGAAGGAGGATGAAAGTATGGAACAATTAGAAACTCTATGGAAGTATCAGGAGCTAGATTTGCTCATGGACCAGTACATCCTTGAAAAGAAGAACTCTGAATTGCGCCGTCAGCTGTTAAAAATTAAAAACTATCTTGTTAAGCAGGAGAGGAGCCTGGTTAGCATGGACAGCGATGTGACACAAAAAAATCAATTGTTGAACAAACTTCAACAGGAATTCAATAGTATTGAAGAAAAAATGCAAGTGCAAATGGAGAAGCTAAAATCAGAAGAGTTGGAATCTCTTGCTGAGATAGAGGATTTAGCGAAGGAAGGTTTTCACCTTCAAGATCGTATAAGACGGAAAGAAGAAGAACTAAAAAAGCTGGATAGAGAACTGCAGAACTTTGTAAACAGAATACAAGATATTCGCCAGCGGGTTTCCAAAGCCAAGGATGACTATGTATCAGTTAAAAAGGACTATGATGTCGAGGTTGCTGGTATCAATGAGGAGCTTAACAAGTTAAAAGGGCAGCGGGATAAGATGGGAAGTACTATCAGCAAGGAGTTAATGGCAAAATATAGAAATATTAAAGCCAGCAGGACGCCTGTTATGTCACCTTTGGTTGGGAATCAATGTGGTGGATGTAATATGGGCTTGGCATCTCTTATGATACAGAGAGTTAAAGATGCTAAACGAATCGTGGAATGCGAAAACTGTGGCAGGATTTTATTTTACAAGGAATCAATTCCCAGTTGACGCAAATTTAACCGAATGTTATTATAGTAATCCAAACAAAAGAATATAAAGTGAGTGAGACAAATGATCGCGGCTGCCATAAGGCAGACGAGGAAAGTCCGAGCTCCGCAGGGCAGGGTGCTGGGTAATACCCAGTGGAGGCGACTCCAAGGATAGTGCAACAGAGAGATACCGCGTTCTATACTTGATACTGGTTACTGGATACTAGTTATTCGTACCGGTGGAAGTATTGGACGTAAGGGTGGAAAGGTGAGGTAAGAGCTCACCAGCATCCAGGCGACTGGAATGGCTATGTAAACCCCATCCGGAGCAAGACCGAATAGAGGACATCAAAAGCGGCAGCCCGCCGCGTCCCGGGAAAGGTTGCTTGAGCCTGCCGGCAACAGCAGGCCTAGACAGATGATCATTCACGACAGAACTCGGCTTACGGCTTATCTCACTTTATTAAATATATCAATAAAAAAAGTATCTCAGTTTTTTGTCTTGAGATACTTTTTTCATTGATATAGATATTTGGTGCGATCCAGTTGCCCAACAAACTCGCAGGCATCGTCGCCTTCCGCGACTACTGTTAAAGGCTTTCGGCCTACTAAAGAAATAATGCCCATCATGCTCTTGCCATCTACGATTTTACCACGCGTTTTAACCTTAATATCGCATTGATATTTTCCGGCCATTACGATAAAATCTTTTATCTCATTTAGGCTGTGCAGCCGAACTTTTCGTTCTACCACCATGCATTCACCTCCTTTTATGATATTATGGCATAAGAGTAGACATAATGCAATCTGACAAATAGCAAATAATTTACAGCTGAAACTGGTCATTTTAACAAGATAAAAGGCTTATTTAGAAATTGTTCTTATTTTTGTGGACATAATAGTTACGATTAAGTATTATATAATCAATTGCAAGCTAGTACAACGAAGTAAATGTATAGTAATATTTACATAGGATGAAGAAATTTAAGGAGATGGAGTCATTGAGTAAACGGGATAATTATATTAGTTGGGATGAATATTTCATGGGGATAGCAATTCTATCAGGTCACCGGAGCAAGGATCCCAGCACACCTGTTGGAGCATGTATTGTGGATAGCAAGTCCAATCGAATTTTGAGCGTAGGGTATAATGGATTTCCTATTGGGTGCTCCGATGATGAATTCCCTTGGGAGCGGGATGGTAACGTTTTAGATACCAAGTACCCTTATGTTGTCCACGCAGAGCTCAATGCTATTTTGAACAATCGAAGTGCTTCTTTTGAAGGTAATAAAATTTATACCACATTATTTCCCTGTAATGAATGTACCAAGGCAATCATCCAGGCCGGGATTAAGGAAATTATATATCTAAGTGACAAATATTCAGAATCTGATAGTGTGAAAGCCTCTAAAAAAATGCTGAAGCAAACCGGAGTGACGATAAGACAGTTTGATAGCACTTTGGAGAAGTTAACCTTAAACTACTTACCTGAGACACCAAGCCCTGATAATAATGGAAAAAAATAGGTTAGCCTATTGATTATTTAGACAGGAAATGGTATATTATTTTCAAATATGTTCTACGACAGTGTAGTTCGTAGAAAGCGAAAGGAGCTGTTTTTGATGACTGTTATATATGAGGTGGCTTTAAACTAAAACAGAATATAGGGCGTAGCAATTATTAAGGAAGTGGTAAACCATCTTTTTTTGCTGTGCCAGCTAAAGTAACCTTTCGTGAGTACTGTAGAAGTATACGGGCATATCGAACAGGTATGCTCGTGTTTATTTTAAAACGCTTGCACTATCTGGGATGAACCGCAATTTGCAGCTATAAAGGCTGCTTGTTGCGGTATTTTTATGCCCTTTATAATAGATATTTGACTAGGAAGGAGATGTTGTATTATGACGATTGTATTTGAAATAGAGGAGCGAAACACAATGAAGGCTCGAAATAACTTTAGGTCTGAAAGAACTGACCATATATTGGAGGGTACAAGAATTGAATTTAGAAGATTACGGGTTTATACCCACGACAAACTTGACAAATGATGCGGTAAATGAAGAAATAGATTCTATTCCTGCAAGAATAACTGCAGTTTATAAAGAACGATATGAGCTCATCTGTCAACAAGGTAAAACCTTTGGCAGACTGAAAACCAGCGTTTATTATGGAGGTGGAACAGAAAGCTTCCCTACGGCTGGGGATTTTGTTATGATTAATTACAATGCTAACGGTGACAGTCAAATAACAAGAACATTACAACGCAAATCTTATTTTTCCAGACGACATCCTGATCTAGGTCGTGGTGAGCAGGCGGTTGCAGCAAACTTTGACTATGTTTTTATCATGCAGTCACTTAACTATGATTTCAACCTAAAACGGTTGGAACGTTATATAACTCTATCATGGCAATCTGGTGCTATACCGGTAATTATCCTTACCAAGGCCGACTTGGTAGACGACCACTCAAAACAAATACTAGCTGTAGAAAAAATTGCAGCCGGAGTTGGTATTCATGCCATCAGCGCAGTGAATGGTTCTGGTTTGGATGCATTAGCAGAATATCTGAAGCCAAAAAAGACAATTGTTTTTCTCGGTTCATCTGGTGTTGGTAAATCGAGCCTTGTCAATGTGCTGGCGGGAGAGGAACTAATGACAGTAAACGGGATACGCGAGGATGACAGCAGAGGCCGTCATACCACTACCCACAGGCAGCTCATCATGCTAAAAAGTGGCGTGATGATCATTGACACTCCAGGTATGCGTGAGCTTGGAATGTGGGATGTCAGCACAGGACTTGGCGAGGCTTTCGGCGATGTTGAGCAGTTGTTTGATCAATGCAGATTTTCTGATTGTAAGCACAGTACTGAGCCTGGATGTGCTGTTATAGCTGCAATTGATAGTGGACAGCTTTCTATCGAACGATGGAACAGTTATAAAAACTTGAAGCACGAAGCAAAGTTCTCAGATGATAAGGCTGGATATATGCGTCAGAAGCAACAATGGCATAAGGATCTATCTAAGAGAAGTAAACAAATGAAGAAGAAAGGAACTTTTAAGAAATAAGGTGATTCTCATTCACTAAATATATGCCGGCCTGACGATAATCAGGTCGGCACATGCTTGACGTAAAAGAACTAGTTAGATTAGATCTCATTTAAGTTGGAATGTAACAACCAACGTGTAATAACCAATTTATAATATTTAATGTGTTTGACAATCAGATCCTAGAGGTATATAATAAACACAACCCCACCCCACCGGGGGTAGGGTAAGATGAAGTGACAACTGCAGGTGTAGAAGCTAAAATTATGTGGTGATAATTAAAAAATATAAAAAGCATGGTATGAACATAATTAAAGCTTGATACTGCAAGAATATAGATGTTAGGAAAGGTAGGAGGTGCAATTTATTGCAACAGGAGGATAAGGTGAAGGTATTGAATTTGCTGAAAACTGTCAGAGGGCAGTTGAATGGAATAATTCAAATGGTAGAAGATGACCGCTACTGTGTTGACATTTCCAAACAGATTTTGTCTGCCCAAGCCCTTTTAAAAAAGGCGAACCTTAAGACAATCGATCAGCATATCAGACATTGTGTTATAGAAGCCTTCGAAACGGGTAATGAGGAAGAAAAGATAAACGAGGTCATGGAATTAATAGACAAATATGCCAAATAGTTAGGATGTGACGATCACATGAAAAGTACAATGAATATTACCGGGATGACCTGTGCATCCTGTGCAAATACAGTTGAAAGAAGAGTAGGAAAATTGGAAGGTGTTCAGACTGCCAATGTAAACCTGGCAACAGAAAAACTGGTGGTGGAGTTTGATGACGGCCTTACCAATCTACAAAATATAAAAGAGACAATAGAGAAAGCCGGTTATGGAGCTACCGAAGAGATAGAGGATACTCAACGAGAAATTCTTATTCCCATCTCTGGAATGACCTGCGCTTCCTGTGCCAATGCTGTGCAAAGGTCAATAGGCAAGTTGGAAGGTGTTAAGGAAGTAAATGTGAATTACGCGACGGAGAAAGCGAAGGTCATATATGACTCCTCGCAAACCCGAATTTCTGAAATCAAGAATGCTGTGGCTAAAGCCGGCTATAAAGCACTAGATGTGGATACCCGGGACCAAGTGGATCAAGACAAGGAACGCAAGGCTAAGGAAGAAAAAAGTTTATGGAGAAAATTTATCATCTCCATTGCTTTCACCATACCACTTATGTATATAGCAATGGGGCCTATGATAGGCCTGCCAATACCTGAAATCATAAACCCAGAGGTTTACCCTCTAAACTTTGGACTAATCCAACTTTTACTTGTAATACCCGTAGTTATTGCTGGGTGGAGGTTCTACACTGTAGGGTTCAGCCGCCTATTCAAGCGAGAGCCCAACATGGATTCTCTAATTGCAATTGGAACCGGTGCCGCTGTCATTTATGGCTTATACGGTATCATTCAAATTGCAAATGGACATCATGATTTTGCTCATGACTTATATTTTGAAAGTGCGGGAACCATAATCGCATTAATTCTCCTCGGTAAATATCTGGAGACGGTTACTAAGGGTAAAACATCGGAATCCATAAAGAAGTTAATGGGTCTGGCGCCAAAGACAGCCACTGTAATACAAGACGGCAAAGAAATGGAAATGCCGATAGATGAAGTGGAAACTGGCGATATTATACTGGTTAAGCCTGGTGAGAAAATTCCTGTGGATGGGGTAGTAACATCAGGAAGAACCTCTGTTGACGAAGCTATGCTTACAGGTGAAAGTATTCCAGTGGAGAAGAACCCGGGCAGTAAGGTTGTTGGTGCTAGTATAAATAAGAACGGTACAATCGAATTTGAAGCAACCAGGGTAGGCAAAGATACAACCCTGTCCCAGATTATTAAGTTGGTGGAAGATGCACAGGGTTCTAAAGCACCTATTGCTAAAATGGCAGACGTTATCTCAGGCTATTTTGTCCCAATTGTAATAGCTATAGCTATAATCGCCGGCCTTGCATGGTACATTTCCGGGCAGTCGGTAGTTTTCTCATTAACCATATTCATTTCCGTATTGGTTATTGCATGTCCTTGTGCATTAGGATTGGCAACGCCTACAGCTATCATGGTAGGAACGGGTAAAGGCGCAGAGCATGGAGTGCTAATTAAGAGCGGAGAGGCTTTGGAAACCGCCCATGAAATTGACACAGTTATATTTGATAAAACAGGTACACTAACAGAAGGAAAACCTGTCGTAACTGATATTATAACAACGGATGAAACTACAGAAGCTGAGATACTGCACTTGTCTGCTTCAGCAGAAGCAGGTTCCGAGCATCCTTTAGGTGAAGCCATTGTGAATAAGGCAAGGGAAGAAAATCTGGAATTGCTGCCAGCAGAAAATTTTGAAGCAATACCTGGCCATGGAATTGAAGTTGTAATTCAAGGTAAAAGAATGCTGTTAGGAAACGAGAAATTAATGCTAGATCAAAATATAGCAATTACCTTACAGGAAAACTCTGATAGGTTGGCAGAAGAAGGTAAGACCCCTATGTACGTTGCTTCCGATGGCAAGCTATTGGGTATTATAGCGGTAGCTGATGTGCTTAAGGAGAGCAGTGCTCGAGCTATAGAAGCTTTGCATGACATGAACATTCAGGTCGCTATGATTACCGGTGATAATAAAAGAACAGCAGAAGCTATAGCAAGACAGGTAGGCATTGATAGGGTTCTAGCAGAAGTGCTGCCCCAGGATAAGGCTGAAGAAGTTAAAAAACTACAGCTTGAGGGTAAAAAAGTAGCCATGGTTGGGGATGGAATTAATGACGCACCTGCATTAGCACAAGCTGATATTGGTATAGCGATTGGATCTGGAACTGATGTTGCTATGGAATCTGCAGATATAGTGCTAATGAGAAGTGACTTAATGGATGTTCCAACAGCCATTGAGCTGAGCAAGCGCACTATCCGGAACATAAAGCAAAATTTGTTCTGGGCCTTTGGTTATAATACTGCGGGAATACCCATTGCAGCAGGCCTGTTATATATCTTTGGTGGACCGCTACTAAATCCTATGATCGCAGCAGCTGCTATGGCATTTAGCTCTGTATCGGTTTTGACTAATGCATTAAGGTTGAAAAGATTTAAGCCTTCCCATAAATAGATTGTTATATAATTTTAATTTGAAAGGACGAGAATACAATGACCAAAACAATATATGTAGAAGGAATGACTTGTAATAACTGTGTACGTCATGTGGAGGAAGCTCTAAAGGAGCTGGAGGGCGTAAAGTCAGTAAAGGTAAACTTAGAAGGGAAAAAGGCTGAAGTAGAGCTATACCACGAAGTGTCAGACCAGAAAATTACAGATGCGATTGAAGATGCAGGCTATGATGTAAGCAGTATTCAATGAATCATGTAAACTTGTTAGTCAACACCCCCCTTTTTGGCATACTATGAAGAAGAACTATATTGTCAACGCATACGAGGAGGGTTGATATGGCTGAACAAGGCAAAATCAGAAAAATGTTCCCGGGAGGGAATACAACAAGTGGCCCTTATTTTCTGTTTGAATATATGATCCGGCCTGCCGGTAATCGGATTTTCATAATTAAGGGAGGACCAGGAGTAGGAAAGTCCACATTTATGAACTCCATAAGCGGAGAGATGATAGAAAGGGGTTATGATGTTGAGCATCATCATTGCTCTACTGACCCCAGCTCCCTGGATGGATTGGTGATTCCCCAGCTTGGAGTTGCTCTGTTAGATGGCACAGCACCACATATTTATGATCCTAGCCATCCTGGTGTATTAGATGAAATTATCAATCTCGGGGAATTTTGGGATGAAACAGTCCTTATTCCCCATAAGAAAGAAGTTCAGGAAAATTTATTTGCCTCCGCTTTAACACCTAAAGGAATTCTGGATTTTAAAGATACGCTGATTTCCAAGGACATGAAAGTATACAGCATCAAAGGGCAACCAGGAACCGGAGTTAAGGAAATGATTGAAAGAGTTGCCAAGGCAGTGGAAGAAATGGGTTTGTACACAGAACAGTATCATTGTCCATTTGAACCAGATAAGCTGGATATGTTGATTATACCAGCAGCTCGAGTAGTAATTATGAATAGCACGCAACCTGATCATAGTGATCCGAAATCCATGGAAGGCATTTCGCATGTTTACAAAGTAGAAGAAATTGATTTGGGAATTTGCATAAAGCTAGATGTTTTAGCTATGTATGAAGAAGAAAGAGCAGATGCTGAAAAACGTTACCGAGATCTCTTAGCAAAGGGAATAAGCCATATAGCAAAAGCCAAAGCAGCCCATGGTGAAAAAGAGAAGTTCTATTTTCAGGCTATGAATTATGATAAAGTTAATGAAAAGCGAAACCAGGTATTGAAGCATATTTTGCAGTACACAAAATAGATAAGTACCGACTCTTCACAAGAAGAGTCTTTTTTTGTAAAAAAACTTGTTGTAGCTTTCTATATATGTTATCATTATAGTTTGTTAAAGCGTTGATTCTTAAAGGAATGAGGATAATAAATGTTTACTAGAGAAGATATTCGAAATATAGCCATAATAGCCCATGTCGACCACGGAAAAACCACCCTGGTAGATCAGATGCTGCGTCAGAGTGGTGTTTTTCGACAAAACCAGCAGTTGACGGATCGGGTTATGGACTCTAATGATCTGGAGAGGGAGAGGGGAATTACCATCCTTTCCAAAAACACTGCAGTTCGGCACAGTGACCTGAAAATCAACATTATCGATACCCCTGGTCATGCTGATTTTGGTGGAGAAGTAGAACGAGTTTTAAAGATGGTTAATGGGGTTTTGTTGCTGGTTGATGCCTTTGAAGGCCCCATGCCCCAAACGAAGTTTGTATTAAAAAAAGCACTTGAATTAAGACATCCGGTTATAGTAGTTATAAACAAGATAGATCGACCAGAAGCCCGGCCTAATGAGGTAATAGACGAGGTTCTCGATCTATTTATAGATTTGGATGCCAGTGAAAACCAACTGGATTGTCCTTTTGTGTATGCATCTGGAAAGCAGGGTACTGCTACATTGAGCGTTGATGAAGATGGAAGGGATATGCAGCCGCTCTTTGACGTGATTAAGGAATATATTCCCGCCCCGACCGGTGATATTGATGGTCCTTTGCAAATCCTAGTGTCTACTGTTGACTACAATGATTATGTTGGAAGAATTGCCATTGGTAAAGTGGAAAGAGGCAGGGTGGAATCTGGGCAGGAGGCTTTGTTGTGTAATTCCAGTGGTGAGCAAAGGAAAGTGAAAATTACTAATCTATACGAGTTTGAAGGCTTAAAACGAGAAGCAGTGACAGAGGCTAAGCTTGGGGATATTGTTGCGGTTAGCGGAGTAGAAGGCATCAATATTGGTGAAACCATATGTGATGTTAACCATCCTGATCCATTACCCTTCGTGAATATCTCTGAACCAACTCTTTCCATGACCTTTTCAGTCAACAACAGCCCCTTCGCTGGGCAGGAAGGTAGATATGTTACCTCCCGAAATATAAGAGATAGGTTGTTTAGAGAAGTATATACAGATGTCAGCCTGCGTGTTGAAGAAACTGATTCTGCTGATGCGTTTAAGGTGTCTGGTAGAGGTGAGCTTCATCTTTCCATTTTGATTGAATCCATGAGAAGACAAGGTTATGAATTTCAAGTATCGAAGCCCACTGTTATTTATAAGGAGATAGATGGACAGCTTCATGAGCCTATGGAACTGGTCACAATAGACGTGCCTGAAGAGTATACAGGCTCTGTTATTGAAAAGCTAGGTTCCCGCAAGGGTGAAATGCTCAATATGTTCAGCGGAAAAGGCAGTTCTGTCCGCCTTGAGTTTTCAATTCCAGCAAGAGGTTTGTTTGGTTATCGTTCCGAGTTTATGACGGATACCCGGGGTGAAGGTATAATCAACTCTATGTTTGATGGTTACCTTCCCTTCAAGGGAGAAATTACCTCGAGGATTCAAGGCTCTTTGGTAGCCTTTGAAGCCGGAGAAGCGGTTACCTATGGTATTTTCAATGCACAAGACAGGGGCCAGATGATTATTGGGCCAGGTACTAAGGTATACGAGGGTATGGTCGTAGGAGAAAGCAACAGGCAAGGTGACATAGAGGTCAATGTTTGTAAAAGAAAGCATGTCTCCAATGTGCGGGCATCAGGTTCAGATGACGCTATGCGCTTGACTCCTCACAAGGTCCTAAGCCTGGAACAGGCCTTGGAGTTTATCAGCGATGATGAACTGGTAGAGATAACTCCTAAGAGTATACGAATCAGAAAGGCTATTTTAGATACAGGTTTGCGCAAAAAGGCAATTAAAAGAAAGTAATTGTCCAATATTTGTAATACTTTCGTGAAATTGGGTTAAGCTATCAATGTAAATTGCTAGGTTCCTAATCTTATCACCCGTTGCCGCACTTTATATACGAGAAATTGTTGCCCAAGGTTTTTTACTATGGAAAGAAGCAGACACCTATGTTATAATTAGGTTAAGAACCTGCAAATATAATTTAAAACTGGGAGGCGGTTAACATGATAAAGTTTATCATAGGCCCCAAGGGTAGCGGAAAGACCAGAACAATATTGAATCTGGCCAATGGTGCTCTTGAGGACAGTAAAGGCGAGATTGTGTTCATCAACGGAAGCGATCGTCGAATGTTAGAGTTAGATTACCAGATTCGTTGTGTCAACACCCGAGAGTTCGATATCAAAAAACTAGACGAGTTTTATGGCTTCATATCCGGGATGATTGCACGAAATTACGATACTGATCAGATATACATCGATGGCCTTTTCGATGTGGGAAAGGGCGATCCAGACGAGGTAAAACGCTTCCTCCTCGATATAAAGAAATTGTCTGATAAGTTCAATATCAAATTCTATATTACCATGAATGGAAATCCTGACAGCGTACCTGCCTATTTACAGGAGTATATCGCCTGAAAGACGCAGATCCATAGAAGCCAGGGAAATTTCCTTGGCTTTTCTTTTTGCAGACCCAGTCTCCCAGTTAAGATAAATTTTTGTAGCTTTCCTGTTATACAACAGGGAAGCTTTTTTTATTATTTGCAGGCTGGATAAGCTTGGGTTATAATAAGTTCACATATGAAAGCAATTCTTAAGTATTTGCTTTGTATGAATCCCAATGCATAAACACCAATTAATGAGGAAGTGACGCAATAAAATGAAATATCATAGCACTAGAAATAAGAAATTGAAATATACATCGAAGGAAGCTATTCAGCAAGGTCTTTCACCTGAAGGTGGCTTGTTTGTTCCAGAAAGCATTCCTAAAGTAACGCCGGATGAATTGAAAAAATGGATTCCCATGAATTACTGTCAGCGAGCTAAGAAAATATTTAGCCTCTTTCTTACAGATTACACCAAGGAAGAACTAGATTATTGTGTGGATGAGGCATATACATCTGCTAAGTTTTCCTCACCACAAATAGCGCCAGTGGTTCCTATGGATGAGGAG
The DNA here is from genome assembly GCA_964345785.1 of uncultured Eubacteriales bacterium. Taxonomy (GTDB): domain Bacteria; phylum Bacillota; class Clostridia; order Caldicoprobacterales; family DTU083; genus UBA5454. Next base: position 2,588 of record CAYFSR010000047.1, on the reverse strand, counting down.
CTTTATGTATTGGAATTATGGCATGGGCCGACTAGTGCTTTTAAGGATATGGCGCTGCAAATTTTACCTCAATTTCTGACTACGGCAGTTCAATCAAGCTCCGACCCGAAGGAGATAGTCATACTAACAGCTACCTCCGGTGATACGGGGAAGGCGGCTATGGTGGGATTCCAGGATGTACCAGGCACTCGTATCATGGTATTTTACCCCCGACAAGGGGTCAGCTCCATGCAAAAACTGCAGATGGCAACTCAAGAAGGAAATAATGTTTCGGTAGTTGCTGTTAATGGAAACTTTGACCATGCTCAGACAGGTGTCAAGCAAATTTTCCGTAACGAGGAATTGCAAGGAAAGATGGAACAAAATGGCCTTGGTTTTTCCTCTGCCAACTCCATTAATTGGGGAAGGCTGGCGCCTCAGATTGTCTATTATTTCTCTGCTTACCTGGATCTGCTTAACCAGCGAAGGATTGAATTTGGTCAAGAAATCAATATAGTTGTCCCTACAGGGAATTTTGGAAACATACTGGCAGCATGGTATGCAAGGAAAATGGGTCTACCACTAGGCCGGCTTATATGTGCTTCCAATGACAATAAAGTATTGACTGATTTTATACAAACTGGTGTATATGATAGACGACGTGAATTTCACCCAACCATTTCACCATCTATGGATATTCTAATATCCAGCAACCTGGAACGACTGCTCTATGAGCTCAGTGGAAGGGATGACGTTCGGGTCAATGAGTGGATGAAGCAATTGTCTGATAATGGATATTATAAGCTTGAAGGTGCTGCTTTGGAGGAACTACAATCAATATTCTGGGGAGGATTCGCCACAGAGCAGCAAACCCGCGATGCCATTCAAGATGCCTTTAGCAAGAGTTCTTATACCATGGATCCACACACGGGAGTAGGGAAATGGGTATATGATAGATATAAAGAGGAAACTGGGGACAATAGGACTACTCTCTTAGTTTCAACTGCTAGCCCCTTTAAGTTCCCAGGAGATGTTCTTCAAGCCATACAGGGAAATAGAGCTGGGGAAAGCAGAACAGACGATTTGCAGATTTTGGAACAGCTATCAAAGGTTAGTAGTATGGAAATACCTAAGCCTCTACAGAATCTTGGAGATAAACCTGTCATACATACAGCTGAATGTGAAATTGACCAAATGGTGGAGCATGTTTCAGCTTTCATGGGATTATAGGAGAATAACGATTTCATTGGAGGGTATAGAATGAAGATAGCCTTAGCACAAATAAATCCGATTATTGGCGACTTGAGTGGTAATAAAGACAAAATATTGTCTTTTCTGGATCAAGCGCGTATGGCAAATGCAGAGCTTGTGATTTTTCCAGAGCTGGCACTAACAGGCTGGCCACCAAAGGACTTGCTGCTCCGAAAAGAATTTATTCAAGATACTAAAGAAGTGCTGAAAGATATCCTTCCCCATACTTCTGGAATTGGTATCCTATTGGGCACTATTAACTCTGATTCAGATACAGGAAAACTTTGTAATAGCGCTATCCTAATGGATGATGGAAAAATCACAGGTCGAGTTAACAAAGCCCAGCTTCAGAACCGATATATGTTCGATGAGACCAATTATTTTACTCCTGCACAAGCAGATGCTTCCACCCAGGGGAATGTTCTGTCTTTTCGTGGATTACAGTTGGTGGTTGCCGTAGGCGGGAAGTTTTATAACAGTTCGGCTATAGAAAACACAAGCCTATTGATAAATATATCTGCAACACCTTATCAATATCAGGACTTGGAAAATCGGCAAAAGGCTCTATCAAAAACAGCAGCTAAATATCAGTTACCTCTGATTTCTGTTAGTCAAGTGGGAGCAAATGATGAGCTAATTTTTGATGGCTCCAGTATGGTGTTTGATAAAACCGGCAATTTAATTTGTCGGGGAAAGGCATTTGAGGAACAGCTCATATACTACGATACGCAGGCATCCAATCCTGCTATCGAATACCCCGGAGAAGACATTTCCTGGGTCTATAATGCTCTTATTTTAGGATTACGTGATTATTTTAGAAAAAATGGATTCAATAAGATGCTATTAGGCTTAAGTGGCGGAGTTGACTCTGCTCTGATAGCCTGTTTAGCTGCGGAAGCTTTAGGTAGTGAAAATGTCTTAGGGGTATCAATGCCATCTCGTTATTCTCCAGATCATAGTCGAGACGATGCAAAACTTTTAGCGGACAATCTGGGAATAGAGTACCGTGTTTTACCCATAGAGGAGCTTTTTGCTACCTATATTAAGCTAATGAATGGAAAAGAAGAAACTGTTGGAGACTTGGCAGAGGAAAACATACAAGCGCGCATCCGAGGAAATCTTCTAATGTTCATCAGCAACCGAGAAGGCAGAATACTGATTAATACCAGCAATAAATCGGAATCCGCCATGGGTTACTCTACCCTATATGGAGACATGTGTGGTAGTCTTTCGCCCATAGCCGATGTTCCCAAAACCATGGTATACCGGTTATGCGATTATATCAATCGATATAGGGAAATCATACCGGTCAATACCTTGACAAAACCACCTTCAGCTGAACTTAGGCCAAATCAGAA
>CAYFSR010000046.1:1359-15785 GCA_964345785.1 uncultured Eubacteriales bacterium | reverse complement strand
ACTCAGCAGAATTTGCTTTCAAGAACTTTGTCAGTTTTTGGGGTGAGAAGCTTCATTTTAGAATTGTCTTGCCCTATTTATATATAATATAAAATAAGCTGGATTATAACATATTTCACCTGAAAAAAGAAATCTTTTAAGGAGTTGATATATTTGAAGAAGGTTCATATCAGTGAAACCGTTCTAAGGGACGCAAACCAATCTTTGATAGCCACCCGAATGCCTTTCTCCGACTTTGAAGGAATATTGGAGACTTTGGATAAGGTTGGCTATCATTCTCTGGAATGCTGGGGAGGCGCTACATTCGATTCCTGTCTCAGATATCTGAGTGAGGATCCCTGGGAAAGACTGAGAAAAATTAAGGACAAAGCAAAAAACACCAAATTACAGATGTTGCTTCGAGGGCAGAATATCCTGGGGTACAAACACTATCCCGATGATGTTGTCAGATTATTTGTTGCCCAGGCAGCTGACAACGGAATGGACATTTTCCGAATTTTTGACGCACTAAATGACTTCCGTAACATCGAAGTTGCTGTTGACGAAGCTTTGAAACGGAATACCCATGTACAGGGTGCTATTTGTTATACCACCAGCCCCATTCACAATCTGGAGAACTACACACAGTTGGGTAAAGAGTTGGAAGAAATGGGTTGCCACTCTATCTGCATTAAAGATATGGCAGGTATTATGGGGCCTCAAGATGGCTACGACCTTGTTAAGGCATTAAAAGAAACCGTTAAAATTCCTATTTATCTTCATACACATTCCACTACTGGTTTAGGGCCTATTACTTATGTAAAGGCTGTTGAGGCAGGTTGCGACGGAATCGATTGTGCTATTTCAAGCTTTTCCAATGGAACATCACAGCCACCTACGGAGAGTCTTAACTATGCATTGAAGCAGGCTGGTTATGATACAGGTCTTGATGATACCCTATTGAAGGCAGTGAATGATCATTTCAAACCTATTAAGGAAAAATATATTACATCAGGTGAGATGGATCCCTTCGTTATGGGCGTTGAAACAGATGCTTTGGTTTACCAGATTCCTGGTGGTATGTTGTCCAACCTTATTTCACAGCTAAAGGCACAAAATGCCATGGATAGGCTTGATGAAGTATTAATTGAGACACCCAAGGTAAGAGAAGATTTGGGATATCCTCCACTAGTTACTCCAATGAGTCAGATGGTAGGCGTACAGTCAGTTATCAATGTACTTTCTGGCGAACGTTATAAAGCCGTTGCTAAAGAAATAAAAGGCTATCTGAAGGGCGAATATGGAAAAGCTCCCGGTGAAATCAATCCAGACTTGATGAAACAGGTTATGGGTGATGAAAAACCCATCACTACCAGGTTTGCCGATACTCTAGAGCCACAATTTGAAAAAACAAAAGAAGAACTGAAGGGCATAGCCAGATCCGATGAAGATGTTCTTTCCTATATTGCATTCCCGCAGGTTGCAGAAAAATACTTCAAAGAGAGAGAAGAACGGGAATCAGTTAAGGTCAGCTATTCTATAGTGAAAAGGTAAAGGGTGATATAAATGCATATGACTTTTGGTGAAAGTCTATTAGTAGCCTTATTTAGTATATTCATTGTGTTTGTCGTATTGGCCAGTATATTTGTGTTGATCCAGTTAGTTTCCAAAGTTCTGGGCAGTGCGAAGTCAAGCAGCGGTGAATCTGACAAAGTGACTGAAACGGTAGTTCAACCTGCGGCTCCAGCACCTGTGGCATTTGCACCGGGACCGGATCTTTCAGCAGGCGAGCTCTTGCTTAAGAATGTAGACGAAAAGACAGCCGCTATGATTATGGCTATTGTCAGCGACGAGTCCAACATTCCATTATCAGAGCTTCGTTTCAAATCCATTAAATTAATCGAACAAGAATCCTAAAAATTGAAAAAGGAGGTTTTCCCAATGCGATATGTTGTTACTATAAATAATAAAAGTTATGAAGTAGAAGTAGAAAAAGGACAGGCTAATATTCTTCAGATAGAGGATGTAACAGCTCAGGCTGCAATGCAGGCTGCACAAAATACAGCAGCAGCACCGGTTCAGCAAGCAGCTCCTGCCCCGGTTCAACAACCGGCAGCACCAGCTCCGCAGCCTGAAGCCAAACCGGCTCCCGTTGCAGTACCAGCAGGTGGCGAACAGGTCAAATCGCCTATGCCTGGTTCCATATTGGATGTTAGGGTGACCAGCGGTCAAGTAGTAAAGAAAGGTGATATCCTGTTTATTTTGGAAGCTATGAAAATGGAGAACGAACTCATGGCGCCTGTTGATGGAACTGTACAGGTTGTCACTTCAAAGGGCGCTACGGTTTCTACCGGTGATGTCCTTGCCAGTATTCAATAATTGGAGGGACTGTAAATGTTTATTGATGCACTAAAAACCATATGGCTGGATTCTGGTTTTGCTGCTCTAACTTGGCAACATCTTGTCATGATCGCTGTTGCTTGTGTTTTAATCTATTTAGCCATTGTTAAAAAATTTGAACCTTTATTGCTGTTACCTATTGCCTTCGGTGTTTTATTAGCCAATCTTCCGCTGGCAGGCCTGATGAAGCCAGAAATGGGTGAAGAAACAGGTGGATTGTTGTACTATCTATACTTAGGTGTTAAAAAGGGAATCTATCCTTCTTTGATTTTCCTTGGTATCGGTTGTATGACCGACTTTGGTCCATTGATTTCAAGGCCTTCAAGTCTTTTTATGGGCGCGGGAGCTCAATTTGGCATATTTATCGCTTTTATAATTGCCAACCTTCTTGGGTTTACACCACAAGAAGCAGCTTCCATTGGTATTATAGGTGGAGCTGATGGCCCTACCGCAATCTACATCACTGCTCGATTGGCGCCGGATCTGCTACCAGCAATAGCTATAGCAGCTTATTCATATATGGCGCTTATACCAATCATTCAGCCCCCAATAATGAGAGCGTTGACTACTAAAGAACAAAGAGAAGTCAAAATGGAGCAGCTGCGAGAAGTTTCCAAGCTAGAAAAAATTGTTTTTCCTATCGTCGTTACTATCTTTTGCGTTTTGTTACTTCCCTCGGTTGCGCCACTTATTGGAATGCTTATGTTAGGTAACCTGTTTAAGGAATCCGGTGTAGTAGACAGACTATCTGATACTGCGCAAAACGCCTTGATGAATATTGTTACAATATTCTTAGGAGTTACCGTTGGAGCAACTGCCAATGCAGAGAACTTTCTACAACCGCAAACCCTGGCAATTATTGCTTTAGGTTTGATGGCATTAATGTTTAGCACCGTAGGTGGATTGTTGATTGCTCAACTCATGTACAAACTGTCAGGCGGAAAAATTAATCCTCTAATCGGTTCAGCTGGTGTATCCGCTGTTCCTATGGCTGCAAGGGTAGCTCAGGTTGAAGGGCAAAAAGCCAATCCGTCTAACTTCCTGCTTATGCATGCTATGGGCCCCAACGTTGCTGGTGTAATTGGTTCAGCAGTAGCAGCTGGTGTTCTGATGGCATTGTTCGGATAAGTTAAATAAATTGTCATATTTTATTGTTGCGTATGCTTTAAGAAAATGTTAAAAGAAAATATTTAAAAGTATATATTTGATAGTTTAATGTATATTATTAGCCGGCATAGATTGTACTGCCGGCTTTTTTTTATTGCTGTTAATCCTCTAAAAAGCCTGTAAGCACAAAAACCCGCAACCAAGTTGCGGGTTTTTTATAAGTAGAAAAAGATGTTAAATATTTGTGAACGAATCTAATTTACTGGTTACATATATGATACAATAAATCTTATTCCAGTCGTTTGGAATAGAAAGCTGCCTGTTATGGAAAATTGAAAGTAATATGGTTTTTCTACAGGTGTTAATGAAAGAGAGTTGATGTTTTTTTGGAAAAATTTCCATGGTATGAACGAAGCGTTGGTGAAATCAGCGCTGATTTAGGTGTAAATCCAGAAAAAGGGCTATCATCTAATGAAATTGCAGCCCGCAGAGAAAAATACGGCTCCAACGAGCTGGAGCACAGGAAAGGCCCTGGAGTTCTTCAGATGTTCTTTGCACAAATGAAGGATGCGATGGTAATCATCCTGGTAATAGCTAGTGTACTTTCTATATTAGTTAAGGAGGTTGCTGATGCACTAATTATCATAGGCATTGTTATTGTCAATGCTATTCTAGGTGTGGTTCAGGAATATCGAGCTGGAAAGGCAATGGAAGCACTTCAAAAAATGTCTGCCCCTAATGCTAAGGTCATTAGGGATGGTAAGGAAGTGAGCATTCCTTCTATTGATCTGGTCCCTGGTGATTTAGTTGTTCTTGAAACAGGAGACTACATACCTGCCGACATCAGGCTCACCTCCACTATAAATCTAAAGGTTGAGGAAGCAGCCTTAACTGGTGAATCCGTTCCTGTAGAAAAGGATGCTAATGCAAAGCTGGAAGGAGACATAGGCCTGGGAGATCAGGTCAACTCAGGCTTCATGAGCACTCTTGTTACCTATGGCCGGGGCAGAGGCATTGTAACGGCAACTGGTATGGATACTGTAATAGGTGGTATCGCCCAGATGATTCAAGGGGAAGAACAAGAGGATACACCTTTGCAGAAGAGACTGGCTCAGCTGGGTAAATTCCTGGGAATTGCCTGTCTTGTGATTAGTGCAATAGTGTTTGGTTTAGGTCTACTTCGCAAAGAGGAGCCTCTAACCATGTTCATGACCGCAGTTAGTTTAGCGGTTGCTGCCATTCCAGAAGGTATGCCAGCTGTAGTTACCATTGTACTTGCCATGGGAATGCAACGAATGGCCAAGCGTAACTCCATAATGAAAAAACTTCACGCTGTTGAAACTCTGGGTAGTACATCAGTTATTTGTTCCGATAAAACTGGTACCCTCACACAAAATCAAATGACCATTGTAAGAATGTACACACAAGGGCAGGAGATCGATGTATCTGGTGATGGATATAAACCCGAGGGAACCCTAATCATTGATGGAAAAGATGTAAACCTTACCGAACAACCCGCTGTTGCAAGGCTATTAGAAATACAAGCTTTATGTAACGATGCTCGTTTGGAACATGTCACTGAAGACGGACTAGATGAGTGGCGTGTTATTGGAGATCCCACTGAAGGAGCGATGGTTGTTGCAGCTGCGAAGGCTGGTATACAGATTGATGAAATCAACAAGAGCCAGCCAAGACTTCAGGAGATTCCATTCGATTCCCAGCGAAAGCTGATGACCACTTTTCACAAAATTAAAGATGGGCAGCTTGCTGCGTTCACCAAGGGTGCACCTGATATATTAATTGAACGCTGTACTCATATTATGCGCAGCGACGGAACTGTTGACTCCATTACTCAGAATGATACAAAAGAGATTATGGATGAGAACATCGCTCTTGCAAGTCAGGCTTACCGCGTTCTTGCTATGGCATTTAAAGTAGTATCAGAAATTCCTGATCATCCTTCGCCAGAAATAGAGGAACAATCTTTGGTATTCACCGGATTAGTAGGTATGATTGATCCACCTAGAGCTGAAGCTATTGAAGCTATTAAGATATGTAAATCAGCTGGAATTCGTGCTGTAATGATAACTGGTGACTACCGTGAAACCGCGGCTGCTATAGCCCGGCAGCTTGGTATTATTTCGTCTGATAATGAAGTGCTAACCGGTACAGAGCTAAACCAAATGGATGATCAACAACTATATGAAGCGGTAAAAACAGTAAGCGTATTTGCTCGGGTTTCTCCAGAGCATAAGGTGCGAATTGTGCAGGCTATGAAGAACAATGGTAAAATTACTGCGATGACTGGCGATGGTGTCAATGATGCTCCTGCTTTAAAACGGGCAGATATAGGTGTGGCTATGGGTATTACTGGTACTGATGTAACCAAGGAAAGCGCCGATATGATTATAACTGATGATAATTTCTCCAGTATCGTATCAGCAGTAGAAGAAGGTCGGGTTGTATATAGCAATATTAGAAAATTTGTATTTTTCCTTTTATCCTGTAATGTGGGTGAAGTGTTAATCATTTTTATCGCTATGTTATTAGGCTGGAATATCCCGTTGCTTCCCATTCATCTACTATGGGTGAATCTGCTTACTGACTCTTTCCCAGCTTTGGCATTAGGCACAGAGAAAAAGGAACCGGGTTTGATGGACATACCTCCTAGGGATCCTAATGAATCCATTCTCAACCGTGATATGATTGTAAATATTGCGGTACAAAGTGTTGTTATGACCGTTGCCGTTCTAGCTGCATTTTATTATGGTTGGCAGAACTTCGGCATTGAGGTGGGCCGAACCTATGCACTAGTTACCCTGATTTTATCAGAGTTACTACGAGCTTATTCTGCTCGCTCAGAAAAATATCCTATATGGGATATTGGCGTATTTAGTAACCGAAATATGAATTACGCCACAGTGGCATCCCTGGGATTACTTCTAGTCATTATGTTTGTTCCTGCATTACGTGGTATATTCAACATAGAGTTATTCCAACTCAATGATTGGATTATCACGATTGCATTAGCAATCTTCCCACTACTGTTTGGTGAAATCACCAAGGTTCTTAGAAATAGATTTAGAAAAGAAGTTTTATAAAGCAAGTATTATAGATTTCTTTTTTCTAATGCTAACAGGTACTCTTTTGTATGCAAGCCTCCACCATAACCAACTAGCTTTCCATTAGTGCCAATCACACGGTGGCAGGGAATGACAATAGAGATTGGGTTCCGGTTATTGGCCATACCTACAGCCCTGCTTGCCTTAGGGTTTCCAGCTGCGATAGCAATATCCTTATAGCTCCGTGTTTCCCCATAAGGAATATCTAGCAGAGCTTTCCAAACCTTTAACTGGAAAGGAGTTCCTTTAGGTGCCAATGGTAAGTCAAAAGTCTTTCGATGTCCGCTGAAATACTCCATCAACTGCTGACCAGCGTTTTGCAATAATGGAGTTTTAACCTGCGTTACATCCATATGATCTATATAAGGGGAGCCCTCGTGGCTCTCTTCTTTTTCAAAATATATTTCAATGATTTCTGAGCCATTTTCTTTGATTCCAATCTTTCCTACAGGTGTCTCATAAAAAAATAATGTATTACTCATAGTTAATCTCCTTAAGTTAATAGCTATATCGTTGTTTCGAAGAATTCTAAGCAGAAAGATCAAGGCGAAGAATCTTTATTTAATTTTAACATAATTAGTAGTTTTCAGGAAACAAAAAGTCGTATACAATGTTAAATACGAGTATATCAATTAATATTCATAGTATGAAAATGGTAAAAACTTGAAATACATCTACAATCGGAGGAAAAAGACCATGGACTTAAGTCGTCAAAACATGAGGAAAATTCTGTTCCTAATTTTCTTTACTATTTCTCTATTTTTAGGTATGCAGAATATAGGAGTAGTAGCTAATGCAATTATGTTTATTTTAGGTTTGTTAACACCGTTTCTAATTGGAATCGCAATGGCCTTTATTCTTTATGTACCTATGGGTATGTTTGAAAAGAGAGTTTTCTTATCCAATCATAAAATAATACAGAAAATCCGTCGTCCTGTATCTATATTATGCTCAGTGTTATTAGTATCTGCGATTCTTTTAGCTGTAATTGTTTTAGTGGTTCCCCAAATTGCAGAGACCATCGATACCCTAGGTTACATTGTGCCTCAGTTTTTTCGAAGCATACCAAACTGGATAAATCAGTTTACCGAACGTTTCCCTGATTTCAATCAATGGTTATTGGAAAAAGTACAGGTGGACTGGAGTAATGTAGGAAGTAACTTCCTTGGATGGTTGCAGAAGTATTCCACCCTTTTCCTGGGTTCAACCTTTTCAGCTATTACCTATGTTTTCGGTATAGGCTTTAATTTAGTTGTAGCCTTTGTCTTCGCCATATATATATTATCTAACAAAGAAAGCTTATCCAGACAAACCAAAAAGCTTTTATTTGCCTTTCTACCAGAGAAAAAAGCGCTGCGAATGGTAGAGATAGGTCAGATGAGCCATCGTATATTTTATCAATTTGTAACCGGACAGATGATAGAAGCTCTTATATTGGGAGCACTTTGTTTTGTTGGTATGCTGATTTTGCAGATTCCATTTGCCCTTGTATCATCTATACTGGTTTTCATTACTGCATTTATCCCTCTTTTTGGTTCCTTTATTGGCACGGGTATTGCAGCATTCATGATTTTAATGGTCAGCCCTGCAAAAGTACTCTGGTTTATTCTCTTCATTATTATTCTCCAGCAATTTGAGGGAAATGTTATTTATCCCCGTGTAATGGGTTCCTCAGTAGGCTTACCTGCAATGTGGATTCTTGTGGCAGTCACCGTAGGCGGAGGTCTTCTAGGTATTGTAGGCATGCTATTATCTGTACCAATTGTTTCTATTGTTTATACCCTGTTTAAGGAAGCAGTTGATAAACGCTTGAAGGGTCAGTCCTTTCCTTTATAAATGTTATGTTGACCCGTTAAGGCCTTATATATATCGTAATACTTAAGAGCGCTGCGAGGAGCTTGGGATTTTAATTCATAAAACTCCTTATTGATGGTAGTGAAAATTAAAGTCCGTTGCCCATGAATAGCGATATCTGAAATATTGGAAAAAGGAAAGTTTATTGCCTGACCATCTGTTGTTTGAAAGCTTAATTTATCAGCAAATAGCTGTAAACGGCCATTAGCTATTAGTTTATTATTTTTAGCCTTTTGGGCTTTCCAAAGTGACTGATTATCATCGCTTGTAATAGCGTCGTCTGCTGGACTATTTCTAAGCTCCTTTACTATTTCTTCTATACGCCGGGATTGCCACCGGAACCAACTTAAAACAGTGGTAAAGGGTGCCTTGTCATTGGTCAAAGACTCCAGATAGCCATATACTGTATACCTAAGCCTTAACCCACAATTGCACGACAAGGTATAATCCTTACTAGCCAGTTTCCCTATTTTTCCGCAAGAGGGGCAGAGGTAAAGAGTCGTCTCCAAGCTTTCAGCCAGGTTTTTACCTCGAAATGCTACAGGGCTCTGGCGTTGCTCTTGCTCTTCATAAGCATTGGTATATAAATCTTCATTTATACGCTTCATTAATTCTTCTTCACTAAGACTTTTGATTTCTTCAGGGGTATATACTTGCACTGGATATCCAGTCATCTTACCTCGTCTGATAAAACGAGACCAACGAGGCTGAGATAGATATCCGCCTTCCATACGATATGTTATTAGCCCTGCACCTGTATGCTTGACTAATTTAGCTGTAGTTGTGTGAAGCTCTTCAGTTTCTCCGCTAAAAGTCATATTTCCTTCAGGGAAAATGCAGATATTGTGGCCTTCTCGAATCAGCTTTATTATGCTAGATACGGTTTTCCAATCCGTTGCTGACTTTACTCGGGGAATAGGTGCCACTAAAAAGACCAGAAGTTTACTAATCCATCCAAGACGAAAAATATGATCACTAGAAACATAGTACATCATCTTAGGTGAGGCAACGCCAACCAGCAGTGGGTCCCACTTGGTAACATGGTTGGGAAGAACAAAGAAAGGGTGTTCTGGGAAAGTTATTTTTTCAAAGTGATAATTGAATTTCAATTTTATAAAAGGTGTTAAAATGAATTTGACAACCTGCCAAACAAATTTGTGTCTTAACTGGCCTTTCATAAAAATCTTCCCCCTAACTCTCTTGCATATATGCTGATGATGTTTAGAAAAATATACATTAACAATATGACATTAAAAATTACATGTCAAGAGCTTTACGTTGATTTTCAGGAGACTTCACTGTGATATTACTTTAATTTATTATATGTGCCTTTTGCATTTCTTAGTAGCTGCCAATCAAAGAGCAGTTAGGATGTAAATGATGCCTTCACTGACTACGCAATGCTTTTACAGGATCCTTCTTTGCAGCCATTCTCGCAGGTATAAATCCCCCCATTAGAGTGAGAGCAATACTGATAGAAATCAGCAATAGAGCATGGCCAACATCTAACTGAGCTACATCCTTTAAGGTAGTCAGTCGATACAAGTTGTTATTTACTGGAATGGTAAGAACTGCCCCTATCAATATCCCCAGGATTCCAGAAGCGGCACCAATCAAAAAGGTTTCTGCGTTGAATACCCGGGTAATGTCCTTTTTCCTGGCACCTAGGGCTCGAAGTATACCAATTTCTTTTGTTCTTTCCAGAACAGAAATGTACGTGATTATGCCTATCATAATTAGTGAAACCACAAGGGATGTTGCAGCAAAAGCAATTAACACTAAAGTAATTGCTCGCATTATTCCTCCGGTAAGATCAGTTATAGTTCCTGCCAAATCTGTGTACACTATTTTATCCTCAGTCTCCTTACCCTCATTCCAGGAATCTAAATATTCAAGCACCAAACGCTTGTTTTGAAAGTCCACCGGATAAATATTTATCATAAAGGGAGTAGCACTAGCACCTAGCATAGAAAGTAGAGTATCTTTCTTTGAGCTACTGGACTGAGGATAAGAGCCAATCTGGTTTCCAAAGGGCCCCCCCGCCGCTTCTTATGCCTAGTGGTCTACCATGGATGCCTGGAGCAGTTTCTGTGGCACCTGTACCTGTAGCGATTGTGTGGCCTGTTGCGGTGAAGGGCTCACCAGTCAGTACATTATAATCTACTTTCTTCTGAGCTTGTACAATTGCGGATTCTTCAGAATCCCTTATAAAATATTGATTTAAATCGTCAGAATAGCTGATTCCAGGCAGTAATGCAGGTATTTCAGTTTTTCGTGATGGGCGTACAATCCCAACAATATTGAGGGTTATGGCATTCTCATTATCATATAACTTCTGAGGGTTTTTGAGGTCATCATTTAATACAAAAAGCTCTCCCTCCTGCTTATAATACACATCATTGGGTATGACTTTTAGCTCAAGGCCAACGATGTTCTGAAAGCTTATACTTTTTCCGCTAGCTTCCAAGCCCAGCTCCTCTAAAACAGCCTTTTCCACCTTATTGTACTTATCGGTGACCAAAATCAGTTCATGCATATTCTCAGGGTACTTCCCTACCAAAAGGTCATATGCTGTCTTCAGGTATCCTGTCTGGCTTTTGTCTGGATTCATAGGGTAGGCTGTTAGGTTCATTGCTGTTGTATCTACAGCGACAGCAACTTCTCCATCCGATCGAAGTAAATTAAGCCTTACTAGGCGGGTATAAGAGATTCCATTAAGCCATTTGGGGTTCATGCTTTCCACATATTTTAAATAGGTTTTTGTATAGATGTTTGTGTGAACCTTTTTACTTTTTTCAGGATCAAGTGGATAAATTTCATTTTTATCCGGGTATTTATTCTCTTATTTCTTGTCTATTCCCATAATCATATCCATACCAACCTCTTCGTTTTCTGGGTAATCATAATGGGAAAGCCAGACAAAGTGCTTGATTCAAACTCAGCAATCTGTTTGTTAAATCCATTGGAAAGAGCCAGGATCAAAGCTATGCCAATAATACCAATACTTGAGGCAAAGGAGGTTAGAGTTGTTCTGAAGAGTTTTGTTCTAATATTTTTGCCAGATACCTTCAGCGCTGTGCCAAATCCCATGCTAGTTTTCTTTAATTGGTAAGCCGAATCTTCCTGAGTAATACTATAAGGATTGGAATCTGCGACAATCTTACCGTCTTTAAATTCTATAATACGATCAGCATATTTGTTTGCCAATGTAGGGTTGTGGGTTACCATGATAACCAGCTTATCTTTCGCAATTTCCTTGATAAGGTCTAAAACCTGGACGCTGGTCTGTGTATCTAAAGCGCCAGTTGGTTCATCAGCTAATATGATATCTGGGTCATTGGCTAAGGCTCGAGCTATGGCAACTCGCTGCATCTGGCCTCCAGATAGCTGATTAGGTTTTTTTTCAATATGATCTTTTAAGCCTGCTTGAGTAAGTACCTCTATGGCTTTTTTGTGTCTCTTCTCTGATGGTTCTCCACTAAGGGCCATACCCATCATAACATTGTCGGTAATGCTTAAATGGGGGATTAGATTATAGTTTTGAAACACGAATCCAACGCTATTGTTTCGATATGCATCCCAGTCCCCGTCATTGAAATTCTTTGTTGAACTTCCGTTAATTAATATGTCCCCTTGATCGTAGCGATCCAGTCCGCCTATCATATTTAAAAATGTGGTTTTTCCCGATCCACTAGGGCCCAAAATAGCAGCAAATTCACTTTTGCGAAAGCTTATAGTAACCTCGTTTAATGCGGTTTGGGTCATTTCACCTATTGTATAGTGTTTTGAAAGCTTTTCCACATGAAGCATGTACAAGTTTCTCCTTTTTTCCTCAATAGGATTAGCTTGCACAATGCTTAGGAATTTTATCGTGGTTTTCTGTAAAATTTTGAATTTGGTTTATTGATTTTTGGCTTGACTTAGAGATTGATTTTTAGCTCTCTTGTTGAGGCAAAATGTAAGATTAGCTTTCTTGTTGGGTAAAGTTCATGTATAATAAAAAACTGGTGTAGTTAATATTTTATCGAATTATTAAGTATATGGAGGAATATTGTGACATTTCAGATGTTATTCATGCTTGGTGGTGGTTTGGGACTTTTTCTGCATGGATTGAAGATGATGGGAGATGGACTGGAGAAAGCAGCTGGTAACAGGATGAAGAGACTGTTAGAAGTTCTAACCACTAACCGATTTATGGGGGTTCTTGTGGGAACTGTAGTAACAGCTATTATTCAAAGCTCCAGTGCCACAACCGTTATGGTCATTGGTTTTGTAAATGCTGGGTTAATGAGTCTTGCACAGGCAACTGGAGTTATCATGGGAGCCAATATTGGAACTACGATAACGGGACAACTTGTTGCTTTAAAGGTTACCGACTATGCTCCTATCGCTATTTTTTTGGGAGTTGGCATTTTGTTGTTTGCCAAAAAGCGTTATGCAAAACATATAGGTGAAATTATTGCTGGGTTTGGTATTCTATTTATGGGAATGAACCTTATGTCTACCTCCATGGAGCCTCTACATGATAATGTAGTCTTTCAGAATATGATGGTACATATTAGCAATCCTCTTCTTGGTGTTTTGGTAGGTACGATCATGACTATAATATTGCAAAGTTCATCGGCATCTCTTGGTATTTTGCAAGCGCTGGCAATGCAAGGTCTCATTAGTTTAGACGTTGCCATCTTCATACTTTTTGGTCAGAATATAGGAACCTGTATTACTGCTATTTTAGCAAGTATTGGAGCGAATATAAACGCAAAAAGAACAGCTGCCATTCATTTAATATTCAATATCATGGGGACGGTATTGTTTTTGATCCTCATATTGCTAGTTAAAGTTCCCTATGTAAGATGGTTTGAAATGTTAACCCCGAGCAATGTTGTAAGCCAAATTGCTAATGCACATACCGGGTTTAATATTATCAACACCATCATAGCCTTCCCAGTAGCAGGCTATATTGTTTTTCTAGCTAAGAAATTTGTACCTGGGGAAGAACCTAAGCAAGATGAGAAACATTTGCAATTTTTGGACAAGCGTATCCTCGAAACTCCTCCAATTGCTGTTGCGCAAATACGCAAAGAGGTAGACAGAATGGGTAGCTTATCAAGAACCAATCTATCAGATTCTATTGATGCTTTATTAAATAAAGATGAGGATAAAATTAATGAGGTATATCATAGAGAAGAAATTATAAATTATCTGAATCGCCAGATTACAGATTATCTAATAATAGTTAATGGACTAGAAATTCAAGAAAAGGACAGACAGATGATAGGTGGATTATTTCATGTAGTTAATGACATTGAAAGAATTGGAGATCATGCAGAAAATATTGTGGAATATGCAGAGTATATGATAGAAAATGATTCGACCATGTCAAGTCTAGCTATTGACGACCTAAACAATATGAAGAATAAGGTGCTTGCACTACTTGATGATTCACTTAAAGCTTTGAAAACAAAAGACAGAGTTCTTGCAAGAACGGTAAAAGCCCAGGAAGCCTATATAGATGAATTGGAAAGAACATTGCGTGAAAACCATATTGAACGACTCAATGAGAAATTGTGTACACCTGGCAGTGGTGTGGTCTTCTTAGATTTAATCAATAATTTGGAGCGATCAGCTGATCACGCAAATAACATAGCGCTATTTGTGTTGGATTAAATAATATTATTGGCACAAAAATCCTTTTGGCTTTTTATAGTTGAGATCAATGAAGGAATATCTTCTGTGAAACTTTTGCGAAATATTCGTAAAAAAAGCACCTCATTTTAGTTAAATGAAGTGCCTTCTAGCTGGCGGAGAGAGAGGGATTCGAACCCTCGATACCTTTAAAGGGTATACACGATTTCCAGTCGTGCGCCTTCGACCAGCTCAGCCATCTCTCCAAACATATTTTATTTTCAACAGCGAATATCATTTTACACTATCAAAAGATTCTTGTCAACTGCCGGTTTTTGA
>CAYFSR010000046.1:0-1259 GCA_964345785.1 uncultured Eubacteriales bacterium | reverse complement strand
ACTGCCGGTTTTTGAGAATTGTTGGTTTTCAGGAATCTTTAGTAACAAAATATAAAAGTTTTTAGGAGAGGAAGGTTAAGCTATGATAAGCAAATTGATGAAGATTATTGCGATGATGATTTTGATTATTATGCCAGTGAATAGCTGTGGCAAGGAGATAGAGAGTGTGAATTACCAGACGATTAACGCTGAAGAGGCAAAAGCGATTATAGACACTGAAGAAGATATTGTAATCCTAGATGTGCGCACAAAGACAGAGTTTGATGCAGGATATATTCCAAATGCGATGCTGATACCAGATGCACAGCTAAAAGAAGAAGTAGAGATGAGAATACCTGATAAGGATACCAAAATTCTGATATATTGCCGCTCAGGGAATCGAAGTGCGAAATCGGCTAAGCTTTTGGTAGAAATGGGTTATACTAATGTTTTTGATTTCGGCGGCATTATTAATTGGTCGTATGATATCATCACGGATTAAGCAGGCAGCAGAGTACTTCAGATATATGGGTATAATGAAAAAACATACGAAGTTATTATCCCTTACAATAGCATTATTCCTAGTCGTAGTTGTCTTTGCTGCATGCGGTTCTGAAAGCAGTGGCCCTAAGACTACCACCAGAAGCATAAGTGAAATTAAATCAAGTGGTAATATTATAATCGGAGTATTTAGTGACAAGAAACCTTCGGATATGTAGATAAGAACGGTGATTATCAAGGTGGAGTAGTAGAATAATATTTAACGTCTTCCAGTAGTTCTAGGCTGGAAGACGTTGTTTTATCCACAAATGCTAGTTATAATGTATATATAACAGGGGATAAAACCAGAGGGGGATGGTTCGATTGAAGTTGCTTCATATCGCCGATTTACATATTGGTAAACACGTCAATGGATTCAATTTGATAGAGGATCAAAAACATATTCTGAATCAAATATTGCAGATATGCAGCGAGGAAAAGCCAGATGGCATTCTCATTGCTGGGGATGTTTATGACAAAAGTCAGCCTTCCTCTGAAGCAGTGGAGCTTTTGGATGAGTTTTTGACAAAGCTAACTGGATTGGGACAAGCTGTTTTTATGATTAGTGGCAACCACGACTCACCTGAGCGCTTAGGCTTTGGTAGCAGGATATTACAAAAGAATGGCTTATACATTGCTAGTGTATTTGGCGGACAGATGCAAAAGATTTCTTTGGAGGACAAGCATGGACTTGTCAATATTTATGGACTTCCCTTTATTAAACCAGCTATGGTGAGGCC
>CAYFSR010000045.1:14941-16006 GCA_964345785.1 uncultured Eubacteriales bacterium | reverse complement strand
TTTTTCTATTCAGGCTCCACATTTGATACACTTGCTTTGATCAATAACATGTGGACTTTTGCGTTCTCCTGAGATAGCATCTGTAGGACATACTTTGATACACAGACCGCAACCCTTGCATGTTTCTGCTTGAATAATGATCTGTAGTAATGCCTGACATACACCGGCAGGACATTTTTTGTCGCGGATATGAGCCTCGTATTCATCTCTGAAATATCGAATGGTGCTCAAAATTGGGTTGGGTGCTGTTTGCCCCAGTCCACAAAGTGCAGATTTTTTAATGTTCTTCCCAAGCTCTTCAAGCTTTTCAATATCGCCTTCTTCACCTTGTCCTTTGGTGATACGGTCCAAAATTTCATACATACGTTTGGTTCCGATTCGGCAAGGAGGACATTTTCCGCAGGATTCATCAACGGTAAAATCAAGGAAGAACCTTGCTATATCTACCATGCAGTTATCTTCGTCCATGACAATTAAACCGCCGGAGCCCATCATTGAGCCGATACTTGCTAAAGAATCGTAATCAATTGGGGTATCCAGGTGCTCAGTAGGGATACAGCCACCGGAAGGACCGCCGGTTTGAGCTGCTTTAAATTTCTTACTATCTGGAATTCCTCCGCCTATTTCAAATATGATTTCTCTGAGAGTAGTTCCCATTGGAACTTCAACCAAACCAGTATTCATAACCTTGCCACCAAGAGCAAACACCTTTGTTCCTTTGCTCTTTTCAGTTCCAATTGATTGGAACCACTCAGCACCGTGTAGAATAATCTGGGGGATATTAGCATAAGTTTCTACGTTGTTTAACAAAGTAGGTTGTCCAAAAACACCTTTATTTGCCGGGAATGGCGGTCTAGGTCTTGGCTCTCCTCTTTGTCCTTCAACGGATGCGATCAATGCAGTTTCTTCACCACATACAAATGCACCAGCACCTAGTCTAATTTCAATATCAAAGTTGAAGTCGGTACCAAAGATGTTATTGCCTAAGAGACCAGCTTCTCTTGCTTGATCAATTGCAATGTTCAAACGCTTTACGGCAATGGGGTATTCAGCCCTTACATAGAT
>CAYFSR010000045.1:0-14931 GCA_964345785.1 uncultured Eubacteriales bacterium | reverse complement strand
CTGGTCAGCGCCAACAGCATATCCAGCAATTGTCATTGCTTCTAATACTGCATGGGGATCTCCTTCCAGTACACTTCTATCCATGAATGCACCGGGATCGCCTTCGTCGGCATTACACAAGACATACTTTTTGTCTCCTTTAGCCTTGGCGGTAAAATCCCATTTGAGACCAGTAGGGAACCCTGCACCACCACGACCTCTTAGACCGGAAGCCTTAATAATGCTTATAACTTCTTCAGGAGTGCTCCCCAGCAATGCCATACCGAGGGCCTTGTATCCGTCAAAAGCAATATATTCTTCGATCTTTTCCGGATCTATGACGCCGCAATTACGCAAAGCCAAACGTTTTTGCTTTTTGTAAAACTCTACTTCATCAAGGGATTTGATAGCTTCATCATCATGAACACTGTCATGATACAATAAGTCGGTAACTATTCTACCTTTCAGCAGATGCTCCGACACAATTCTCGAAACATCATTAGTAGTTACTCTGCTGTAAAATGCTCCTTCCGGATAAACAATAACAACAGGACCTTCAGCACATAATCCAAAACAACCGGTTTGCACCAGTTTAATTTCACTTTCCAGCTTGTTGTTTGCAAGTTCGGTTTTAAAAACTTCCATTACATCCGATGAGCCGGAAGAATGACAACCTGTTCCTCCACAAATGAGTACATGGGAACGATAAAACTCCATTTTGAAACCCTCCTTATAATGCAATCTGTTGTTACTCTGCAGCACCGATTGTGTATTCTGTAACAACCTGGCCATTAACTACATGCTCGGCAATAATCCTTTTTACCTTGTCTGCAGTCATATTCACATAGGTAACCTTTTCTTCGCCGGGCCGGAAAATCTCGACCATGGGCTCCAAACGACATACGCCAATGCAACCTGTTTGAGAAACAGAAACATCTCCCAAGTTTCTATTCTTGACTTCTTCAAGAAATGTCAGAAGTACCGGGCGAGCTCCAGCTGCAATGCCACAGGTGGCCATGCCCACAACAACGCGGGTGCCTCCGGTTCTATCTTTTCTTAAATTTACAGCATCTAAAGTTCTCTGTTTAATTTGTTCAAGTTCTTTCAAAGACTTCATGTGTCACACACCTCCATATGATTCTTCAAGACCCTCTTTTATATATATCTTGATCCAGTTAATAATCTCTGGATCTGCAATGTTTACTTCCCCTAGAACTTCCCGTATCTGACGGGTATCAAGTAAGAATTGCCTGCCATCATTTTCGTGAGTATATACAAAATCCACTTCTGGATTCATAAAGATCAGTGCTGTGATGGTATCCTCCATATTCCCTAAGGGGATGCAATCAATATGGTCGCTAATAAACAAAGCCAGTAATGTGGTGCCTTTCCCTAATTGAGAAGTAATTTGCAGTTTGCCGCCGCTTGCTTCTGCGGAAGCTTTGAACATTGGAATGCCCAAACCAACCTTGCGTGTAGTACGAGTTGTGTAAAAGGGATCCATTACCCGTTTAACTTGTTCCTGGTCCATACCCTTACCATTGTCCCGTATCTCTACCCACTTTTGTTTCTTTTCAAGGCCATCTCGTATTGATATCTCAATCAATGTAGCACCGGCTGAAATGGAGTTTTGAGCCAAATCCAATATGTGTAGTGATAAATCTTCCATGGATTATTTTGTGCGGTATTTGTCTATGATGCCTTTGATATCAGATGGTACCAAACGCCCGTAGACATCGTCATTGATCATAATGACTGGTGCTAGACCACAAGCTCCCAGACAACGGGTAGCATTTAATGTAAAATTGAAATCGTCAGAAGTTTCACCAGGCTTTAGATCAAGTACTTTTGCTAATTCATCTAAAACTGCCTGTGAACCTTTGACATAGCAAGCTGTGCCCATGCAAACACCTACGGTGTATTTCCCCTGTGGCTTTAATGTAAATTGTGAATAGAAGGTAGCCACTCCGTATATATCTGTAAGCGGTATGTCCAATGCTTCTGCCATATATTCCTGGACCTCAACTGGTAGATAACCAAAGAGTTCCTGAGCTTTGTGCATAATTGGCATTAACGGGCCTTCTTTGTCCTTAAATTCATCGATGGTTTTTTGTAACTCTGTAAGCTTTTCCTTATTCTCTTGAAGAATAGAAGCTGTCATGTATACTCCCTCCCCCATAAATTATTTCAGTTACATGAATCAAGTGTATTATCCCACAAAGTGTCTTGACAATCAAGAATTTTCGTCAAGTTTTTCACAAATTTTAAGAAAGGAAATGAAAAAAACCTTCGCTAATATATAACAGTTGTTCAAACTGGTATAGCTGTTATACTATTTTCTTGATAAAGCTTCAAGAATTCCGTCAGTTGTAAGCTCTTCAACAGAAATTAACATAGTTCTTTCAAGAATTTGACCCAGATTATGGGCATCAGAGGAGAAAATAAATTTACATTGCGGGTATGCTGAAAAATTTATGTGATGATTTTGTGAATATTCCAGCAAACTAAGACTTAAATATGGGGGTATGAAACCAAGCTGTGATGTTATACTATATGAGGATTTATTTACATGAGCGGGAACAGCTAAACCTTTATACTTTTTGATAATTTCTACAGCATCATCTAAGGAAATAGAAAGAGAAGTTAGCAAAGCTTGCCCCTCTTCACCTGTTATTTCATCCAAATCATTCATTATCCACTGATGTCCAAAAAAAGAAGGCCTATTTGCTAATCCATCAAAATAGGGTGACAGTTCATCACTAAAGGAATTAAGTGAGCCCAAATCATGAAAATAGCATAACAGATGAAGCTCTTCCCTTGTTTGCAGCTCCATCCCCGGGATTACCAGGATTCGTCCTGCAGCCACCTTCATAACTGCTTCTACATTACTACAGCTGTTATGATCAGTTACTGCTATGGCATCCAAACCGTTCAATATTGCCATGTTCACTATGTTGTTGGGAGTCATGTCGTCATCCCCGCAAGGTGACAAGGCAGAATGGATATGAAGATCAATGGCCGCTTCCATATTAGCACCTCAACCTTCTGCACCAATACCCATATTGTAGAGCATACCGGTTAATTGAAAGGCGTTGAGAGGGGTAGACAGAATGGTTACTCCTTCCTCTTGTGCTTTTTCAATGGTCTTTTCATCTACATTCATGTTGGAAGGAATTATAACACCAGCCATATCAAGCAAGGAGGCCACCGCTATAACATTAACATGAGTTTGTACTGTGATCCAAACAGCGTTCTTTTTCCCATTAGCCATTACCCAGCTGAGCAAATCACAACAACAACCAGATGATACTTCCTCTTCCAGGCCAGGACCCCTGGATAAAATTTTTAAATCCAATTCCTCTACTATGTTCTCAAGTTTTCTCATTGTTCTTCTTATCTTCCCTTCCGGCCGACATTTTATCTGAAAGCTCTATCATTTCCTCTGCCAGCATCTTTACCTTTTCCCTGAGTTCAAATACGCAATCCAGCTTGGAAGCGTTTCCCCTGACTATATCCTCTGCCAGGGTTCTACAACTGGGAGAGCCGCAGGAGCCACAGTCCAAACCTGGAAGCTCCTTATTGATACGCTCCAGGCTTTCCATCTTTTGAATGGCAAGCACTATATCTTCATCCAGCTTTAAAACAGGCTTCTCCATAATATTCTTCTGTAGATCCCAGTCCATATTTTCTTTTACGTACTCTACTTCCGATGCTTTGGGAGGGCTATTGTTAATCCCTTTAGCAAGTATGCGAATTCTATTTTTAGCTACATAACCATTTTCAAAGGTTAATGGCCCGCCTACACAGCCGCCAGAGCAGGAAAGACCTTCAAAGAAGTCCAAGTCAGACATTTTATTGTTCTCAATTTCCTCCAGGACAGGGATTACGTTAGATATTCCATCTACTGCAAGATAGTTGTCAATTCCCAAGGAACGACTTTCCCCATTGCTGATTGCCCAGCTTATACCTGAACTGCTGGCCTTTTGGAGTTGTTCTGTGTTGTCAGGCACTTTTAGGTAAGAAGATATTTGGCCATAGATATCCAATATGGAGATGGCACCATCAACATGAGAAACTTCATTACCAATAGGATTGCGGATACTAGTCATCTTTGCAGCACAGGGAGTAATAAAGAAAGCACCAATTTGCTCCATAGGTACCTTGTATTTCTTACTGAACTCATCCTTGGCCATCTGCGCCGCAATTTCCATGGGAGATTCTACACGCACCATATGATCCAGTAGATTAGGAAAGCGCACTTGTATCAGGCGTACTATGGCAGGACAGGCTGAAGAAATCAATGGCTTTTTTATATCGGAAATAGCCAGTTTCTCTTTAATTAATTGAGTAACTACATCAGCACCCTTAGCCACTTCATAAACATAATCGAAGCCAAGATGCTTAAGTGAAGCTAGTACCCTGTCGCAGTTTTTCAAGTTTTTAAACTGTCCCAGAATAGCAGGAGCTGGTAAAGCAATTTTATATTTGTATTCATTTAGTTTGGATAAGGGATCGGTAATGGCAACCTTTGCGTGGTAGGGACATACTCGAATGCATTCTCCACAGTCGATACAACGCTCATCAATAATTCTTGCTTTTCCGTCACGCACTCGAATAGCTTCAGTAGGGCAGCCCTTGATACAATTGGTACAGCCCTTGCATTTCTCTTTATTTAACGTGACGGAATGATAATATTCCCTCATTACCTTCGCTCACTTCCCATTAAAATTCAAAGGTGATCTTCAATGTTGTGCCTTCGCCTACCTTGGAGTCGATATCTACATGACTGGCATTACGCTGAATATTCGGCAAACCCATACCTGCACCAAAGCCCAGTTCCCTTGCCCTTTCAGATGCTGTTGAAAACCCTTCTTTCATAGCCATATCAACATCGGGAATACCTGGCCCTGTGTCCTCAGTAATAACCTGTATAGCGTGAGGAGTGACAAGCAGGGTAAGCTGCCCTCCCCATGAATGAATGACAAGATTTAATTCGGCCTCATAGCAGGCAATGGCGACCCGCCTTACTAATTTTGAATCAATTCCCAACTGCTTGAGCATATTCTTAATAGTCCTAGATGCTTCACCGGCTGAAATATAATCTTCAGCTTCTATAGGAAAAACATGTTCAACTAATACTTTATTGCTCACGGGGATCCCCACCTCCCCTTAGGCCAGCCTCATATAATTTTCCACAAGCAGTAAATAAAGTATCTTTTGTGGTAAGAAGAACTATGGCACGCTCAATTGCCATATCAATGATGTCTTGTGTAGGATATTTGCCTCGGACAAAGACAATGGCAGAGACATCCAGGAGCTCTGCCGTTCGTATAACATGGGGATTGGTCAAGCCTGTAAGCAGCAAGGTTTGTTCCTTCACAAAAGCCAATACATCGCTCATTAGATCAGAACCACAAGCTGACAATATTTCTCTATCTAACATATCATCTCCGTATAGTACTTTGGCATTTAATACATTTTTTATCGTAAGTAGGTCCAAGGCCATTTGGTCACCTCAAGTTTTATAGTTCTATATAAAGATAATTAATTAACTCATCGGATGGAATGCTCTTGTTAGTATATTATTGTGTCATTTCGTTATTTGTTCCATGTATTCTTTATATTGCATTAACATGTCAATATAAGTATACTTTATTTCAGCAGAAATTGCTACCTTATCAGAACTATTTTGTGATAATATTTTCTCAAGGGATAGACAGGTTTTTTCATATAGAGTAACCAAGCCTCCTAAAATGGGATTATTGTTCTGATTGTTATTTAATTCACGCAGAATATCTCTCTTATTTTCCATATCTATTTTCATCTCATTAATTTTGCCATGAGCATCCTTGGAGCTGATTGCCCCGCTATCCAGTTCAATTACCATTTGTTCCAGTGAAAGGTACTTCTCCTCCCAGATTTCATATGCAGCACGAATTGCTGCTACATTCTCTACGGTTGCGGTAATCTTCATATCAGCCCCGGCTGTAGCCAGCTTATAAATATGGGATTCCATACCATTACTAGCTAGATCCTTTCTTACTTTTTGGGCATCTTCTTCTGATTGGTATCCCACCGCCAGAACTCGATGAAAGCCATCATTTAAGATATAAGCTCCACCGCCAAGGGCTTTCAATTCCCTGGCATAGGATTGTGCATTTTCAGCTTCAGTGAAGGCACCCATTTGAACCGTATACATCACTAGAGGATTTGCTTTCAAAGTATCGCTTATTTTTTCACTGTCTGTTACTGGCTTGTTTGTTTGACCAGGCAAAGTGAGTACTGGTCCATCTGGATTATTCGTTGGCAAGTTCCCCTTACCTTCACCAGATAAAATAGGAGAAATCCAACTGCTTACAAATTTCCCTAAGGTTCCTGCAAAGGCTATATATAAAATCAGAAAGCCAAGCAGTACGACCAAAAATAATGTGGCATACCTCTTTTTACTTTGACTTTTTTTAATTCTGGAATAACGCATGTCCATCCTCCTCTTTCTAAATCCTTTGTCCAATATTTATATTTATGGTTGTGTCCAGTAAATTATGATAGAATGAAACAAATCACATCCAAATACTTGGGAGGTTTTAAGATATGAAATATCATTTGGATACTATTCCTGTCTGGGATGCTTATCAAGAAGAAAGCGAATGCCCTTTCTGCATTTTAGAAGATAAATCTGAAAAAGCCTATGTAGATTCTTTCCTGGGCGGCTCAGTTATGGAACCTGATACCAGAGTTGCAGTAAATGACAAGGGATTTTGCCCTCATCATAATGAACTTCTGTATCAAGCCCAAAATCGACTTGGATTAGCTCTAATGACTCATACACACACCGTAGAGACCATCAAAAAGTTAAAAAAGCAAGTTGAAGATTTAGAAAAAGCAGTTGAGGCCCCAGAGAAAGGACTAGGACTTTTTAGGAAAAAAACGTCGGGAGAACCCAACTTGAAGCAGGCCTCACAAAATTTCGGTAACTGGCTTCAGGGTCACATGAGTCAGTGTATTATCTGTGACAGATTACAAAATGCCTTAAATCAGTTTGCATACACCTTTATTCATTTATGGGGCCATGATAAGGAGTTCCATAAGGTATTTAACAATTCCAAAGGTTTTTGCTTTTCACATCTTCCTTTAGTTTTGGAAATGGCATCAGAAAGATTAAATAGAACCAAACAAGCTGAATTTTTAAAAGAATTGCTCCCCATACAGATGGATAATATGGAGCGCTTGGAAAAAGAGCTATTTTGGTTTACCCAAAAATTTGATCATAAGAATCAGGACAAGCCTTGGGGAAATTCCAAGGATGCTCTCCCTCGTATGCTGCAAAAGCTGACAGGTGAGTATATGAAATAAGCCTTTTTCATCAGTAATTTTGTTGCAAATGAGAGTTATTTTAGAAATCGGAAGCAAATTAAAGGATTATTTAACATTCAGGAATACATGAGAGATAAATTTAATAGAATGTTGAATTTGGCTAATTACGATTAAATTTGGTGCCTTGTAGTATTTGCCATCTTTTTTGCTTTTTAATAAACTAGATATTGATGTTAGCACTCAATGTTATCGAGTGCTAACAAACTAAAGACTTACTACATAAGGAGGGTGTACCATGAATATTAAACCATTGGGCGACAGAGTTGTTATTAAAATGATTGAAAGTGAAGAGACCACAAAGAGTGGAATCGTACTTCCAGGTTCGGCCAAGGAAAAACCTCAAATGGCTGAGGTATTGGCAGTAGGCCCCGGCGGTCTTGTAGACGGCAAAGAAGTAAAAATGGAAGTTAGTATTGGAGACAAAGTAATTTACTCCAAATATGCAGGGACTGAAGTCAAGGTTGACAATGAGGAATATATTATTGTCCGACAAAATGATATCCTCGCAATAGTAGAATAATCAAATAATTTACACAGGAGGTTTTAACAATGGCCAAACAATTGAAGTATGGCGAAGAAGCCAGAAGATATTTGGAGCGCGGAGTCAACAAACTTAGCGATACAGTTAAAATTACATTAGGCCCCAAGGGCAGAAATGTAGTATTGGACAAAAAGTTCGGCTCCCCCCAGATCGTAAATGATGGTGTTACCATCGCAAAAGAAATAGAATTAGAAGATCCCTTTGAAAATATGGGTGCACAGCTAGTTAAAGAAGTTGCCAGCAAGACTAATGACGTAGCCGGCGACGGTACCACTACCGCAACCGTATTAGCACAAGCTATCGTTCATGAAGGAATGAAAAACGTAGCTGCTGGAGCAAACCCCATGATACTTGGAAAAGGTATTCAGCGCGCTGTTCAAGCTGCAGTTGAATCCCTAAAATCTCAGAGCAGTCCTATCCAAAACAAGGAATCCATTGCTCAGGTTGCATCCATTTCAGCTGATGACAGCACTGTCGGACAACTGATTTCCGATGCTATGGAAAAGGTTGGCAGTGATGGAGTCATTACCGTAGAAGAGTCAAAATCCATGGCTACTGAATTGGATGTAGTTGAAGGAATGCAGTTTGACCGTGGCTATGTATCTGCTTACATGGTTACTGATACTGAAAAAATGGTAGCAGATCTTGATGATCCCTACATTTTGATTACTGATAAAAAGATTTCCAATATTCAGGAAATTTTACCCTTATTAGAGCAAATCGTACAAACAGGTAAAAAACTATTAATAATAGCTGAAGACGTTGAAGGCGAAGCTATGGCTACATTGGTAGTTAACAAACTACGCGGCACATTTACCTGTGTTGCAGTAAAAGCACCTGGCTTTGGCGATAGAAGAAAAGCTATGCTTGAGGATATTGCTATCCTTACGGGTGGAACTGTTATTTCTGAAGAGGTTGGTTTGGACCTAAAAGAAACCACAGTTGATCAGTTAGGTACAGCACGCACTGTAACCATTGATAAAGAAAACACAACCATCGTAGAAGGTGGCGGAGATTCTGCTCAAATTCAAAACCGAATTGCAGCTATCAAGGCTCAAATCGAAGAAACCACCTCCGATTATGATCGTGAAAAATTACAGGAAAGACTAGCTAAATTATCTGGCGGCGTTGCTGTTATCAAGGTTGGTGCAGCTACCGAGACAGAATTAAAGGAAAAGAAGCTTAGAATAGAAGACGCATTGAATGCAACTCGCGCAGCTATTGAAGAAGGAATCATCCCAGGTGGCGGAATTGCCTTAGTTAAGGCTATACCGGCTCTTGAATCTATTGAAGCTGAAGGCGACGAAAAGACTGGCGTTAATATAATTAAGCGCGCTTTAGAAGCTCCCTTGAGACAGATCGCAGACAATGCAGGGCTAGAAGGCTCTGTAGTTGTTGAAAATGTTAAGAAGAATACTGCTCCATATTATGGCTTTGATGCTTTGAATGCTGAATATGGCGACATGGTTCAAAAAGGTATCCTAGATCCTACAAAGGTAACTCGTTCTGCTTTGCAGAATGCTGCCAGCGTAGCATCCATGGTTCTAACCACTGAAAGCCTGGTTGCTGATATTCCTGAACCAGAACCGGCAATGCCTGCTGGCGGTGGCGGCATGGGTGGTATGGGCGGAGGAATGTATTAATCCAAAGAAAATACCAGAGAAACAAAAAAGTGATTGCCTAAGCAATCACTTTTTCTTTTATATTATTTTCTGTCACTGGTACTGCTTCCTTAAGAATATCTTTATCGGTTTCACTTTCAGCAACAAGGATGGTATCACTGATTTCCTGTGCAGAATAGTGGTTAATATCATCTCTAAATCTTTCAATCATTTGCAGAAGATTTTTCTCAAAGCTCATTAAATCCTGACGCACCTGGCGGAATTTACTTCGCCATTTTTCCTTCTCTGCAACCAGACTTTCCATTTCCTTTGCAGATTTTCTTCGACCTTCTTCTATTATGCTTTGTGCTCGTTGTTCCGCCTTTATCAATGCCCGGGAAACATACTTTTCCTGTTCGCTTAAGCGTTCCAAACAATCTTTATGCTCCTGAGCCTCAAGCTTCAATTTACGAGTTTCTTCAGCAAGCTCAAGCATTCTGTCTCTTTTCCTCGCTAGCTCTTCTTCATAATCTTTCTTCAAATCCTCAATATAGCGGTCTACTTCTTTTTTGTCGTATCCA
Organism: uncultured Eubacteriales bacterium; assembly: GCA_964345785.1. GTDB lineage: Bacteria > Bacillota > Clostridia > Caldicoprobacterales > DTU083 > UBA5454. The sequence continues at coordinate 4,855 of CAYFSR010000045.1, read as the reverse complement.
TAAACTCTGCATGAAAACTCTCTTTTCATTGGTATATCTCCCTCCTCATCCACTAAGATAGCATAAGTCAGCTGAATTTTTTGTAAAACAGTGGAGTCGAAATTAGATATTAATAGCCTTATTTATCGAATAAAGATTATCCTTAACAGCTTGGTATCCTCGTTCGATTAATTCAGGTATTCTGTGCACTTCAAGCATGCCTACGTCATAAATATGAGGATTAATGATAAAATCTGAAACCTCGGTCTTAAGCTCAGTAAGTCTATAAGACATAATGTCGATTGTCTGATTACCGATTTCCAAAATGTTGTCTACCTCACTTCTTCGTTCTCCACTATAGCCTAGATTAATGCCTATTATTTTTCTAGCACCCATTTTCTTCAAGACATCAGTGGGAACACTTTCTGTAACACCACCATCTACCAACCTCATCCCGTGTAAAAAGATAGGTTTAAATATTACTGGTATTGCAATACTAGCTCTGACAGCCTGATACATAGTAACATCATCCCTGTATATGGTGTGTTTATCATCCTCTAAGCCACGTTTGCTATTAACAAACATAACGGTTTTACCTGTATTGATATCTACTGCCGTAATTGCCAATGGTATTTTACTCTCCCGCATCCACTTTCCATCTGTCCATTTTTTCATCAGGACTTCAAGCTTTTTCCCTTTCATCAACCCATCCCAGTTAGTATTTTTAAACATAATCCATTGAAGGATACCACCTATAATTCCGAAATAATCAGTATCGTAAATATCCTTAGACAGTGACAGCTCTATCTTTTCCATCTCTTTAATACTATAGCCACAGGCATATAAAGCAGCAACCATGCTCCCTGCACTGGTACCGGAAATCCAGGAAGGCACCAGTCCAGCTTCTTCTAAAGCCTTCATTGCGCCTATATGAGCAGCTCCTCTAGTTGCACCTCCGGACAACGCCAAACCAAATCTCATATGATCACCCCTTAAATATTGGACAAGCATTCTATAATGAAACTACATCTCCTTCCTAGTGTTATCATATGAAAATAGATAAAAAAAGAGACCCATGGCTAGTCCTATATCTCGAACTACCGTAGGTCTCATAAATATATTACCGTACTACTATTATCTAGTATCCAGTATCATCTGCCCATATCTCGCATCATTCTTGTGAGAACTGTCCCCAAATAAAAACAGGGCAGACCGAGTCGTCTGCCCCAACAAATTCATTTTATAATCGTTCTACTAGTATCCAATATCTATTATCCAGTATCATCTACCCGTATCTCGCATCATTCTTGAGAATATTCCTTAAGAAGCTGTTGTTTCAAATCGTAAAGCTTTTGGGATAGATCCACCTTATATACATGGGGGTTGTTTAAGCGCTTATACTCATCCCAAAATGTATCCAGCTCCTCCTTGGCATATGCCTGTATATCCATTAGTGGAGGTGTTTCATAAATTAAATCACCATTCTTATAAATAGGAACAAGTAACTCCTTAATAGTAAAATTATTAATTGTCATCCTCTTCCATGTTGCCAAAGGATCAAATATGGTTAGGGGCTTCTCTGTATCTATCGTCTCTTCGTCTAGCATAACCAAATCGGCTACTGCCTTTCCCCCGCCGTTATATATTCTAGCTACTTTCTTGAAGCCAGGATTTGTTATCTTTTCATGGTTTTCTGAAATTTTTATTTTCGGTATCCATTCCCCCTTAACCTCTTCAGCAGACATCTTATAGACGCCGCCAAGGGCTGGGCAACCTTTACTGGTAATCAGGGCTGTGCCGACACCGTAAGTATCGATTTTTGCACCCTGAGCTCTTAGATCCCAAATTAACTCTTCGTCTAAATCATTGGAAGCTACTATTTTTACATTAGGGAATCCTGCTTCATCAAGCATAATTCTTGCCTTCTTACTTAAGTAGGCAAGGTCACCAGAATCCAATCTGATTCCTATAGGCTCATGACCTTTCTCCCTGAGTTCCTTAAACACAGTTATAGCATTGGGCATACCGCTCTTTAGTGTATTGTATGTGTCCACCAGAAGCAGACAGGCATCAGGAAAAGCTTCTGCATATGCTCGAAATGCAGTTAATTCATCTGGAAAACTCATTACCCAGCTGTGGCTATGTGTGCCGCTTACCGGTATACCAAACATTTGGCCTGTCATTACATTGGAAGTACCGGAACAACCACCTATGACTGCAGCTCGGGCTCCGTAAATACCTGCATCCGGGCCCTGGGCCCGTCTCAACCCAAATTCCAGCACATTGTCTCCCTGGGCAGCCATGACAACTCGACTGGCTTTAGTTGCAATTAAGGTCTGATGATTTATTATATTTAATAGAGCTGTTTCAATTAATTGGGCTTCGATCAATGGAGCCTTTACACGAACCATAGGTTCGTTGGGAAACACCACGGTGCCTTCAGGAACAGCATCAATATTCCCAGTAAAACGCAGATCACGCAACAAATTCAAGAAGCCGTCATCGAACAAACTCAAGCTATCTAGATAGCTAAGATCTTCCTCCGAAAAGTGAAGGTTTTCTATGTATTCAACAAACTGTTCCAAGCCTGCTGCTATGGCGTAAGCACTGTTAGTGTTAGGTTGGCGAAACGTCATATCGAACACAGCTTGTCGTCGGTGATTATTGGTTTTATAGTAGCCATACATCATGGTTAGTTGATAAAGGTCGGTCATCATAGTTAAATTTCTCATTAGTAATTCGCCTCACATCTAGAATTATGTTTTTCTTTATTATACACTGGAATCAAAAAAAAACAAGCAAATTGAGCTCGTTATAACAAATAGTAATTAAATTATCTATTAAATACAGAATCAAACCATACCTTACCTACTATAAAGTAAAGCTAGAATTTCTAATCTTTTGTACACTGTTATCCCCTAGATAACAAAACGCAAATCTACTTCGCTTATTAAGACTGTAATTACATACAACTGACTTCCCTGCATTTCACAAACAAATACTATACCTCTGTTTTCCCTGATTTCTCTATCACCGTATTTGGTAAGCGCGATGAGACGGCTATGTTTGACACCTTCAATTATAGCATTTTGTGTCTTGCGTTGATTCATCATCCGAATACGTTCTTGATAGCGCTTAATGGCATGCTCAGTAGGTATTATGTAGTTCCCCATAAGAGGATTGGCTTTGTGCTTTTGGGGACGTGTTCTTCTTCCCCGAGAAACTTTTTTGCTCAACTACGTCTCCTCCTCTGACGGATCTGCCAAGTAAATAATGGCCTTAAACCGCTTATTTATTTTTGTTAACTATATTGTATAGTGCAGCAAACTATTATTCAACCATTTTTAAGATGAATTCGAATATTTTTACAATTTCCACAATTTATTCTTTGCATCTTTGGCTCTTTTATGTAAGCCTAAAAATAATTTAGTCCGGAAGAGTATGTCCGGACCGAGAAAGTGTTAATTCTCTATATTAAAATATTTTTCGATAAGGAATTCGGCAATTTTTTTTCTTTGATTGGCTTCCGAAACTAAGGTTGAAATAAAAAGTAAAAGTTTATGATGCAGCTCCTCTTCCTCAGAATTATTACCCTCATCTAACTGCTTATCTACTTTAACAGTCAAGCTTTCCAAAGTTGAATTAAGACTTTGAATAGAATCCTGCTTAAGCTCAAGGTATCTTTCATACAAGCTTTCTATTTCCATTGCGCTGTCTTCATTTTCTATATCTAAAAGTATAGGGTTAAGGAGTCTTCGGATGTCACGAATGGAAAGTATGTACTTGAGATTATAAATAAGGGTTAGCAAAATAACATGACTGCTGTTGTAAGACTTTCCCTCTGGCGGCATCAGCAAACCATCTTTTATGTAATTTTGAATCATGGTTTTAGATATGGCTTTGCGCTCATCTTCGTCTCCGCTGCTTTTTTTAAGCTTCCTGTCGAAAAATTCCTCCAATTGAGATATATAAAGATGGTATTCTGGAATTTCGTCTATTTGGATATCTTCACTGTTGTTGATCAGTTCAATAAGCTGAGTCAGCAAGTCTTGTTTCATGTTACACACATCATCATTTGCCATGTTTCTAACCTCACGCCCTCTAATAGTTAGATTTTTCCCTTTTCATTATACAGTAAAAAAGCCAGCATGACAAGGAATCATGATTGTAAAAAGGACAGTGGATACTCCACTGCCCTTCTAACTATGGATTTAGATTACATTACACGAGTGGGGATTATTGCATCAATGATACCAATAATTAGAGCTGCAATGATGGCTCCCCAAATGGTGATGCTCATATCTGGAACCAGGAATTGTGTAATATAGATTATTACAGCGGAAATAATGAATCCGACAATTCCCCTGCCAAAGGGGGAAGCATCTATCTTGAAAATTCGCTGTACAGCCCAATCTATAACCGAAATTACCAAAGCTGCGATTAAGGCGGTTCCAAACCTCATTGATGAAAACCCAGGCGTTAACCAAGCTGTAACCATTAAAACAATGGCTGCTACTATAAAACGTATTACAACTCCTACCCAGCCTTTGTCTTCCCTGCCCTCATCTTCTCTTCTTACTTGGTCCATGTTGTCTGCCATTTATATCCACTCCTTTCGTCAAATCTAAAATAGCATATTTGGGTTCTAAACTCGTTAATATCTTTTCCCAACTATATTAATTTCATGCCATTAATTATTATTGACGGAAGTCCATTAGCAGATACCTTTTTATTCTTCACTACTTTCCTCAATAATGACTGTCTCTATGAATTCTCCATTGTCTACAACAGTCTCTACAGTTTCAATTTTTCTCTCAGTAGTCTCTACGGTTTCGTTATCGTCAGTTATCCTATCATTAACATCATTTTCATGTTC
>CAYFSR010000044.1:3665-16243 GCA_964345785.1 uncultured Eubacteriales bacterium | reverse complement strand
TTGCACCTGTTTTCTCTGCCGCATCCACTGCAGCTTGAATCATATCTGAATCATTATCGTAATCCAAGAATTGATTAGGATTGTAGCAACTTTTATCCATATTGTAACTCCTTTGTGCTATATTGTAGTTTCTCTTAAATCTCTAGTTACCGAATAGATGTTAATAGTTAGCACAGATTCTTCGCTGCGCTCTGAATTACAGCCCTGACCTGTAACATTCTTCTGTCCTGAAAAAACCTATATAGGGTTCACTTTTTCACTGTATTTTATCCGTTACTCAGCCATGAAAACCATCTGGCAATTCTAATATTGTTGCAACTAGAAGCTTTGCACGAGAAGTAAGAGAAGCAAGTGTTGACCTCTCATTAATCGTATGTATTCCATCACCTATTGTTCCTAGAGAGTCTACAGATGGGACGCCTGCAAGAACTGTATATGCAGAATCTGAACCTCCACCCTTGAACAACTTTTCCACGGGCTCTAAACCGTATTTACTGCTGGCATAACTGATCTGTTCAAATAGCTTAACATTCTCCTCTTTCAGCTCCATTGGTAAACGTCTACCTAACTCAGTAATTGTTGCGCTAGTTCCAGGAATGAAAGAATGAGCTGCTATGGTTTCAATATGTCTAATTGCTTCTTCCAGATCGTCTTGATTAACATAACGGATATCCAGTATAAATGAACAATGATGTGGTACAGTGTTAGCTACCTCACCGCCTTGTATTACCCCGCAATTGTAAGTTATTCTATCCTGGTTACTTGCCTTCTCTATCTCGATAATCTTATGAGCAGCTTCTTTAATTGCAGAAACCCCTTCAAAATAGGCAGAGCCTGCATGTGATGCCTTACCTTTAACATCAACCTTCAACTTGAGAATACCCTTTCGACCCACTGTTATCTTGCCCTCTTCTCCGCCTTCACAATTAATGGCGGCAGCATAACCTCGAACTTCGTCACAAATAAAATCTACGCTGCCTCTACCTGATAATGAATTACTAACCTCTTCGTCACCTGTTAGTATGAGCTTCAAAGGTCGTTTGTTATATCCTATATCCTGCAGCACTTGCATGGCAAGCAAGGCAACTGCGATTCCTCCCTTACAGTCACATACACCTGGTCCATAGATATATTCATTATCAACCTTTACTGGTGGATTCCCAAACTTGCCCTCCTCATGTACAGTATCCATATGTGCCAATAGAGCAATTCCCGGCAAATTACTTTGCTCCACTGTATATATGCTCAAACACATGCCAGCATTTTCAAAAGAGCGTTCTTTTACCTGAAAGTTCTTTTCTGCGCTAAACTTCCCTACATGCTTTGCAACATCGTTTACCCCCGATTTATCTGTGGAGAAGCTTTGGATATTGCATATATCAATCCAAAACTGTTTGTACTCCTCATAATGTGAATCGACCTTGTTAAAAACTTCTTGTATATTGTATTCTTTGCTCATTATGGGTATCCTCGACTTCCTTTATTGTTACTATTTAGTGCCTGCGACGTCAATTTCTATCATAAAATTCTCGTAAAGATTCCTCGTAAACTCGGAATGACAGTCTCATTATGTGCTTTGCGAGGTATTCTTCCTGTAAAGATTCCTCGTAAACTCGGAATAACAAAATTAAAGCGTTAGTCTCCTACTCATCCATCAGCCACCTGGCAGCTTCAGGCGTAAACCATTCTTCAGGGTTTTCTTTGCCTAGCTTGTAAATTAATTTTCCTGTATCACCAGCTCGATATGTGTAAAAGCTTGCATTCCCGCAGCTTGTAGATTTAAGTAACCCCGCTTTATCAATTGCTTCTTGATGTTGCGGTCCGTTAAAAAACGGCCAAATTTGCCCTTCCTCATAGGGTTTTGAGTGATGCCTTAACTTATTCTTCTCTTCGTCACGTTTATTAGGATCAGCTATAGATTTTAGTTTTTCGTCTACGAGAATATACTCAATAAGATGTTTTGAGGTATTATAGGTCAAAGTTACACCAACCATAACAACTTTTGCATTTAGATCACATAGCTTCTGCCATGGAGAGGAAACGCAAAATGGCGTATCCCCATAAATACCATACCGCTCTCCATAAGCTGTATGTCCTTCTGTAAGATAAAACGCCATTTTCCCCTTTGCTGAAACAGGATGTGTTGCCTGGTCACTTCGAATAGAGCCAGGATACTTACGAAAAACCTCAGTTATGTATCCTGTATCAGAAGGTTTGTTTAAATCCCAGGTTTTATATGCATTTGCAAAATCCTTCTGTACTAGAGTTGGCATAACAAGGGTGCCTTCAGGTGTAAGAATGTCCAGAAAAGCTTCGATAACAGTCTCCGCTCCACCTTCTACGTATCCCATGCTTTTTAAAGATGAATGAACAAGGACGATATCACCAGCTTCTATTCCAAGTCGCTCCAGTGCCTCTATGATATCTTGTTTTGTAACAATATCCATATTTTAAAGCTCCCCCTGCTTTAAGAATATCTATTTATAAAAGGTCTAATGAATTGCTAATTGCTGCAAATCTCTTTGTTATTGTTCAGAGCCATAAAATAATAAACCATATGTAATGAGCCTTTGCGGGAACGGCTATCAATCTTAGCGAATATCAGCAGAAAATCCGTTAAGCAACTTCCGCCTGTTTGAACGCAGTGAGTTCGGAAGGTGTAGGATTTTCTGCTGAGATGAGCTTTAGAGTGATTCGTGAGCGCAACAGCGAATGGAATATATTTATTATTTAATTCGACAGCTATGAACAATAACTAGTTTCTTAGTTATCCAATTGTCTTAGCGTCTTTTACTATAAATCTCTCTTCCTTGTCCTACATGCTCTATAGCTTCATAATGACGATACTTTGTCGGATGAACTGTTGGTTTCCACGGAGCTTGCATAAATCCTTTTAAATTCTCTGTATCAATATTGTCTCTAAAATATTCAACAGTTCTAACGAAGTTCAAATCACAACCACTGGACCAGTTGCTTCCCGTCGGTACCTGGTCAAATCCATTTTTAGCAAGGATTTCATATGCACGAATATAGTTTTCCTCAGTCTCATTTCTAGCTGGAAATCCACCATAATACCAGTTGCTCTGAAGTACCGATTTAGGCATCTTCTTAAGGAATTCTTCTTCATGGTTCCAAATGTAGTCTGACCAAATCCAGGAGCGAACGCCTTTCTTTTCAATCTCATTTACGTAGAAGTAGAAATCTTTCCACCAGTATTCCCCCTTGCGTAAAACAGTATAATTATGATATCTATGATGCTGTATGGTTTCTTCATCCATTCCTATGTGAAAGAAATCTGGAGTATCAAATATTTCTATTACTTCCTGTATGAGGTTTCTGCATACTTCATAATACTTCTTTGATGATACCGCCCTGGAGTAGTCTCCTAACCATTCATCATGTGTTGTAGAAAAATTTAATTTCGGAATAGGATTAATGCCTAACTTTCGAATTTTGGCTAATTCTGATCTAAGTAAATCTACGCTCCAGGAGCCTTCTACAGCCAACTCGGGATGGGATTCATATTTCACGCCTTCGCCCAAGTCAATGACCACTGTGTTTACACCGGAAACGGCCATCTTTTCAATCAGCTCATCCCATACATCTTTATCCAAGCGCAGCACATCGCTTGCCGTGGTATACTCAGCACTTTTAAATGCATCCTTTTCACGCCACATGTTATAGCCTAAGTGTAATAGGTAACCCCATATTATTTGATCTTTTTGTTGTTCTTCATTCATCTTTTCTTCACCCTTTCTCATTTTATATTTATAGTTAGGGCAGACAGAGTCGTCTGCACTACATTACTTTAATAACTCCATCTTCAAATTTCATGCTGGTACCGTAAGGCTTGGACATATCGATGAGTCGATCTACAAATTCCACATTACCTACCGGTTTTGGCCATCCACCAGTGGAACGAGGTTGTCCGAACCCTAATTCGACAGGTAAAAGCTCAAGCTTTTTAAGAACTCCATTCTCCATTTCCCAATATGGCACTACAGCTTCGAACATTACGTGATTGGTGTACAGCCCTCGAGTAAAATTATTGGAACGCTTTTTGAATAGTTCATGCATGGTTGCATTGGAATCCAAACCATAGTTTGCATAGAAATCTTCTGGTGCAAACTCAATATTTTCATTTTGTAATATAAAGTCACCTAGTGAATAGAATATAGGCCTTTGCTTATAAATCTCAATCGGCCTTAAGAGATGTGGTCCATGGCCTACTACTGCATGAGCACCTTTATCGATACATCTATGTGAAAACTCACGTAGGAAATCGTCCGGTGTTGCTTTGTCTGTGCCTTGAATCTCATGAGAATGAACAGAGATAACGATATAATCTGCCTGAAGCTGAGCCTCATAAATTGCTTTTTCTACCCGGGCCATATCAGTTTCATTCACGTTACTTATACGTTTTGTTTCATCCCCTAGCACAAAGCGTATATCTTTGAAATCAAAACAACCTTCTGGAAGCTCAGGGAGATAACCTTCTGACCGTACAATGTCATTATATCCATTTATATTTGTCTCTTTTGCTAGTTTCTTTAGAGCTTCCATTTGATCTGCTGTTACTTGATATTTTTCGCTATACCTTAATCCATTTACGCCGGGTCTCCCTATGATTCTGCGTGATTGCTCTCCAGCCATGGCAGGAGGCTTGAATGTAGATACTACACTAATTAAGGCGATTCTACCAGAAAGAGTATCTAAATAAGCAGGGGCGGCAGCTTCTCCCAGGTTGTGGCCAACACCTGCATTGACAAAGCCATACTCATTCACTGAATCCAATGTTTTTAACAAGCCATCATAGGAATAATCCATCGTATGATTATTGGCAAATGACAGGGTATTGAATCCAAATTCCTTCAGATCCTCCAGTACTTCAGGGTAAGTCCAAAGCCAGGAACCACCACTGAACTGGGAAGCAAAGCATTCGCCTCTATGCAGGGTAGTCTCCAGATTAATAAACCGCATGTCACCTTTGTTGATAAAATCGGCGACTTCCTTAAATCCATCGTATGCACCTGGTAGTCTGCGCTGTACCAGAGCATCTCCTGCTGCAGTAAATTTCATTGTGTTTTTCAATTTAACCCCTCAACTTTCGATTTATCTATGCCTGTATGGCTGTATGGATTACTTCAGGTTTATCGTAACAAGTTTAAGTAGTCTAATTCAGACTTCGACAATCCTAAGTCAACACCTTCCATTATCTCTGACAGTTGTTCTTGGGTGCTAAAAGCGGTAATTGGAATTGTTACAAATGGTTGTGAACGCAAATACGCTATGGAAATAGCTGTTACACTTACATTTTTGTCCATGGCTAATTCTTTCGCTCCATCTGCAATTTTTAAGTTAATCTTCAAACCATATGCATTCTTAAGTTTATCTACATTAACGCCTGTTGCAAGATAGGTCAGGTATCCATTTGCCAAGCCTTTAAATGGGATTGCCGTAATTTCTTTATCTTTACAGTAATTCCACTTATCTATATCCATATCCAGCATCGTAGGGTCAGTATTTGGATAATATTTTGCTAACGACCACCTATCGGAAACTGCAACAAATCCCAACCTGCCACATTTTTCTGCATATTCATTGGCCAGCTTTATTCTTCTTAAAGTCCAATTAGAGCATCCTACATATCTTAAGTTCCCTTTATCTACATGGGAAAACAATGTGTCCATAATTTCTTCTACAGGTCTTTTTTCATCATCTCTGTGCAGTAAATATAGATCGATAGTATTTAACCCCAAATTACGTAAGCTTTGCTCAATTTGTAAATCTAATTCTTCTTTAGATAGTTGTGCACGGAGGGTGTTTGGAGCAAAGGTACCACCTTTTGTTGCTACAACAATCTCGTTGTGCAAACTATGCTTTTTTAACCATCGGCCAATAGTCTTTTCACTTGCACTTCTCTCTGCATTTGCTATCCAATCTGCGTAAGAAATTGCAGTATCTAGAAACGTCCCTCCATATTCATAGAATAGATTCAATAGTTTAAAACTATCTTCTTGGCTTATTACGCTTCCTAAATCTGCTGTACCCATACAGATTCCGCTAACTTGTAAATCGGTATGAGTTATATAAACCTTATCCATAATACCCTCCTACTCTGAGATATCTTATATATTAATGAATTGATTGTACATAAAAAGACTCAGCACTCATCCTAATACTTGCGTAAATCTTCAATATCAAAAAACCTTAGCATTCCGGACATGACTAATGACCTTATATTGTGGTGATTGTAATATTTTCTCTCTGCTATGTATCTAACATTTTCTAATGGCTCATACTCTTCTATAAAGCGAATTCTATCATCAACAAGCTTGGCCATCAGTGCATATAGATTGTACTTGCCTTTAGTCATGATTCCAAAATCTGTATTTACTCCTGTGATCTCTTCTAGAGCATCCAATGCGCGGCATATTCCCCTTACCCGCATAGCCACAATATTGTCACCATTTACGAGCAGATTGTTCGCAAAGTTTACGAACTTTGTAAAGAAATAATCCGGTTCTTTTTCTTTATAATAATCGTTACTAAGAGAACCGGTCCCGACAAGATCAATAACAAAAACGCCGCAGCCATCCTCACAATACTCCATAATTTTATCCAAATTGCAGTGGAGCATGGAGACACCACCCTCCCAGGCTGCTATTATTATTTTCTTTGGATTCACACCAGGAGTATTTAACAATGCTCCAAAACTAAGTAGTCCTTCCTGCTGGAACCACGTAAATAGCTCCATTTCAAGATTTAGAACACCCGTTTTGTTGTAAGATCGTTTAATATACAAAGGATATGGTTCGTAACTGTTAACTTGATTGTCTATAAAACTTTTTGCGTTTTCCCGTTGTTCATTAAATGACAAATTATCTTTTAGCAGGTCAATCTCTTTTAGCTCATCTTTTACAAAATCATGTATAATTCTTGAATTGAGGGATCTTACAATATTACCAGTCTCTGTCGCATAGAGGTCTTTAGGATCACTAACTGATATGTTTTCCATATACTGGCGGGGAATGCCTTTTAAAACCCGGGAAAAGAAATCTGCAGCCGCATTGGCTAGATTCCATGTATATGCATGTAAAGATGCATCTGTAGCTATCTCCAGAGCATCACCCTTATTAAATATCTCCCATAAAGGTTTTGCCTTTGCTATAGTTCTGTCTGTGCCTTCCAAGGGAAAAAAGTCGGAATCATCCGTTAACAGCATAACAGGTTTAGGCGCCATACATGCTAGGATGTCAGCGTGATCAAAACCATCAGCAACCATACCAGGCCAGATTTGTTCCAAATCCTGTGGACCTCTTGAATATAAAATAGCTTCTCTGTCAGTAATAAATGTCCCAGGTGCAGCTGCTGCTATTTTTTCAGGTGCAGCCATCATGAGCATGGATGTTTGAGTTCCACCACCACTTGAGCCGGTTACTCCGATTCTTTTTTCGTCAACATCATCACGACTTGCCAAATAGTCTAATGCGCAAATGCCATCGTGAACAAAATAGCGGGTAATCGTTATTCCTGTCATCAAACATTGAACGCCTGCATACTCATGTTCATTTGTGCTTGGTCCTACTGCATAGTCTTTTTGATTCTCTTCTATATAGGTAATCCTTTCACCTTGTCCAATCGGGTCCAGGCCCATAACTACGAACCCAGCTTTCGAGATGCACCTTTGAACTCTTTGATAAACATCGGCTAATCTTCCAAGAGCAGAGTGACCGCACACCATTAAAACTGCAGGCAAGACGCCTTCTGCATTTTCAGGTTTGTATACATTTGCAGTGGCATAAAAACCAGGAAGTGTTTCTAAGATTAGACTCTCACAAATTAGGCCATCTACAACTTGGGTCTTAGTGATTGTAACCTTCAAGTCACTTTTTTGAGGTAAGCCGCCTATTGCACGTAAAAATGAGTCTTTTACAGAAGATTGATGCTCTTCTAAATCTTCTGCTGTTTTTATTTTACTCCTAGTAACATCGCCTTTGGCAAGATTTTTCTTTGTAAGATTATCGATGTAGGTTTCGAGTTGACTTTTGTTATAGGAAACAATATTGTTTATGCCTAACTTATTTAAATCACTTAAATTCATATTGCCTTTCCCCCTTATATTTTCAATCAGACATTAAAGCGGAAGTTAATAATATCCCCATCCTCGATTATGGCCTCTTTCCCCTCCAACTTAAGCAAGCCCTTCTCCTTCAACTTGACCATAGAACCGTGCTCGAAGAAGTCATTGTATTTTGCTACCTCAGCTCTGATAAAGCCCCGGGCGATATCCGTATGGATCTTGCCTCCGGCGTTTTTAGCAGTGGTACCTTTTTTGATAGTCCAAGCCCGTACCTCATCCTCTCCAACAGTAAGGAAAGATATGAGATCTAAAAGTTCATATACAGCTGAAGCAAGCTTGTTTATACCAGGTTCCGTCAATCCCAGTTCCTGCATAAACATCTCTCTGTCCTCTGATTCCAACTCACTTATTTCTAACTCTGTCCTTGCGCATACCTGGATTAATGGTATATTTCGTTCTGATGCATATTGAGTAACTTCGGCCTTTTTGGGGTAATCACCGGAAGCGAATTGTTCATCGTCCATATTAACCAAGAGGATCATCGGTCTTTCCGTCAAAAAGTTAAAGGTTTTTAGGAAGGGCTTTTCCTCATCGGATAATTCAAGGCTGTTGATGAGTTTTTCGTTTTCCAGGCATTCCTTGCACTTATTTAGCACAATAAGCTCCTGTTGATTCTCTTTTGTTATCTTTTTACCTGTTTCTATACGATGGATGCGGTTTTCAATTACTGCCAAATCAGCAAACAATAGCTCTAGGTTGACCGTCTCTATATCCCTTATGGGATCAATTTCATTTTCTGCATGGATTACCTCGTCATTATGAAATGCACGCACAACATGAACGAGGGCATCTACCTTCCGTACTGCTTCTAAGAAGTGAAAACCCGATGAGTTCATCCCAGAAGAGCTTGGAGTTATCCCTTGAATATCTGTTACCTCCAGCGTTGCATATGTTGTTTTCTTCGGTTTATATTCAGAGGCCAAGTAATCTATTCTCGAGTCAGGTATTTTAACAGTGCCTATGCTTGCCTCTGTCTTATATGAAGCAGAGGTGTTTCCATGGTTTTCTGTGAGTAAATTATAAAATGTAGTCTTGCCAGTCATAGGTAGACCAATTAATCCAATTTTCATTTTTATTCTCCAAATCAGTTTTGTTTAGCAGTTAATACGTTAACTCAAAATCTTGTATATATTTTTGTAATTTTTTCAATGAACAGCTACTATTCAACACCGACAGGTGCCATGCCTTCAACAAAGTTGCCTGCACTTCCAAATTGAGGTTCGATTACAAATTCTCCGCTTTTATTAATATATCCCCATTTACCGTTACGTTCGTCTCCAGTCATAACAGCTGCAACTCCTTCATTAAAGGATAATGCCTGAGTGAATTGAGGTTCAATTACTATTTCCCCTTTTTTATCTATGAATCCCCATTTGCCGTCATTAACATCGCCTACTCTAACAGCAGCCAGGTCTTCAGTAAATCCATAAGCATAAGCATACTTTGCTTCTATAACCAGATTACCTTCTTTATCAATAAATCCCCAATCTGTCTTATCCGATCTGGACAGTTTAACATTGCTTAAACCTTGACTATAAGCACCGCAATAAGCATATTGTGCTTCAATAACAATATTACCCTCCCTGTCAATTATGCCAATATCAACATTATTGCCCGATCCTTCGCCATAAATGGCTAATCCCTCACTATAAACTGATGCAATATCAAATTTAGGTTCAATAACCGTATTGCCTTCAGAATCTATGAATCCATACTTATCTGATTCTGGAAACTTAACAGGAGCCATTCTCTCTACAAATATTGAAGCATCCTTGTAGTCACCCTCTATCACTTTATTACCATCCTTATCAATAAAAGACCACTTAGCTTCGTTTTCATCACCTTCTCTTACTGGGCACAGACCTTCGTTAAATAATCGTGTTTGATCATACTTGTAGTCTATTACCAGTTCACCGTTTGTATCTATAAATCCCCATTTGCCATACATATCATTTCCTGACTTAACCGCAGCGAGACCTTCAGTAAAAGAATATGCTCCATCAAATTGAGGGTCAATAATAAAGTCTCCAGACTTATCTATAAATCCGAATTTATAAGAACTACCCATGGAACAGGATGTAAAAAGCATCAAACAAAATAAGCTCATAACAATTAACATTAAAAATCTTTTTTTCCTAATCAATACGTCATCTCCTCAAATATATACATTCAATCAAAGATCTATCGCTTCCCTACCATCTTATCCAGCACCCAGCTAGTTCTGGCAGCACTTATTCCTGTGCTGTCACATGTTCCTTTTCCTAATAGCTCATTCACTACTGTCTGAATTAGTGGTTGCTGTATATGCACAGGGTTGTCGATAGGATACAATGTCTCTTCTCCATCTATTAGAACTCGAACAGGCTCCGTTCCATAGGTGGAAAATGATATTTTACCTTTATCTCCTATTATTTCATTCATTTCCTGTCCATTATGGGCGGTAAAGCACCATATCCCTGAACCATGGACACCAGATTCAAAAACATATGAACCAGTAACTATATCCTCTGCCGGGTATAGCCCTGCTTGATTTGATGCATGACCGCTGACTTCTTTTATAGGCCCCAGCAAATAATCAATAATATCCAGAGTATGAGAGCCTACGTCGAAGAAATATCCTCCTCCTGCTATTTTCGGATCTGTACGCCAGGACAATTCGGCCAGGTCCACCGGGGATGGTTTCCTGTATTGAACAGTAGAAACAAATTTTATATTACCAATAACATTGTTATCTAGAAGTTCCTTTATTTTTAGGAAGCGCGGTAAAGCTCTTCTGTAATAAGCAACAAATAGCGGAACCTTTGCTTCAGAACAGGCTTCTATCATTTCCTGACATTCATCGTAGTTAAGCGCCATAGGTTTTTCTACGTACACAGGCTTTTTAGTTTTTGCAACTGCTAAAGTATATTCCTTATGGTAAGCAGGCGGAGTAGCTATATATACTGCATCAACCTCATCATCATTTATTAACTCCTCTGCATCATCATACCATTTGGGCACATTATGACGCTTAGCATAATCTTCAGCAAGCTCACCATTGCGCCTCATAACTGCTACTAATCTCGAGCCTTCAGCTTGTTGAAGACCAGGTCCACTTTTTACTTCAGTTACTTTACCGCAACCGATAATTCCCCAACGTATTTCCTTCATAAACATTAGAGTTCTGAGACCCGTGACTTTAGTCGTGGGAGGAGAACTCCTTCTACGCCACCTTTCTTCCTACCAATAATTTGTTTTGCATGATCGTCTTATCTACATAACAGTTTTCTAGTCACTTCTTCACGGTATCATGTACAAGTAAATTGTACACATAAAGTCAGCATCCACATTGGGTATCACTTGATACCTACATATCTACAAACAAAGCTCATTAAATGATTCATACCAGTTTTAACTGATTCAACTATAAGGTATTCATCAAGGGTATGAACCCCTTTCCCTTGCGCAACTCCAAAAGATACAGATGGAATGCCTAAACTGATGGGATAATTGGCATCTGTGCTGCTAGCATTAAAATTCATAGCCATCCCAAATTCTTGCCTTATCTCCATTAATTTCTTTATTAAGTCGCTGTCATGTGAAGTTTTCCCACAAGGTCTTTCGCCTAGGGTTTGTATCGAAATTCTAACTTGATCCGATTCATGTTTTTCAATAATGCTCATAAACTCTTTGTACAACTGTTCAAGTGATGTTTCATCAATAGATCGTAAATCTACTGCAATTTCTACATCCTGTGCAATGGTGTTAATAGAAGTTCCACCTTTTATAATGCCAACATTGTAAGTGGTTTTAGGGCTTACAGGTACCTTTATCTTGTAAATATCATCGATAATTTTTGAAGCATGTAGAATTGCGCTTTGGTTTCCAAAATCTCCCCAGCTATGACCGCCTTCAGTTTGAATAGTAACAGCATATCGTCTTGAACCTACAGCAGTGTCTACTACTGATTCATATCCCAAGTCTAGAGCGATTACAGCTTCAATTCTATATTTCCATTGGTCTACAGCATGCCGTATTCCTTTTAAGTTCCCCAAGCCTTCTTCCCCTACATCGAAAACAAAGAGTATAGGTTTTTCTAAATCTATATTCAGGTCCTTTAGCATTTTTATGCAGTACATCTGTCCAGCAACATTAATAGAGTTGTCCAAAATAGAAGGGGCATAAATTCTATCATCCTTAATAACAGGATTAATCTCCCATACATCCTGAAATACAGTATCTATATGGGCAGCAAAAACAATGACGTTATTTTGGACGAATGAGTCTCCCGTTTTATCATTATGTAGATATATAACGTTTCCAACCTCATCAATATATGGGGCGTCACAGCCAAATTCTTTTAATCTCTCTAAAATGTAATTTGCCTTCTGCTCTTCATTTCCTGTCATGGAAGGAATTTTACTAATGTCCATAGCCAGGGTATAGATAGCTTCAT